>NZ_JBEPPY010000009.1:0-180089 GCF_040547575.1 Marinobacter sp. MBR-99 | reverse complement strand
TACAGCATTCTGGTGACGCCCATCCAGGAGGATGGCCAGGAACATTCGCCGCCGGGCTATCAGCGGCCCTTTGAGGATCAGGTTGAGCTGATCGTGAGTTTTCCGAAGGATAGTGGGATTGAGCCGTTGTATCTGGTTTTTCAGAAGGCGTCTGGAAGCGGCGGGGAGAGGGTTGCAAAGAAAATTAATCTGACTTATCCGGTTGAAACTAAACCAAATACAGCGTTTTTCTGGTCAGGTAGAACGGATGGAGTGGGGGGAGAGTCTGTTGCGCGCAAAATTGCGACTGAGAACAAGGGCACAACATTGGAAGCGCTTATAGAGGAGCGACACATCCATATGCCGACGTGGGATACTGGTAACCCAGAAGTTGTACAAGCATGGAAGGCTATCTCTGCAGATTATGCGAAAGGAGTTTCGGGTACAGTTCGGGCAGTAATTGGAAGAAATCTACGGCCAGGAAATGTATGGGAAACAGCCGAGTTGCCCGCATTAATTAATAATCCAAATGTCGACAGAATCATTACGATTGACCCTGTCACTAAGGTAGAGACGGAAATATTTGTGAGGGATAAACAATGATCTTGGAAGTTTCACGCGGCCACATACGGGTTGAAATAAAAGGGCGGAAAATTACTGTGCCTGGCGAAATGTTCTTCCCGCCGAATGACAAAATGGGTTTTGCAATATTCAAAAATGAGATCAAAGCATGGGACTCTCCAAATGACCATGACGCATTGACTAAGGATGAGGTAGAAGAAGTGATTAAAGATATTCAGCAAGAATTCAAGCAAGGCGGCCACACTTTGGAAATTGAATAATTTCTCCTATGGACCCAAAGAATCAATTACAAAACTACACCAGAAATGAGTTTATGGCGTTAGTGGTAACCATTTCCGAAGTAGAAGGGTCTGATGAGCACCAAGATCGTCTTTTAGAACACTTTAATGCTGTTTCCGGGCACCCAGCTGGTTCTGACCTGATTTTTTATCCGGAGAATCCAGAGGATTCAACGCCAGAGCGTATTGTCGAAATTGTTGAGCAATGGCGTGCTCAGAGCGGGTTGCCTGGTTTTAAATCTGCGGAGTGATGCTGTTGGCTAGCATGGCTACGCACTCCGCTCCGGCCACATAGCTTCATTCAACTCATCCAGCACTGTATCCAGCTGCGCCCCCAGCACCTTGTCCATCTGCTTGGCTCCGCCATCATCGGCAAAGCGGTGGTTCACAAACTCCCGGTCGATGATGACTTCGTGCACCAGTTGCTTGGCCAGGCGTTCCAGCCATTTGCGCTGGTTCGGGGTCCAGTTGTGCTGGGTGAGGATGCGGTCCATGGCCTCGGCCACGCGCTGTTCGAAGGGAATCAGCGGCTCGCCCAGCGCAGCGCGGCGGATGTAGCCGATGATGCTGGCGGCGATGTCTTTGTTGGTCTGGTTGCGCACGGCGCTTTGCAGGCGGGCTTCGGAGTAGCCGTGGTTGTCCAGCAGCAGTTTTACTTCCCGAAGCTGTTCCCGGGTCAGGTCCCGGGGTTTGTTGACCACGACTGTGAGCGCGGCGGACTGGTTGAGTTGCTGTTTGATGAACTCGTTGAAGCTGTCCAGGTAGTCTTCCGGCTTGTCGTGTACACCGTAGCTCTGGATACGTTCGCGGATTTCGTCTTCGTGGTCGGAAATCAGCGGCATATATTCGCTGCCGACCAAGGATTTCACCTCTGCTAACTGGCTCAGCAGGCCGCTGTGCTGCTTGATGAACTCAGAGGCTTGGCGGGGGCCGAGCTGGTGCAGGTGGGTGTGCAGGGATCTGGGTTCCACGCCCCAGCTCTGGTGCAGTTCGTCCAGTTTCTGTTTCAGTTCCGGGCGGTTTTCGGCTTTGTTGTCGGCCTTGCGCAGCACCCGCATAAGCTTCTGGCTGAGCTGGCTGAGTACCACGTCGGCCTGGCTTTCGTCGGGAACTTCGCCGGGGCTGTTGAGGGCTTTTTCCAGTTGCTCGTCGTCGGTGAGTTCGTCGACCAGTTGCTCCAGGGTGATGTTGGGGTCTTTCACCAGGGGCTTCATGGTGTTTACATCCTGCAGGGCGGCGTAGATGTCCACCGGGTCGTAGATGCGGAACACGGTTTTGCCGATGTCATCGCAGCGGCGGGTGGCGCGGCCAATCATCTGTTCGTACAGGATGCGTGAGCGTATCCGGCGCATGAACACCAGGTTGCAGATGCGCGGCACGTCGATGCCGGTGGTCAGCAGGTCCACAGTAATGGCAATGTTGGGGTAGCGCTCGTTCTTGTAGCGGCGAATGAGCTGCTCCACCTTGTCGCTCTGGCCGGTGATCTTGGCGACGGCGGCTTCGTTGTACTGGCCGTTGTAGAGATCCTTGAAGGCATCGTCCAAAAGGCGTTTGACCATATCGGCGTGCAGGTCGGTGGCGCAGAAGATCATGGTTTTTTCATCGCCGAACGGGTCCAGCTCCTGCACCAGCTGTTCGCAGATCACCCGGTTGAAATTCTCGTTGATCACCCGGCGGTTGAAGGCGTCCACCTCGAAGCTGAGTTCGTCTTCCAGCTCGGTGGTGTCCACTTCTCCGGTCTGGCGGTTGATGACTTCGACCGGTTTGCCCTTCTCAAAGGTAATGCCGTTCTGTGTAAGGAGGGTTTCGTAGCGGATGGGCGGTTCGTGGTCGATCAGCCAGTCGTCGGCCACCGCTTCCCGGTAGGAGTAGGTGTACACCGGTTTACCGAAGATCTCGCTGGTGTGTTTGGCCGGTGTTGCGGTCAGGCCGATTTTCACGGCATCGAAATAGTCCAGCACCCGGCGGTAGCTGGACAGGTACTGGTTGGTGTCCCGCAGGGCCAGTTCGCCATCGGTCATTTCCTGGTCCAGGGTGTAACCCCGGTGGGCTTCATCGATGATGATGCAGTCGAACTGGTCGATGGGCGGTGGCTCATCGCTCATAAAGATGCGTTTGACCATGGCCTGCACAGTGGCCACCTGGATGCGGGTTTCCGCCTCAGCGGCTATATCGCCCAGTTCGGCGACGTTGTAGATCTTGCTGAGGGTGTGGTTCTGCTCCAGCGGTGCTTCGTTGAAGGCATCGATGGCCTGCTGGCCCAGGGCGTGTTCAGTGGCGACAATGGCGTTCTGTTGATAGTCCCGAAGTTTCAGGTAGCCGAAGGGCTCTGCCTTCAACAGTTTTTCAGCGTTTTCCTTGTCCCTTTCCAGCAAATCCAGCAGGCCGCCGGGGGTGTGGAACTGCGGCAGTGCCCGGCGCAGGTTGCTGGGCTCGCGCACGTCCCGGAACCAGGTGCCGGACTGCTCCGCCAGTTGCGGGACATAGGGCCGGCCGTTGCAGGAATACACGAAGGGCACGTGGTAATGGCCACTTTCGTCTGCAGGCCAGGCGATGGTGCGGCCCATCAACTCCCAGGCACCCACTAACGGAGCTTCCACTTTGAAGCCCTTGCTGTAGCGCTCGGCCTGGCGGATTTTGCCGGCCACGTTGGTGTTCTCTTTCTTGGCTTCTACTACTGCGATGGGCGTAAGCCCGAAAAACAGCACGTAATCGGCCCTGCCCTTTTCACCGTTTTGGTTGGTGGGCCATTCGGCGATTGCACGATAGGTGCCTTTCTCCGGGCGGGCGCCTTTCTGGAAGGTGATGTCCTGGCTGTCGGCTTCCCAGCCTGCTTCCTGCAGTTGCTGGTCGATGAGGATGCGGGTGAGTTCTTCGTTCAGTACCAGGGTGTCGGTGGCGGCTTTGGTCTGTTTAGCCACCTGCTGGCGCTGCTGATTAACGGTTTGTTCGCCCTGCTCCGCGAGCTGTTGTTGCAGTGCTTTGATCTTTTGCTCGTAGGCCTGTTGCTGTTGGCTCAGGGCCTGTTCGTGCTGGCGGGCCTGCTCGGCCAAAGCGCGGGATTCTTCGTCCATGGCCACGGCCAGGGCTTCGTACTCGGCTTTCTCTTTCTCGATCAGCTGGCTGAGCTGCTGGCTGCTGTCCAGCTCCATGTTGGCATGTTGCAGATCGTGGCGGAGTTTTTCGATATCGCTCTGGAGCTGGCGTAACTGGGCGCTGGGGTCTGCGGGCGGTACAAAGGGGCCGGGTTTGAAGCTAGCACCGGCTTTACCAAAAGAACGGTGAAACCAGATGGCCAGAGCCCGCGCCACTCTCAGGCCATCCATCGCTTCTTTGTGCTGGGTGCGAAACTGATGGGTGGCCTTATTGCCCTCGATACGCAGGATGTGGAACAGCTCTTTGATCTGCGGTTCCAGCCGCAATTCCCGGTTCAGGCGATAGAGCAGTTCGGACTGGCTGGTTTGTTCGTCAAACTCAATACCGGAGAGCGCGGCCAGATGCTGGGCCAGGGCTTCACCCAGCTGCCGGAGTTTGATCAGAGTGGTGTTAGGGTCACTGGCGAAGGCACGTTCGGCGGATTCGGCCAGTTCCACGAATAAGGAATCGTGCTCTGACAAAAACGAAAAGTTGCCGGACTTGAATTCCGTTGCCTTGTTCAATGTATCCCTCCGCGACAGTCGTACGGCAGAACATTAGCAGACTTATCAAGGATACAGAAACTCAGACGCTTCCGGTGGTGGAACCGGTAAGGAGTCAATTTTGGGAAATACAAAACAGGAGGGAAAATGGTCGGCGTGAGAGGATTCGAACCTCCGACCCCTTCGTCCCGAACGAAGTGCGCTACCAAGCTGCGCTACACGCCGATCAACGGCCGGTATTATACGGATTGCCGGCCGTTTTACTACCCCCGTCCCTGGGGAAATTTATCCGTATAACTGCGGAGCGGTCCCTTAGCTGGCCGTTGGCAGCAGGGATATATCGGCTACTCGCAGGAACAGGTTGCGCAGGCGGTTGAGCAGTGCCAGGCGGTTGTTGCGCACGGCTTCGTCGTCTGCCATCACCATCACGTCGTCAAAAAAGGTGTCTACCGGCTCGCGCAGGCTGGCCAGGGAGGTCAGTGCGCTGGCGTAGTCGCCCTGCTCGAACAGCGGCAGCACTTCCTGCGCCTGCTCTTCTACCTTCGCGGCCAGGGTCTTCTCGGCGGTATCCTGCAGCAGTGCGTTATCCACCGTTTCACCGATGCTGTCGCCACCCTGCTTGGTGAGGATGTTGGACACCCGCTTGTTGGCGCCGGCCAGGGCCAGGGCTTCCGGCAGCTGGCGGAAGGCTTCTACGGCCTTCACCCGGCGGTCGAAGTCCAGCGGGCGGGTTGGGCGGCGGGCGTGCACGGCCAGGTAAACTTCGGCGCCGATGCCCTGCTCGTCGTAGTGGGCACGGAAGCGCTCGAGCATGTAGTCCACCACGGTGCTGGCGGTGTTCTGCTCGGTCAGCACGGTGAAGTTCTGCTCGGCCCACTCACACACGGTTTGCAGGTCCAGCGGCAGCTGGCGTTCGATGATGATCCGCAGCACACCCAGGGAGGCCCGGCGCAGGGCAAACGGGTCACGGGTTCCGGAAGGCGGCTGGTTGATGCCGAACAGGCCCACCAGGGAGTCGATGCGATCGGCGATGGCCACGGCGCAGCCGGTCAGGGTGGTGGGCAGGTCGTCGCCGGCAAAGCGCGGCATGTACTGCTCGTTCAGGGCCTTGGCCACGTCGGCGTGTTCGCCGTCGTTGCTGGCGTAGTACTGGCCCATGATGCCCTGCAGATCGGTGAACTCCAGCACCATTTCGGTGACCAGGTCGGTCTTGGCCAGCATGGCGGCGCGCTCGGCTAGGGCCGGGTCGCTGTTGATGGCGTCGGCGATCTTCTTCGCCAGCGCAGCCACCCGCACGGATTTGTCGTAAAGGCTGCCGAGTTTGTCCTGGAACACGATGGGCTTGAGGGCCTCGATGCGGTCTTCCAGTTTGGTCTTGCGGTCGGTTTCATAGAAGAAGGCCGCGTCGGACAGGCGTGGGCGAATCACTTTCTCGTTACCGGAAATCACCTGTGAGGGATCTTTGCTTTCCAGGTTGGCTACGGTGATGAATAGCGGCAGCATCTGGTTGTTGGTATCCACCACGTGGAAGTATTTCTGGTGCTCCTTCATGGAGGAGATCAGCGCCTCGGCGGGTACGTCCAGGAAGCGTTTCTCGAAGCGGCCCATCAGCGGTACCGGCCATTCGTTCAAGGCAGTGACTTCATCCAGCAGGTCTTCGTCGATCACGGCTTTGCCACCGGCTTCTTTTTCCGCCAGTTGGGTAACGCCCTGGCGGATCTGTTCACGGCGCTCGGCGAAGTCGGCCAGCACGTAGCCTTCCTGCTTCAGTACCACTTCGTAATCGGCCGGTGTTGGCACGATCAGCTCTTTCGGGCAATGGAAGCGGTGGCCACGGGTTTTGTTGCCGGGCTTCAGGTTCATTACCGGGGTGTCGATCACCTTGTTGCCGTACAGCAGGATCAGCCAGTGTACCGGGCGCACGAATTCGGTTTTGTGGGCTCCCCAGCGCATGCGCTTGGGAATCGGCAGCGCGGCCAGGGATTTCTCCACCAGCTCGGGCATCAGCTCAACGGTGGCTTTGCCCTGCTCCACGGTGCGGTACACCAGCCAGGCCCCCTTGTCGGTTTCCAGGGTGTCGAGCTGGTCCGGAGTAATGCCCAAGGAGGTGGCAAAGCCGGTCAGGGCCCGGGTCGGGTTGCCGGCGTCATCAAAGGCAGCTTTTACTGCCGGGCCGCGCTTCTCTACCGGCTTGTCGGGCTGGGCATCGGCCAGGTCGCGAATGCGCACCGCGAGGCGACGGGGTGCTGCGAAGGCTTCCACTTTACCAAATGCCACGCCGGCCTCTTCCAGGCCCTTGGCAATGCCCTGGGTAAAGGCATCAGACAGCGGTTTGAGGGCTTTCGGAGGCAGCTCTTCGGTGCCCAGTTCGACCAGAAAATCCTGTGTTGCCATGATTATGCGTTCCCCTGTTCCTGCGGTGCCTTGTTGGCTTTCTTGCCCTTCTTGTTGGCCTTGGCGTCAGCAGCCTCGGCGGCCGCCAGCACTTCCTTGCGAAGATGCTCGGGGGCCAGCGGGAAGCCCAGCTTGCGGCGGCTTTCGAAGTAGGCCTGGGCAACGGAGCGTGCCAGGGTGCGTACACGCAGGATGAAACGCTGGCGCTCGGTCACGGAAATGGCGTGGCGGGCGTCCAGCAGGTTGAAGGTGTGAGAGGCTTTCAGAACCTGTTCGTAGGCAGGCAGTGGCAGCCCGGCGTCGATCAGGCGGGCGCTTTCCCGCTCATAGACGTCGAAGCTGTGGAACAGGAACTCGGTGTCGGCGTGTTCGAAGTTGTAGGTGGATTGCTCAACTTCGTTCTGATGGAACACGTCGCCATAGGTGACCACGCCGTCTGGGCCCTTGGTCCACACCAGGTCGTACACGCTGTCGACGCCCTGCAGGTACATGGCGATACGCTCAAGGCCGTAGGTCAGCTCGCCGGTGACCGGATAGCATTCCAGGCCGCCCACTTGCTGGAAGTAGGTGAACTGGGTCACTTCCATGCCGTTCAGCCAGATTTCCCAACCCAGACCCCAGGCGCCGAGCGTGGGGGATTCCCAGTTGTCTTCAACAAAACGGATGTCGTGTACCAGCGGGTCCAGGCCCAGGGCGCGCAGGGAATCCAGGTACAGCTCCTGGATGTTGTCCGGCGATGGCTTCAGAACCACCTGGAACTGATAGTAGTGCTGCAGGCGGTTCGGGTTCTCGCCGTAGCGGCCATCCGTTGGGCGGCGGCTGGGCTGCACATAGGCTGAGTTCCAGGTCTCCGGGCCGATGGAACGCAGGAAGGTGGCCGGGTGGAAAGTACCGGCGCCCACTTCCATGTCGAGGGGCTGGAGAACCACGCAGCCGTGCTGCGCCCAGAAATTCTGCAGTGCCAGGATCAGACCCTGGAAGGTCTTGATGTCCGGCGCGGAGTTGTTGGTTGCCTTGTCTGTCACGACGTTTGCCTGCTGGTCAGTCTGTGTGTGGCGCCCGGGTTTCCGGGACACTCCAAAATTTGAAAACGCGCATTATACGCTGGCTGGCGTTGCATTTCTAAGTGCCAGCCAGGGTGTTGTTTTGCTTGAGATCAATCAGAAGAAGGTGAGGCCCACCTGGAACAGCTTTTCCACATCCCGGATACGGGTTTTATCCACCAGGAACAGGATCACGTGGTCATCGGGCTGAACTCGAAGGTGGTCGTGGGCAATCAGCACCTCGTTGTGACGAACAATGGCGCCAATGGTGGTGCCCGGGGGCAGATTGATTTCGTCCAGGCGCTTGCCCACTACTTTGGATGACCGGTGATCACCGTGGGCGATGGCCTCGATGGCCTCTGCGGCGCCCCGGCGCAGAGAGTGAACATTAACCACATCGCCCCGGCGCACGTGGGTAAGCAGGCTGCCGATGGTGGTCTGCTGTGGCGAGATGGCGACATCGATATCGCCGCCCTGGATCAGATCCACGTAATCCGGGTTGTTGATCAGGGTCAGCACCTTGCGGGCCCCCAGGCGCTTGGCCAGCAGGGACGCCATGATGTTGGCTTCGTCGTCGTTGGTCACGGCGCAGAACACATCGGTGTTTTCGATGTTCTCTTCCAGCAGGATATCTTTATTGGCGGCGTTGCCTTCCAGTACCACGGTTTTGCGCAGGCGTTCGGACAGCATCACACAGCGGTCGTGGTCACGCTCCAGGATCTTGACCTGGTAACGGCTCTCCAGGGTGTTAGCCAGGCGATAGCCGATGTTGCCGCCGCCACAGATAAAGATACGTTTGTAGGGCTTGGACTGGGGCTGCAGTTCGCTCATCACCGAACGGATATGGTCCGAGGCAGCAATGAAGAACACCTCATCGCCGTCTTCGATAACCGTGTCACCCTGGGGCATGATGGCGCGGTCTTTCCGGAAAATGGCGGCCACCCGGGTATCGATTTTGGGCATGTGGGTGCGCAGGTACGATAGCTCATGGCCTACCAGTGGCCCGCCTTTGGTAGCGCGAATGGCCACCAACCGGACCAGTCCCTTGGAAAATTCGAGCACCTGGAGTGTGCCCGGGTATTCGATCAGCCGGGTAATGTGCTTTGTCACCAGGTGCTCCGGGCTGATCAGCACGTCGATGGGAAAGCCCCGGAGGCTGTCCAGGTCTTTGTCCATATCCCGGCGGTAAAACAGCTCGGATTTGGCCAGGTAGGCATTCGCCCGCACCCGGCAGATGGTGGTGGGTGTCTTGTAAAGCAGTTTGGACACCTGACAGGCCACCATGTTGGTTTCATCGCTGTTGGTCACCGCGATCACCATGTCTGCGTCTTCGGCTCCGGCCTGGCGCAGTACCGTGGGGTAAGAGGCACTGCCGTGCATGGTACGGATATCGAGCCGGTCCTGAAGCTCACGAAGACGGGCGCTGTCGCTGTCGATCACCGTGATGTCGTTGGCTTCGTTGGCGAGGTTCTCTGCCAGGGTGCCGCCTACCTGGCCCGCACCGAGAATCATGATTTTCATAGTTCAGTTTTCTCCAGCACGGCATAAAAGAAGCCGTCATGGCTGTTGGGGTCCGGCAGTAACTGGCGTCCGGTGGTCATATCCTTGCCCCAGTCCGCGTTGATGTTGATCAGCTTTGCCTGAGCCTGTTGTTTCAGGAATCGGTGGATTATACGGTGGTTCTCCTGCGGAAACACGGAACAGGTGGCGTACACCAGTCTCCCACCGGGTTTCAGGATAGACCACATGGCGTCCAGCAGGCCAAGTTGAATGCTGGCCAGGGGAACGATGTCGGATTCACGGCGCAGCAGTTTGATGTCCGGGTGCCGTCGAATCACACCGGTGGCACTGCAGGGCACATCCAGCAGGATTCGGTCGAACTGGTCACCATCCCACCAGCTTTCGATATCGGCGGCATCGGCCTGTTTCAGAATGGCGTGAAGATCGAGCCGATCGAGGTTTTCCTGTACCCGGGGAAGGCGTTCGGCGGATTCGTCGATGGCGACCACTTCTTTCAGTCCGCTACAGGCTTCCAGAATGGCGCAGGTCTTGCCGCCCGGGGCTGCGCAAGCATCCAGTACTCGTTGTCCCGGTGCCAGATCCAGCAGGGTGGTGCACAGTTGGGCGGCTTCGTCCTGAACGCTGGCGCCGCCATCGTCGAACCAGGGCAGGCGGTCGACCGGTACCGGGCGTTCAAGCTGAATGCCATGGGGGGCGAAACGGGTTGGTTTGGCCTCAATGCCCGCCTCAGAGAGCAGCCCCAGGTACTCGTCGCGGCTGAAGCGCAGGGCGTTGACCCGCAATGTCATGGGTGCCTGCTGGTTATTGGCGTCCAGAATGGTCTGCCAGTTATCCGGCCAGTTGTGGCGCAGCTTTTCCACCATCCACGCCGGATGGCTATAGCGGCTGCTGTCGTCGTTTGGTTCCGTTGCCCCTTCCCTTTCGGCCGCACGCAATACGCCGTTGACCAGGCCGGTGAGGTGCGGTTTGTCCAGAGCCCGGCAGGCTTCCACGGTTTCGTTCAGCACCGCGTAGGTGGCCTGTTCGCTGAATCTAAGTTGGAACAGCGCCACCAGCATCAGCTGGTGAACCACCCGTTCCGGCTTGCGCAGAGGTTTCCTCAGGCGCTGATTCAGCTCACCCTCAAGCCGGTGAAACCAGCGGCAAGTGCCGTAGCAGATTGCCTGCAGTTGCGGCCGTTGTTCCGGCGGCAACTGATTCAAAGCCAGCGGCAGGCATTGGGACAATGACTGGCCGCTCTCTACCGCCAGCAATACCTTGGCGGCGACCGCTCGAAATGGCAGGGGCTGATGCGCCATGATCACCTCAGCTCCTGTCCGGGCAGCAGCACCTGCTTGCCGCCGTTGATCAGGTCGTTGATGCTCTGGGCCTTGCTGCCGGGTAACTGCACCGATGTAATCTTCAGGGTGCCGGTGCCGCAGGCGACTTCAACGCCTTCTCTCTCGCGACGGATCACGGTGCCTGGCACCCTGTCGCTGCTCTGAGCCAGTGCGGTGGCCTGATGAAGGCGGATACGCTGCTCGCCCAGATCGGCAAAGGTGCCGGGCCAGGGGTTGAAGGCGCGGATCAGCCGCTCGATTTCAAGGGCGCTGCGGGACCAGTCGATGTGGCCCTCTTCTTTGGATAGCTTGTGGGCGTAGCTGGCGTTGGCGTCGTTCTGAGGCTCCGGGGACAGTTCACCATTTGTCAGTTGCTCGAGGGCTTCAACAATGGCTTTGCCACCCATGTCCGCCAGGCGGTCGTGCAGTGCACCGCCGGTGTCGTCGGCGTGGATCGGCGTGGTGATTTTCAGCAGCATATTGCCGGTATCCAGGCCTTCGTCCATTTGCATGATGGTGATGCCGGTTTCGGCGTCGCCGGCGGCGATGGCCCGCTGGATCGGGGCAGCACCTCGCCAGCGCGGCAGCAGGGAGGCGTGAATGTTCAGGCAGCCGTGGGTAGGGATGTCCAGAACGGCTTTGGGCAGGATCAGGCCGTAGGCGGCCACAACCATTACATCTGGCTTTAACGCGGCAAGTTCCTGCTGTGCGTCTTCCGGTTTCAGGCTGACCGGTTGGAACACAGGAATGCCGGCGTCCAGGGCGACCTGTTTGACAGGGCTGGGCATCAGTTTACGGCCACGCCCGGCGGGGCGATCTGGCTGGCTGTAAACGCCAACCACGGTGTAACCGGCTTCAATCAATGCGTTGAGGGCAGTGGCGGCAAAATCCGGCGTTCCGGCAAAAACAATGCGCACGGTGGTTAGTTCTCTGTGTCGTTGATACGAAAAAACCGGGTCGTAACCCGGTCTGAATTCGGTTCTGTGCTGTTCACGCCTCAGGCGCTTTGCTTTTGGAGCTTTTCCAGCTTCTTTCGAATGCGGTTACGCTTGAGCGAGCTGAGATAATCCACGAACAGTTTGCCGTTCAGGTGGTCCATTTCATGCTGGATGCACACCGCCAGCAGGCCGGTAGCCTCAAGCACGAATTCTTCACCGTTACGGTCCTTGGCGGTAATCCGACAGTGCTCGATGCGTTTCACATCTTCATAAAAGCCGGGTACCGACAGGCAGCCTTCCTGCATGGCTTCCAGTTCGCCATCCAGCACTTCCACCTTCGGGTTGATGAACACTCGGGGCTCGCTTTTGTCTTCGGACAGGTCCATAACGATGATTTGTTTGTGCACATTGACCTGGGTAGCAGCCAGGCCAATACCCGGGGCATCGTACATGGTCTCGAACATGTCGTCGATCAGCTTGCGGATGTCGTCGGTCACTTCTTCCACCGGCTTGGCGATGGTGCGAAGGCGCGGGTCCGGATACTCAAGAATCTCTAAAATCATAATGCTTTGGGTTCTCTGAAATGCGACGGCGGTCTGCGCAAATTTTCTCCACGAATCTATGATGAGGAGAACGGAATAACGCTATTATCCGATAAATTGTCGATTGAGTACAAACTGATCAGTTAATAGTTAAAATCTTTCAGGCAGACGGAAGAATTTACTGGAAGAACAAAAGATAACATCACAAATACCCGAACATCTTCTATAGTAACGGGAATAACAACGTAATAAGCTGCGGGGATACCGCTGCGACGTTACCCAACGCAAAGATTCAAGGCACGCGATCAAGGATATAGACAATGAGGAAATTGTTGTACGCTCTGGCAGCGACGGCGCTGCTGTTTACTTCCTGGGCCCAGGCACAACCAGAGCTCCGGTCTGATCATCCTGAGCGTTACACTGTCGTCAAAGGGGATACCCTCTGGGACATTTCAGCTCGCTTCCTGAACAACCCCTGGTACTGGCCGGAAATCTGGCACGTTAATCCGCAGGTTGCCAACCCCCACCTGATTTATCCGGGTGATCGCCTGGCGCTTGTGTATATTGACGGCAAACCCCGGATCACCAAGGTATCCACCAGCGATGTCATCAAGCTGTCACCGCAAATCCGCTCGGAAGCGATCGATACTCCGATTCCCGCCATCCCGCTGGATGCGATCAGCAGCTTCCTGACCGACACCCGCATTGTTTCCCCGGCTGAAATTAACGGTGCACCCTACGTGCTGGAGGGTGAAGATGGTCGCATCATCACCGGCGCCGGTGACCGGGTCTATGCCCGGGGCCAGAAGCCGGCCGATCGGGTTGGCGTATTCCGTCGCAGCAAAGAGTTTGTGGATCCTGAAACCGGCGAATTCCTGGGGCTGGAAGCACGCAGCATTGCCCGGGGCAACATCACCGCTGAAAACGGCGATGTGCTGACGATGACCCTGACCCGTTCCAGCGAGGAAGTGCGCATCGGTGACCGTTTGCTGGTCAACGAAGACCGCCGGCTGACCACCAACTTTGTGCCCAGCTCTCCGGATGAGGAGATTGAGGGCCGGATGATTTCTGTGGATGGTGGTGTTAACCAGATTGGCCAGTACAACGTGGTGGCCATCAACCGTGGCGAGCGTGAAGGCCTGATGCCGGGCCACGTGCTGGCGGTGATGAAGAGCGGTAACCTGGTCCGCGACCCGGTTACCGGTGAAACCATTGAGCTGCCGTCCGAGCGTGCTGGCCTGCTGATGGTTTTCCAGTCTTACGAGAAGATGAGTTATGGCCTGATTCTTCAGGCGACTCGCCCGCTGGCGGTGGGTGATCGGGTCAAGAACCCCTGATCACCCCTGTATGGGCTCGTCTTTAATGAGATAGAATGGCCGGGCCGGAGTGCCCGGCCATTGTCGTTTTCAAGGATGAAAAAGATGTCTGCACCTACCTGTCTGCAATCGGCCAGCGACCGCTGGCTGCTGTTGTCTCTTTTGCCACGGTTTGGCCTGCGCCTGCGTGAGCGCATCCTCGCCAATACCGAACAACTGACCGATATTCTCGACATGAATGCCGCCACCCTGAAAGCCCTGGGCCTGGCCGCCGAGGCGATTGAAGCGGTGATAGCCTGGCAGGCGGGCGACTCCGGGCACCCGGTGCTGGTAGAGGCGGGCCGCATACGCTCGGCCTGCCGGGCGTCCGGCATCTTCCTGATGGGCTATGGTGAAGCCACCTACCCTGATGCCCTCCGGCATACACATAATGCTCCGTTACTGCTGTATGGCCGAGGTGATCTCCACTTGCTGCACAAAGACCAGCTTGGTGTTGTCGGCAGTCGCAATGCCACCCGGGCCGGCCTGGAGCATGCCCGGCAGTTTGCCGCCGAACTGAGCCGGCGTGGGCTTTTGATCACCAGTGGCCTGGCGTTGGGTATTGATGGTGCCGCCCACGCCGGCGCTCTGGATGCCGGTTTTCCGACCATCGCCGTGGTGGGCTGTGGTCTCGACCGGTTATATCCCGCGCAACACCGCAAGCTGGCCGGGCGTATCATTGAGCAGGGGCTTATTGTCTCGGAATACCCGCCCGGCACACAGGCCCGGGCCGCCCATTTTCCGCAACGGAACCGGATTATCAGTGGCCTGAGCCGCGGTGTGCTGGTGGTTGAGGCCAGCCTCCGCAGCGGCTCTTTGATTACCGCAAGAACCGCGCTGGAACAGGGGCGCGAGGTGTTCGCCATTCCCGGCTCGGTGCACAGTCCGGTGGCTCGGGGCTGTCACCAGTTGATCAAACAGGGCGCGCGGCTGGTGGAGACCGCCGACGACGTGCTTGAGGAGCTGGGCACCTGGTGGTCGATGCAGCCCGCATCGGAATGTGATCAAACCGGCCCTGCAGAGCAGGATTTGTCCGGGTTGGATAGTCGGGAAATCGCGGTGCTCGAGGCTTTGGGGTATGATCCACAATCTACCGATGCACTGAGCCAGGCCACGGGCCTGCCAGCGGATCAGCTGATGCAGTCTTTACTGCTGTTGGAGCTGGAAGGGCTGGCAAATTCCGCTCCCGGTGGTTATCTGAGGGCGGGCTGATCAGTGCATTATTTGGGTTCGATCAACCGGATAATACAATCTCTCTATGTCAGCGATGTCTCCCTTGCATTCATGGCAACTCCACTGTGCCCGCCGCACCGTTCTGGCCGGTGGTGTTATTGCCTATCCCACGGAGGCCGTCTGGGGGCTGGGGTGTGATCCCTGGAACCGCGAGGCGGTTGAGCGCATCCTCGAATTAAAGCAGCGCCCGATGCACAAGGGCATGATTCTGGTGGCTGCGTCTATTGATCAGGTTCGTTTTCTGCTTGATCCTCTGCCCCGGGTACTGCAATGGGAAGCCGAGCAGCACTGGCCGGGCCCGATTACCTGCCTGGTGCCGGATGTGCTTGAACAGATCCCGGACTGGGTGCGCGGTAAGCACAGCACGATTGCGGTGCGGGTCAGTGATCATCCGGTTGTCCGGGCGCTGTGCGATGCCACCGGTATGCCGCTGGTGTCCACGTCCTGCAACCCTGCCGGCCGGGCGCCGGCCCGCAGCATCTGGCAGGTACGCCGCTACTTTGGTGATCAGCTGGATCGCATTGTGCCCGGCGCTTTGGGTGGTAACCGCAAGCCCAGCCGAATCATTGATATTGTCACCGGTAAACAGTTTCGTTAGGAGATTGCATGTCACAGCAGCCGGATTCCGAAGCCGTCAAAGACTATTTACTGGGGCTCCAGGAACGCATTTGCCAGCGGCTGGAGGCGGTTGATGGCGGCGCCACGTTTATCCGCGACAGTTGGCAGCGCCCGGAGGGTGGCGGTGGCGTCAGCCGGGTAATAAGCGATGGCAAGGTGATCGAGAAGGGCGGTGTGAATTTCTCCCACGTGATGGGCGACACCATGCCAGCCTCGGCCACCGCGCACCGGCCTCACCTGGCGGGTGCTCCCTGGCAGGCCATGGGCGTGTCTCTGGTGATTCATCCGGAAAATCCCTACGTGCCGACTTCCCACGCCAACGTGCGGTTTTTCATTGCTACCCCGAAAGATGCCGAGCCGGTCTACTGGTTTGGTGGTGGCTATGACCTCACGCCCTACTATGGCAACGAGGAAGACTGCGTGCACTGGCACCAGACCGCACGCAACGCCTGCGCCCCGTTTGGGGATGACGTTTATCCCCGGTTCAAGCAATGGTGTGATGACTATTTCTACCTGAAACACCGGCAGGAGCCCCGGGGCGTCGGTGGCCTGTTCTTTGATGACCTCAACACCGGTGATTTTGCCCGGGACTTTGCCTTTATGCAGGCGGTGGGCGACAGTTACATAGAAGCCTACGAGCCGATTGTGCGGCGCCGGATGGCCCAGCCCTGGGGCGAGCGGGAACGGGAGTTCCAGCTCTACCGCCGCGGGCGCTATGTGGAGTTCAACCTGGTGTATGACCGGGGCACCCTGTTTGGCCTGCAATCCGGCGGCCGCACGGAGTCCATTCTGATGTCGCTGCCACCGCTGGTGCGCTGGGATTATGACCGGCAGCCAAAGCCCGGCAGCGAGGAAGCCAGGCTGACAGACTACTTCCTGACGGGCCGCAACTGGCTGGAGGGCGCCAATGACCAATGAACTCTACGCGGTGGTGGGCAACCCCATCAGCCACAGCAAGTCCCCCAGGATTCACAGCCTGTTTGCCAGCCAGACGGGTGAGCCGGTGGAGTACACCGCCATTCAGGCTCCGATGGATGAGTTTTCCGGTACCGTGAGGCACTTTTTCGAGCGGGGCGGCAAGGGCCTGAATGTGACGGTGCCGTTCAAGGAGCAGGCCTGGACCCTGGCGGACCACCGCACGCCCAGGGCAGAGAAAGCTGGAGCGGCGAATACCCTTTACCTGAATCAAGAAAACGAGCTGGTGGCCGATAACACAGACGGCGTGGGTATTGTTCGTGACTTGCAGGCCAATCATGGCGTGTCGCTGAAAGGCCTCCGGGTTCTGGTGCTGGGTGCAGGTGGTGCCGTTCGGGGAGTGGTGGGCCCGATACTGGCCGAACAGCCGGCCGCGCTGACCATTGCCAACCGAACGGTGGCCAAGGCCGAGGCACTGATCAGGCTGTTTGCCAGAGACGCCGGCGCAACGGTCGTAAATGCCTGTGGTTTCGAGTCGCCGGATCAACCGTTTGATCTGATCATCAACGGCACCAGCGCCAGCCTGCAGGGTGATTTGCCACCGCTATCGGCAAATGTGATCGGGCCGGCTACCGTGGTGTACGACATGATGTATTCTTTGCAGACCACCACCTTCAACCAGTGGGCCCTGGATCACGGTGCCCATCGGGTATTTGACGGCCTGGGGATGCTGGTGGAACAGGCTGCAGAGTCGTTTTTTGTGTGGCGGGGTGTGCGCCCCGAGACCGCATCGGTCATCGAAGAATTGCGAACCGATTGAGGCCGCGGGTTCCGGCCGTTTCATAAGGGTTGTTCATGGACATTCTTACGCTTGTCGGATTGCTTGCCGGAATCCTGATTGTGGTTCTGGCGATGCTGGCCAACGCCACCGTACTCACCTTCCTGAACCTGCCCGGGCTGGCGATCGTGCTGGGTGGCACCTTTGCGGTGACGTTGATCAAGTTCCGGATGCCGTCGGTGGTCAGCGCCTTCAAGCTTGCCATGCGCACCGCCTTTACTGATCGGCTGCCACGGCCAGCAGAGCTGATCCGGGAGGTGGGGGTACTGGCCCGGGTGGTCCGCAAAGAAGGTGTCCTGGGCCTGGAAAACCACGAGACCGACGACGAGTTCCTGCAAAAAGCCATCAACCTGTGTGTGGATGGCCATCCACCGGAGTTGGTGGAAGAAGCCCTGCTTCAGGAAACCCAGCAAACCACCGAACGTTATGAAGTAGCCGAGAGGGTGTTCCGGGGTATTGGAGAATCCGCGCCGGCTATCGGTATGCTGGGGACGTTGGTGGGGCTGGTGCAAATGCTCAATACCCTGGATGATCCCTCCTCTATTGGCCCTGCCATGGCCATCGCCCTGTTGACCACCTTGTATGGTGCCTTCATCGCCCAACTGATCGCCCTGCCCCTGGCCGACAAGCTGCAACTCAAGGCGGAAGACGATTCCCGCAACCAGATGCTCATCATCACCTCCATCAAGAGCATTATGCGCGGCGAAAACCCCCGGGTGATGACCGAGCTGCTGTCGTCTTATGTCACACCGGAACACCGGACCAACCTGGAACCGGAGCGGGAGGCCTGAGGTTTGCAACCGGCGCGGCCATTAAAGAAAAACGCCCTGAAAAAGCGCACGCCCGACTGGATTGTCACCTTCGCGGATCTGGCAACCCTGTTGCTGACGTTTTTTATCCTGCTGCTGTCATTTGCCGAGATGGATATCGAGAAATACCGGGCCATGGCGAACTCCATGTCTCTGGCGTTTGGTTCCAGCAATGTGGTGGCCGAAGACATCGGTGGTACTCCCCTGACCCTGATCGAAGCCGATACCGTATCGCTGCCAGAGCCATCTGAAAACCTGCAGGAACAGCCAGAATTCATTGACGAGCGAACCGAGCGTTCGGAGACCCGGCAGATTCCCGGTGGCGTCCTGGACCTCGCCGGCCGACTGATCCAGGAACTGGAAGCCGAGGTGGCTGCGGACACCTTGCATGTCAACTACGACGAAGATCAGGTGGTAATACGGTTCTCCGAGGAGGCCACCTTCCGTTCCGGCGATGCTGCCATCATGCCCGGTATGATTCCGATTATTGAACGTGTTGTTGAGGTTCTGGCCTCATGTACCGGCGACGTCGTGGTATCAGGCCACACCGACAATGTGCCTATTTCCAGCGGCGTGTACCGATCTAACTGGGATTTGTCTGCGGCCCGCGCCGTATCTGTGGTGCACGAGCTGGTCCTGGACCGCCAGATTCCGGCAGATCGTGTGGTGGCGGCCGGCCGTGCAGAAACTCGCCCTCTGGTGCCCAACGATAGCGCTGAAAACCGCGCGGTTAACCGCCGGGTCGAAATTGCTGTTCGTAACCCGGAGTGTGACGCCGCTGTCCCTACCCGAGATTTGCCGGTGGAAATTTTACCCTGATTGCTTATGCTCTGAATGCAGATTCTCATAGTGCATTCATATAAGTGATGCAGATTCAAAGCCTTATACTGTGCGGTTTGTAACTGCGCAGATAACGGGAGTTTTCAGCATGAGCGGACCAGATAAACCGAAGGTTATTGGAGAAGAGTGGAGTGACGAGCGGGTTAAAAGCTTTCTTGACCTGTCGCCCTGGGACAAGAACCTGAACCCGGATCACTTTGTGCTGACCCGCGCCTATGAGTCCATGCGAGCTGGTGATTTCGAGCGCTTCATAGCGTTTTTTGTCGGAGCCGGCCGCGATCTGAACGCCGAAGATGAGCGCGGAGAGACCATTCTGGATCGGGTGTCACAGCACGGTCGTAGCGGTGATTACGCTCAGGCTCTGGAAAAAGCCGGCGCAAAACAAAAGGCAACGGCCGGGAACTGAGCCCCGGCCCGAACATCGCCTTACTGCACTTCTACTTCGATGGCTTTGGGCTCTTTGGGTTCCGCCTTCTGAATGTTCAAGGTCAGCAGGCCGTCCTTGAAGCTGGCCTTGACGCTGCTCTCGTCGACGTTGTCTGGCAACGTGAAGCGGCGCAGGAAGCTGCCATAGACCCGCTCAATGCGGTGGTGTTTCTTGTCACTGGTTTCCTCCTCGTGCTTGCGCTCGCCCTGAATGGTGAGCACGCCATCGTGCACCGTTACTTTCACGTCATCTTTGTTCATGCCGGGTAACTCGGCTTCCACGGTAAAGGCGTCGGCCGTCTCCTTGATATCCACGGCCGGGGCCCAGTCGCTGCGGCTGAACAGGTCTTTACCTTCCCGTTCGCCACTGGTGCGTGCCAGCCCAAACATCCGGTTGTAACGGTTCATCAGGTCGTCGAATTCGCTGATTGGATTCCAGCGGGTAAGGTTGCTCATGGGAACTCCTCCTTTACGATGTCGAATCTGAGATTGTCTTCAGCTTCGCTCGCGGAACAGCTCCATGCCGGTGGCGCCAGCCGGATGGACTCCGTGAACTTGTGCTATTCACGAATATAGGTTCGCCCGGTACCTTTTCAAGTAACCCTATGGTTACTTTTTGACCTGCATCAAGGGCGCTCCGGGTTCGCCAAACTGCGCCAGCAGAAAGGCCCTAAATCGGCTCATGGGGGCGCCATCGGTGTGCTCATCCGGCAGGGTGCCTGGCCGGAACCCTGGCAGGTCTCCGTTGAGGAAGGGGCTCACCAGAGCCGGGCTGCGGCTGATTACGTGAATGATCACGTCTCTGCTGGCATCGTCTCCGGTGATGAGCGGTGCCGGCTGGTGATCACCCAGTATGAACAGCAGGGTCTCGTCGGCCAGGTAGCGTGCGGCGTAGTCTCCTGCAACCGCCAGGGCGTAATCGATGGCGCGGATGTAGTGCTCTCGAACCCGCTCCGGGTCTCGCCAGAGCGAGGCGGGCGCTTCGCCAGCACCCTCCCACTGCTGGAAAACCTGGCCGTCGCCAACACTGTCCCAGTCATCCAGTACCGGAAGTATCGGTACCCAGGGTGCATGGCTGCTGATCAGTGCCAGCTCCGCAAATATCGGGGATGGTGTTGCCTGTCGCAGCTGTTCGAAGCGGTGCCAGGTGAACTGATCCGGCATGGTCACCCAGTTGAACGCTGGCCCCTGGTAACCGAGCGCATCTCGATCATAAATGCGGTGATAGCCAAACAGCTGGCCTTCGGGCCACTCACGGGTGATGGCAGGCATAACCGCCATGGTCTGGTGCCCGGTCACCCGGAAGTCATCAATCAGCGTGGCGTAGTTGCTGCTCAGCAGTGCTTCATAGGCAATCTGGGTGTTGATCCACTGCCCGCTGAGCACAGATAGATGACCGAGCCAGGATTGCCCGCCCTGGATGGGCGCTTTCAGGCGGCCGGTGGCGACGGTCAGGCCGGCGTTATCAAGCTGTTCGGCCAAGGTGGCCAACCGGGGGCCCAACACCGGCCGGTAGCGTTCGTCGATGAGCCCGGAGATACCATAGGATTCCACGAAGGCTAATACCACGTCAGTATTGGCCAGGCCCGGCAGTGCCTGGGGTTGCCGGGTGGCGGTTGGTTGTTGTTCCAGGCCCGCACGAAAGGCCGAGGTGGCCTGATGCGTGTGTTTGATCAAGGATCCCTGATTGGCGACGAAAGCCAGGGCGGGGCTCCCCACCCAAGGGGTCAGCATGGCCAGCGTTACCAATGCTGTGGCGCTGAGCCCGAGGGCCCGCCCTCGTAACGGCAGCGTTCGCGCGAGATGGAGTCCGAGCCAGCGAAACAGCCAGGCCACCAGGACTGCTGCAAAGATCAGTGCGATAACAACCAGCACGGCGCCCGGAATTCCCAGGTTGGTCCGGAGCAGATGCCAGGCGGCATCCAGCAAACCCAATTCCAGATACAGGTTCAGACCCCGTCCCAGGCTCTGACGGACCAGCGCATCGGCTACAATCAGCCAGACCAGCAGGGCGTAGACGGCGGAAATCACCAGTGCCAGCCGATGACGTTGGTTCGGCAGTTGATGCAACAGCCACCAGATAACCAGCGCTTCGAGCGCCAGCCATGGCGCCGGGCCCGGAAGTGCCAGGGCGGGCAGCAGCAACAGCCCGTTGAGCAATACAAAGGCGGCCAGCATCAGAGTGAACGAGCCTCCGGCGGTGGTGGCGTGTACTGGTAAAGCCAGGTTTCAGTCAGCGCCTGGGGACCTAGTCTAAGGTACAGGCGCAGGTCTATCGGGCTGGTGTCGTCATCCGGCACCAGATCGAACATGGCGCGGAAGCCATTGATGGCGTGCAGCGGCCTGGCCGATACCAGTTCCACCTTGCCCCGGCTAGCACTCACCACTGCTTCAACGCCCGCATGACGGTCCATCATCGACAGGCTTCCGCCAGCAAAATCCACCGCAAAGCGCCGGGAGAAATAGGTTCTGGGCTGACCGATAACGCCACCAATCCCGGTGCGCGTGGCCACAACGGTTCCCAGTTCCGGGTTCTGGTCCGGCATGGTTTCGCCCCAGCTGAGCCGGTAGCTGACGGGATAGGCTTCACCCGGTTGCCAGGGTTCAGCCGGGTTCCAGAACGCGACGATGTTGTCGAAGGTTTCGTCCAGCGTCGGAATTTCCACCAATAGCACTGCGCCCTTGCCCCAGTCATCTCTCGGAGTTACCCACAAACTGGGGCGCTGGTCGTAGAATACGCCGTCGTCCTGATAGTTACTGAAATCCCGATCCCGTTGCAGAAGGCCAAATCCCCGGGGCTGGTTATCAACAAAGTGGCTGACCGTCAGTTGCTGCGGATTGGTCAGGGGGCGCCAGATCCGCTCGCCATTGCCGGTCCATATCGCCAGGCCATCGGAATCGTGGATTTCCGGGCGCCAGTCATTGGCCATGCGCCGATCATTCTCGCCGGTCTGGTACATGCTGGTGAGCGGCGCCAGACCAAAGCGCTCCAGCGTTTTGCGGGGGTAAATGGTGGCTTCCACATCCATGGTCAGGTTGGCACCAGGATGAATCACAAACCGGTAGGCGCCGGTTACACTGGGAGAATCCAGCAGGGCATGGACAGTCAGTGACAGGTCGCCCTCGCCAGGGCGCTCAAGCCAGAAGGTGGTGAAGCGGGGGAATTCCTCTGGCTGTGGCAGCCCGGTATTGACAGCCAGGCCGCGGGCGGACAGGCCGTACTGGCGGGACTCGCCCACCGCCCGAAAGTAGCTGGCTCCCAGAAACGCTGCGATGTCCCGGCTGAAGTCCTGGTGGAAGTGCACCCGGAATCCGGCGTAGCCGAGGCTATCCGGCAGATCATCAAAAACGTCACTGCCGCCATAGTCGAAGTTTTCGTTCTGGTAGGGCAAGGCGTGGGCCTTGCCATCGGCCACCTCATAAAAGTGCACAGGCTCCTGGAAGAACAGCCCCAGATGAAAGAATTGCAGCTGAAACGCACTGTCCCGGTGGCGCCATAGTGCCTGGTCTGGCCGGTAACGTATGGCCTGATATTGGTCCCAGTCCAGGGATTGCAGTCTTGGGGGCAAGGGTTTCTGGGGCGCGCGGTACGGTTTGGCTGCCAGTGCCCGGGCGTGTTCCCGGAGCCAGCGGGCACTGAAATCCTGCCCGTCTGAGCCGGCGAGGCTGGCCAGTGCGCGCCCGGTGCCAGACAGCGAAAGGGGGACACCGGCTGCCAGGGCCAGGCCGAATTTCAGGAGGCGACGCCGATCCATGGGGAGTGCTCCGGTTGGGTTCTGTGGGCGTGGGTCGCGATTTGTATCGGGCCCAGGTTCAGGCTCAGACGGGCAAGCGCAGCGCCCCAGGGAGAGTCTGGTTCAGCCTGCCAGGCCTTAAGATGCAGTGACTGTATGGCCTCTGGGTGGTCACACAGCAGGCTGAGCTGGCTGCCGGTGAGCGCACCGGGGCCTTATACTGCACACCGGTCAACCAGGGCCCTCAATACGCGCTGTTTGCAGCCTTCGGCGGGGCCGGGTTGCCGATTTCGCCAGCAGCGGTAGTGGGGCGATAGCACCGTCTGTTCAAACCAGCTCAGTGATGGCAGGCGCGTGGCCAGCTGGTTTACCGCCGACGCGCGAGTGATGACGGGCACGGCAGACACCTGCTCCGGAACAATCAGTCGATGGCCTTTGGCGGCGGCGGAAAGCCAGACCATGAGCGCCGGGGCGATCAACACCGGAATCGCCACCGGCAGGGCCCAGGGTGTCAGGTTCGGGCTGTGCCACTGGATCAGGGCCAATATACTGGCACAAACCAACGCGGCCCAGGCAAAGCGCCAATGCGCTCCGGCCAGCGTGCCCGCCCCGGTTCGATTCTGACCCTGCCAACGCAGGCTGCGGTTGAGGATGGCGCCGCCCACATGGCCACTGTGGGCGATCATCCGGATGGGAGCCAACAGAAGTGATACCAGGGTTTCGATAACCGTGCTGGCCGCGATCCGCCACTGGCCGCCAAACAACCTCTGCCGCCCCGCCAGTCTCTGGTCCATCAGCGCCAGAAAGCGGGGGCCCAGGAGGGTTGTTACGGTAAGTCCGATCAGGCAGGCGCCGGCGAGGTTCGAGCCTGCGGACGATACCCCGATCAGCCCGGGCAGGGGCTGGCTGCCCGGCGGTTCGGCCATGGCGATGTAGCCGGACAAGCCAAGAAACGCCAACCACAGGGGTGAGGCCAAATAAGACAGAATGCCGGTGAGCAAAGCCAGGCGATGGGAAAGGCGCAGCTTGGTCATCGTCAGCAGGGGCGCGAGGTGCTGCAGGTTGCCCCGGCACCAGCGACGGTCGCGAATAAGGTCGTCTTTGAGAGTGGGCGGTGTTTCCTCATAGCTACCCGCGATTGCGGGTTCCAGCCACACCTCGAAACCGGCACGGCCCATCAGCGCAGACTCAAGGTAGTCATGGCTTAACACCGGGCCACGAAACAGCCCCCAGCCCCGCAATCGTCGCAACCCGCAGTAGGCCATAAAGGGTGATACCCTGATAATGGCATTGTGGCCCCAGTAATTGGCATCGCCCAACTGGATAGCTGCCAGGCCGGCACTGTGGATTCGACCGTAGCACCGGTTGGCAAACTGTTGCAGCCGCGCAAAGCGGGTGTCCGCCCGTGCCAGCCTCGGTGCGGTCTGGATAATGCCGGCCTGGGGCCGCTGTTCCATCAACTGAACCAGCCTTTCAATGGCGGAGGCGGTGAGCAGGCTGTCGGCGTCCAGTACAACCATGTAACGGTAGCGGGCACCCCATCGGCGAAGAAAGTCAGCGATATTGCCGCTTTTGAAGTTCAGGTTCACTCTGCGGCGGCGGTAAAAAAGCCGGTTGCCGGCAGCCATACCGGCGCTCAGCTCGGCACAGGCTGCCTGCTCCTCTAGCCAGACCTCCGGGTCCTGGCTGTCGGATAAGACAAAAACATCGACCTTGTTTCGCCAGCCCTTGTCTTCGAGGTCCTTATAGACAGCCTGAAGATTCCCGAGAGAGCGTTGTACCGGTTCGTGACACACCGGCATCACCAGCGCCAGCCGCCCGTCGAAGGGCTGAGTGCCCGGCTCGTCGGACAACTGTCGGCTAAGACTGAGGGGATCGCCTCCACGCCTGAGCATCACAAAGCCGAACACGGCGGTCCAGAACCCCAGGCCTATCCAGGTAAAAAGAATGGCGAAAAGGCTGACCAGCAAGATCGCCGGCCACCCTGCATGGGCCAGGGACAGGCTGTGGGAAAGCAGCCAAACGCCGAGAAACGTTTGCCCCAGCACCAGAAGGGCGAGCAGACTACGCCGTCGGTAGGCGACCGGTTGCCAACGGAGTTCAGTCACCCTGGTACCCGATCCGGCCCCGGGATAGCTTGGGCGGGGTAGCCTGGTGTTGGTCAGGGTCGAGGCCGAGAGAACGCTGTATGGCAGGCAGAACATGACTCAGCTTTGCACTGCCCGTCTCGTAACGTTGCCGATCAACCAGGTCTTGCAGGTGGGAAACCGCGACGGGGCCGGTGCCGTGCTTTGCGGCGCGCAGATACAGCAACGCTCGTTGATGGTTGGTGTCTGTCAGATCCACGGTTGTCTCCCGGCTTGTAACGGCACGGAAACATACGGAAGTGCTCCGGTATTCAGACCACTTTATGACGCGTCATCAAGATACTGGTCTTTGAGCTTAACGTAATTGGCTGCGGTGTATTTGAAGAACGTGCGTTCCTTGTCTGACAGTGCCCGGGCCTGCTTGCACGGCGAACCCACGTACAGGTAGCCGGATTCCAACCGCTTGCCCGGTGGAACCAGGGTGCCGGCCCCGATAATCACTTCGTCTTCCACGATGGCACCGTCCATAACGGTGCAGCCCATGCCCACCAGCACCCGGCTGCCAATGGTACAGCCATGCAAAAGGGCTTTATGGCCAACGGTCACGTCATCACCGATGATCAGCGGCCAGCCGCCGGGGTTGAAATCACTGGCGTGGGTGATGTGCAGAACCGAGCCATCCTGGATGCTGCAGCGGTCGCCGATGCGGATTTTGTGCATGTCGCCACGGATGACGGTCATGGGCCAGACCGAGCAGTCCTCACCCATCTGGACGTCGCCGATGACCACGGCGCTATCGTCTACCCAGGTCCGTTCACCAAATTGTGGTGTGATACCCTTGTGAGTTCGTACATTTGCCATTACATATACCTCAATGCTGTCCAAATACGGTGCAAGGCGCCGGTGGGGGATGGCTTTCAGAAACACGCTCCTTCGGCACATCCATGTGGCGCTTGGGCTCCGCCATCCATGGCTCCGCACAGTTTCTGAAAGCCATCCCCCACCGGCACCCCGTAGCTTGGTGCAAGCTATCTTATTCACGAACAGCTGAGAAGGGGACTTATGAATAACCCGCTTTTGACAGATGACTTGTTGCCAAAGTTCGGTCATATCCGCACCGAACACATGGAGACAGCCATTGACCAGATTCTCAGCGAGAATCGAATGAAAATCGCCGAGCTGTCCCAGCAGGAAGATCCTGCCTGGGACACCCTGGCCCAGCCGATGCAGGCGCTGGAGAACAAACTCAGCAACGCCTGGTCAGTGATTTCACACCTGAACGGCGTGATGAACAACGATGACCTGCGCAAGGTTTACAAGAACTGCCTGGAAAAGCTGACGGAATACAGCACCGAAGTCAGTCAGAACGGTGCCCTGTGTGAGGCCTACAAGAAACTGGCCGCAAGGGATGACTTCAAAGATCTGAGCGAACCCCAGCGCAAGTCTATCGAGAACGTGCTGAGGGATTTCCGCCTGGGCGGGGTCGACTTGCCGGAGGACAAGAAGAAGCGCTACGCCGACCTGTCCCGGGAGCTGGCGGAGCTGTCCAACAAGTTCAGTGATAACGTGCTGGATGCCACTCAGCACTGGTTCAAGCAGATTACCGACGTGGACGAGCTGTCCGGCCTGCCGGAAACCGCCATTGAGGGCGCCAGGCAGGCGGCGCGGCAGAAGGATCTGGATGGCTATGTGATCACCCTGGATTTCCCCAGCTTTTACCCGGTGATGACCTACTGCAACAACCGGGAACTGCGCCGGGAGGTGTACGAGGCGTTTGTGACCCGTGCCTCAGACCAGGGCCCGGATGCGGCTACCTGGGACAACACGCCGGTAATGGCGGAAATTCTCAAGCGTCGACATGCCCTGGCTCAGTTGCTGGGTTTTGATAACTACGCCGAGCGTTCCCTGGCCACCAAGATGGCCCGGAGTGTCGACGAGGTGCTGGAATTCCTGAACCAGCTGGCAGCCAAGTCCAAGCCCCAGGCGGAGAAGGAGTTTGCCGAGCTGAAGTCATTTGTGAAAGATGAATACGGTGTGGACGACCTGCAGGCCTGGGACATCGGCTACTACAGCGAAAAGCTGCGCCAGAAGCAGTACGATATCTCCCCGGAAACCCTGCGCCCCTGGTTCCCTGTGAATAAAGTGGTGCCAGGCCTGTTCCGGGTGGCGGAGAAGCTGTTTGATATTCAGATTCAGGAGCACTCAGAAGTAGAAACCTGGCACGACGACGCCAAGGCCTATTGCATCAGCCGCAATGGCCAGCCCATTGCCTGGTTCTACTTCGACCTGTTTGCCCGCCAGGGCAAGCGTGGCGGAGCCTGGATGGCCGACTGCCGGGTACGCTGGCGCAACCTGCGGGGCACGTTGCAGTTGCCGGTAGCATTCCTGACCTGCAACTTCACTCCGCCGGTGGATGGCAAACCGTCGCTGCTGACCCACGACGAAGTCACCACCCTGTTCCACGAGTTCGGCCACGGCCTGCACCACATGCTCACCCAAGTGGAAGTGATGGACGTATCCGGCATCAACGGCGTGGCCTGGGATGCCGTCGAACTGCCGAGCCAGTTCCTGGAAAACTGGTGCTGGAACCCGGAATCCCTGGCCCTGATTGCCAGCCATCACGAAACCGGCGAGCCGCTGCCGCAAGACCTGCTGCAGAAGCTGCTGGCAGCCAAGAACTTCCAGTCTGGCATGGGCATGGTGCGCCAGCTCGAGTTCTCGCTGTTCGACTTCCGCCTGCACGCGGAATTCACCGACGTGGCCCCCACCAACCCGCTGGATATGCACCGCAAAGTGCGGGAAGAAATCGCCGTGGTCCAGGCGCCGGAGTTCAACCGGTTCCCCAACGGCTTCTCCCACATCTTTGCAGGTGGCTACGCCGCGGGCTATTACAGCTACAAGTGGGCGGAAGTGCTGGCCGCCGATGCCTTCTCCCTGTTTGAGGAAAAAGGCATTTTCGACCCGGAAACCGGCCAGGCCTTCCTGCACAACATCCTTGAAAAAGGGGGTTCCCAAGAGCCCATGGAACTGTTCAAAGCCTTCCGCGGCCGCGAACCGCAGGTGGATGCCCTGCTGAAACAAACCGGCATCACGGGCGAAGCTGCCTGATACAATCCACCCCGGTTGTCGTATCGGCAACCGGGTGTGTGTTACTGGAGTAGAGTGATGGCAAGTCTGAAACGCTTCATCGCCGGCGCTGTGTGCCCCCGCTGTGCGGAGATGGACAAGATCACGATGTTCACCACCGAGGCCGGCGACCAGGTTCGCGAGTGTGTGGCCTGTGGCTATACCGATGCCCTGTCAGAGCAGCCGCAGCCGGAGGCTCCGGAGATTGAAACACGGGTGAACAAGAAGGCCAATACCGATGACCATACGGTGAAGCAGGTGGTGTTTTTCAAGGCTGGCTCTGAGGATTGACCTTGTTTTGGAGTTTGGCCTTGTAGCCTGCTCGTTTGGAGATGGTCGGGGTTCGGGAGAGGGTTCCAAAACGGAAAACGGTGGTTTTCCTGATTGTTTTGGAACCCTCTCCCGAACCCGTTTTATCTGGCTGTTTCAGAACCGCTTTGGTGTTTGCCGTCCCGGAAGTTGATGGTGAACAGGGCTCGTTTTATCTTTTCCCGCGATTCCCGTAAAGATCAACGTTTTGGGGTTGGTGGGGGTGTCAAAACCATCAGGAAAACCACTGTTTTCCGTTTTGACACCCCCACCAACCCCAAAACCACCCCCCTATAACGGAAGGCTACCAAAAAGGCGACGATCACCAAAGATCGATCAAAGCACCATAGCCGCCAACCACCCAAAGGCCAGCAGCGGCAGGTTGTAGTGCAGGAACGTCGGCACCACGGTATCCCAGATGTGGTTGTGCTGGCCGTCCACGTTCAGGCCGGCAGTGGGCCCGAGGGTGGAATCAGACGCGGGTGAACCCGCATCACCCAGAGCACCGGCGGTGCCGACCAGGGCCACGATGGCCAGTGGGCTGAAGCCCAGTTGCAGGGCCAGCGGCACATACAAGGCCGCAATGATGGGAATGGTGGAGAACGACGAACCAATACCCATGGTAATCAGCAGGCCCACCACCAGCATCAGCAGCGCTGCCAGCGCCTTGTTATCACCAATCGCGGCCACCGAGCCCTCCACCAGGCTGGCGATCTCGCCGGTTTCCCGCATGACCTCGGCAAAGCCGTTGGCGGCAATCATGATGAAGCCGATCATCGCCAGCATCTTCATGCCTTCGGTGAACAGGTCATCCGCTTCCTTCCACTTCACCACACCGGAAATGTTGAACAGCACGAAGCCCGCCAGGGCGCCCAGGATCATGGAGCCCAGCCAGAGCTGCACCACAAAGGCCACCGCGATAGCCACCAGCGCCATCACCAGGGTTTTCGGACTGTATTTCACGTCCACCCGCTCGGTGCGTTCGATGAGTTTCATGTCGTAGCTCCGGCCGCCCCGGTAGCTGAAGAACACGGCAATCAGCAGGCCGATGAACATACCCAGGGCCGGCAGGGCCATGGCGGACATCACGTTCAGCTCGCTGGCATCCACGCCGTTGTCACCGACATTGGCCAGCAGGATCTCATTCAGGTAAATACCGCCAAAACCTACAGGCAGGAACATGTACGGGGTGATCAGGCCGAAGGTGAGCACGCAAGCCACCAGACGGCGGTCCATGTTCAGCTTGGCCATCACGTACAGCAGTGGTGGAACCACGAGGGGAATGAAGGCGATGTGGATCGGCAGGATGTTCTGGGACGAGATGGCGATGGCCAGAAGCAGGCCGATGATCATGAAACGAATGCCGGTGGCGGCGCCGCCCTCCTCCTGGCGGCCAACGATGGCCAGGGCTTTGTCGGCTAAGGCGTGGGCCAGGCCGGACTTGCCGATGGCCACGGCGAAGGCGCCCAGGGTGGCGTAAGACAGTGCCACGGTGGCACCGCCACCCAGGCCGGTGTTGAAGGCATTGATGGTGGTTTCCAGAGACATTCCTGCCACCAGGCCACCGGAAATGGCACCAATGATCAGGGCGACGACAACGTGGATGCGGCACAAGCTCAGCACGAGCATGATCAGTACCGCGGCAACAACGGCATTCATGGCAAACTCCGGGTAGGAATTGAGGTTTTACCGGCGCCTTATGAGCGCCGGCAGCACGAAAAGTGCGCTAATGTGCAGGAAATGGCCGCGGCAGTCAAAGTGGTTATGTAACGATCATTCGGTGTCCAGGCGGGCGAATCTGGGCACCTGTTCACCGGCCAGTTCCACGGTTTCCCGGAACATCGCCAGGGGCCTTACCCAGAGGCTGTAGTCACCGTAAAGGCAGCGGTAAACCACCAGGGGCTCCTCGGTTTCGCTGTGCCGGGCAACGCCAATGACTTCGTAATCCTTGCCTTTGTAGTGGCGGTAACGGCCGGGGGTGATTGGGTGTTTTTTGTCGAACATGCCTTCCTCTCAGGTGGTAACCGGGGATTACCCCTTAATTTCGGCGGACTCCCGCGCCTGTTGCGACTACACTTAACTCAGACGCTGGGGTTTGGATCTGTGGCTGAGCAGCCGATCCCCAGTGTAGTTCAAGACTCCAAAGCCGGGAATAACAGACAAGAATGAATGGCCCATTTCCCCGCACTGTATGCCTGCTTCTTTGCCTGTTGCTGTGCATTGCCAGCGTTCAGGTGCGCGCAGAGCCCGTGGGGTTTCACTGGCTTGAGGTGCCCGAGGATAACCTGAACCTTACCCAAGTTCAGCTGTTGCCCGACAGCCAATGGCAGTACAACAGTGCTGGCAACGTACTGAACCAGGGCTTCAGCAATGGTGCTTTCTGGCTGAGGGTGCCGGTTGCACCGGAGCCCACCAACCGAGTGCTGGAGATCGCCTATCCGCTGCTGGATGAGGTGTCTGTGTACTGGGAACGGGATGGTCAGATTGTGGAGTCCCACCTCACAGGCGACACCCGGCCGTTCAATTCCCGCCCGATCATTCATCGCAACTTCGTGTTTCTGGTGCCTTCCAATACTGAGCCGGTGGTTGCTTGGTTGCGAATAAAAACTCAGGGCTCGGTTCAGATTCCGGTTGCCATCACGCCATCGGCGACGTTTCTGGCCAACGAACAGTTCTCCTACGGCTGGCAGGCGATGTTTTTGGGCATTGTCGTGGCCCTGTCGCTTTATAACCTGTTTCTGTTTGTCATCGTTCGCCATACCACCTACCTGTGGTATGTGCTGACGGTGGTGTCCACCGGTATGATTCAGCTCAACTTCAATGGGCTGCTGTTTCAATGGTTCTGGCCTGATCTCCCAGGGCTCAATCGGTATTTCACCGTGCCGGTGATCAGCTTTGCCATGTTTTGCGCGGTGATGTTCACCATCAAGTTTCTGGCAGTCCGCCAATACAGTCTGGTCAGCTATCGGATATTGCAGGGCCTGATGGCGGCTTGTGCTTTTACCTTCCTTTATGGCCTGCTGGGGCCCTATCAAAGCGGGATTGCTCTGGTCAGCGGAATTGCGGCTTTTGCCACGCCTGCCGCCTGGCTCATCGGCTTGTATGTCTGGCGCCAGGGGCAGGTGTTGGCGGGTTTCTACGTGTTGGCCTGGACGCCGTTGCTGGTGGGCCATCTGGTGTTGGCGGTCAGCAAGCTGGGCTGGATGCCGACCAGCCCGGTGACCGAGCTGATCCCGCAGGCTGGCGTGGCGATTGAGGTTATCCTGTTGTCGTTTGCCCTGGCCTACCGGATCAACCTGGAACGTCGTCGCCGGCAAGAAGCTCAGGAGCATGCTCTGAAGGTTCAGCAGCAGGCCAACCTGACACTGGAGGCCCGGGTACGTGAGCGCACGGAAGAACTGGAACGGGCCAACGAGCAGCTTCGCGCAATCAGTCTGACAGACGGCCTGACCCACGTGGCAAACCGTCGCCGGTTTGATGACAAACTGGAGATTGAGTGGGGGAGAGCCCTGCGACACGAGCATGAGTTGAGCCTGCTGTTGCTGGACATCGACCACTTCAAGCGGGTGAACGATGAGCTGGGCCATCTGGCCGGTGACGACTGCCTGGTGGCGCTGGCGGATGTGTTGCAGGCGGAAGTTCAGCGCTCGGGTGATCTGGTCGCCCGTTATGGCGGGGAGGAATTTGCGATTCTGCTGCCCGCCACCGGCGGCGATGGCGCGCGTTCGGTGGCGGAGCGTATCCGCAATGCTGTCGCCCAGGCCCCGATGGTTACCGGTGAGCATGCCGAACCCGTGGCATTGACCATCAGCGTTGGTGTGGCGACCATGCTGCCGTCCCGGGACGGCAACAGTCAGGAGTTGATTCGCCGTGCTGACGAGGCGCTATATTGCGCCAAGGCAGAGGGTCGGAACCGGGTGGAGGTGTGGCAACCAAAAGTCCCTGCCCCCACCGCTGATTGAGCGTCAGTTTTTCAGCTTGTACTTGCCTGGCCCCAGGAAGATGACGGCAAAGGCGATGAACAGGAAGAAGCCCTGGAGCTCCAGTGCCCAGCCGCCGTTGCTGCTCAAACTCAACAACTGATGTCCGTGCACGAGGGCGATGGCGACGATCATATTGAAGACAATAATCAGTGCCCCTATCCGGGTCTGGTAGCCCAGTATCACCATCAGCGGTGCAATGACCTCTCCGATGTAAACCCCGTAGGCAAAAATGGTAGGCAGGCCGTGGGCTGCCAACTGTCCTTCGATGAAGCCAATGCCGTTAAACAGTTTCGCGATGCCATGAAACAGCAGCAGGCCGCCCAGGGTGAGCCGGACAATCAGTTTTCCCAAATCGGCGTTTTCAAGCACAGCGTGGTCTCCAGATGAATGAATGAAAAGCGGAAGGATACAGGGTTTCTGGCCGGGAATTCAGTGACCGGTTTGTAGCAGACTGAAATGATCGCTCAAAGCGCGGGACCGAGATTAAAGCGGATATGGTTCCGCTCCAGAAGGTTTTCCCAGTAGTGTCGCATCCAGTCCCAGGCCCGATTGTTAACCTGGTCGATGAATGGGTCCAGATCGAGATCATAGTAATCCGGCGTGCCGGCGATCTGCAGAACCGTGACAGTGATGGAATCGTCCAGCTCGTTGGCAAAGGGTTCGCCAATCAGCTCGTGAGCCAGCAGGTTGGCTCGGGTAGCCTCCAGATCAATCAGCTCACCGGCCCGGATTGAGCGGTTGTTATCGTGCATCTCTTCCATCAGCCGATGGCACAGGTACGCCCGGATCAAAAGGCCGTCCAGGCCGTCGTATTGAACCAGCAGCACGGAAGGCTGGGTGAAATATCGGGTTGCGGCGTCCACAAACGGCTGGAACAGCTCGGACTTGCCGGCTTCCCGCGCGCAGGCATCAACACACTCGATCAGTCGCGGCGCCATTTCGATGTACTCTACGGCAAACTGGAACAGGGAAGTGGCCGGCCGGTAGCCGTCCACCACGATCGCTGTGGGTAGTTGGGCGGCTTTCTCCTTCATTTGCCGGAGAAATGCGCCGGAGCGGGCTTCCTTTCGCCTTGCCTGGTCAATGATGTCGAGAACAGCCTTTGGTGTCATTTCAGGAGATGCCAATGTATGAACAATTTGAGGTCGCAAGGCGTTCCCCCTGGTCATGGAGTACACGGGCAAAGGCTGCCAATGCTCAAACATAAACGCCCCCGCCGTTTCTGATCAGTGTAGCCAAGATTTCAGGCTCTGCTCCGGTTGTGACACAAGTTAACCTTTGGCGGGCAAGGCACGGCTCACAGTCAGTGCTGGCTGAACCATCTGTCCCGGCGGGTATAACGCCAGCAGAGCCAGCCCATACTGGCCGCCCTTGCCAGCATCAGGGCGATCAGTGACAGCCAGAGCCCATGGTTGCCCCACCCGGTGCTCAGCCACCAGACCGGCAGGAATACGCCGAGGGCAGAAAACAGCATGGTGTTCTGCATCTCCCGGGTGCGGGTTGCACCAATGAAGATGCCGTCCAGCAGAAAGCCCCAAACTGAGGCCAGCGGCAGCAGCCATAGCCAGGGCAGATATTGCCAGGCGGTGCTGCGGACCTCTTCCAGGCCAGTGAGAAGGCTGATAAGCCACTGCCCTCCGAACACAAAGGCAACGGTCAATATCAGCGACCCCCACAAAGACCAGCGCAGCGCGCTGCGGAACGCCAGGCGAAAACGGCGCCGGCTGCCCTTGCCAACGGCTTCCCCGATCAGCGCCTCGGCGGCATTGGCGAACCCGTCCAGGGCATTGGAAATCACCAGTAGAAAGGTAATCAGAACGGCATTGGCGGCCAAAATCACATCCCCCTGGCGGGCACCCTGGGCAGTAAAGAACGCCAGCACCAGCAATAGGGCAATCGTTCTGACCATGATGTAACGATTCACCCGAAGTATGATCAGATAGTCAGACAGCTGGCCCACCAGAGCCCGGGTGAGTTTCTGCCCGTCGGGCATCCGGCGCAACACGATGGCGAACCCGATGAACGCTGCGCCATACTCCGCAATCACAGTGGCCAGTGCCACGCCCCGGCTGTTCCAGCCCAGAACCGTCACGAAGAACACATCCAGCACGATGTTGATGCCGTTGGCGATGATCAGCATGATCATCGGCCCCCTGGGAAACTGGGTGCCGATCAGCCAACCCACCAGGGTGTACTGACACAGCACCGCCGGCGCACTCCATATCCGGATAGACGCGTATTCTGCCGCCAGTTCGGCGACCGCCGGGCTCGGGTTCATCAGGGTCAGACCCAGGCTGATCAGCGGCTTGTGGAACAGGATCAGCAACAGGCCTATGGCCACAGCCAGAAATATCGAGCGTAACAGCAGCGCTACCTGGGCGAAGGAATCCCGTTTGCCCCAGGCCTGTGCCGCCAGACCGGTGGTACCCATGCGCATAAAGCCGAATGTCCAATACAGAATACTGAACAGGTTGGCGCCGACGGCCACGGCTCCAAGGTATTCCGGACTGTCCAGGTGGCCCAGCACCGCAGTGTCCACCAGGCCGAGCAGTGGCACGGTCAGATTGGTCAGCATCAGCGGCCAGGCCAGCGCCCACAAGCGTTGGTCGGTGCCGGTCAGGAAAGGTCTCTTATGTGTTCTGGTTCTCAAAATTATGTGCTTATCCGTTTTGGATTTAAGGATTTTTTAGCCTTTTCTTGATCTGTGTCTATACTCGATCCTGATGTATCCATAAGCAGGCTTTCACTCTGAGGCCATCCGGTGTTGCGAGCGCCGGGGTGTGTCGCAGGGGGATGACGCAAAATCCGACAAGAATAACACTCTGTGGAGACACAGTATGCGCGTGCATGCCAAGCGGGCAGTAGCCCTAGCCGCTGGTCTGTTGTTGCCGGTCACTGTCATGGCTGACTGGACCATGAACATGTCACCCGGGGTGACCAGCACCAGTAACCAGATTTTCAGCCTTCATATGACCATTCTCTGGATCTGTGTCGCCATCGGCGTCGTGGTTTTCGGGGTTATGTTCTGGTCGATCTTTGCCCACCGTAAATCCCGGGGTGCCAAACCGGCGAACTTCCATGAGAACACCGTGGTGGAAGTACTCTGGACGATTATCCCGCTGGCCATCCTGGTCGCCATGGCGATTCCCGCTACCGCGACCCTGGTCGAGATGTATGACACAACCGAGTCTGACGTTGACATCAAGATTACCGGTTACCAGTGGCGGTGGCAGTATGAATATATTGACGACGATTTCAGTTTTTTCTCCAACATGTCCACGCCGCGCGAGCAGATCCGCAATCGTCAGGCCAAGGGTGAACATTACCTGCTGGAGGTCGATAACCCGCTGGTGATCCCGGTCGGCAAGAAAGTTCGTTTCCTGCTCACCGCCAACGATGTCATTCACTCCTGGTGGGTGCCGGCATTTGGTGTGAAGAAGGATGCGATTCCCGGCTTTATCAACGAAACCTGGACTCGGGTTGATGTGCCCGGCACCTACCGTGGCCAGTGCACCGAGCTCTGTGGCAAGGACCATGGCTTTATGCCGGTGGTCGTCCGGGCGGTGCCTGAAGAGGAATACAACGAGTGGGTGGCCGAGCAGAGAGAAATGGCCGAAATGGAGCGCCAGTTGACTGAAAAGGACTGGACCCTCGAAGAATTGATGGTGCGTGGTGAGCGGGCGTATTTAACCGCCTGTGCAAGCTGCCACCAGGCGGACGGTACCGGCTTGCCTCCCGCTTTCCCGGCACTGAAGGGTAGCCAGATGGCGCTGCAGGACATGCCGGCGCATATCGAGATTGTGGTGAATGGCTCGCCTGGCACTGCCATGCAGGCCTTCGGCAACCAGTTGAGCGAGGTCGACCTGGCCGCAGTAATTACCTACGAGCGCAACGCCTGGGGTAACAACACCGGTGAAATGGTCACGCCCAAAGAAATTTATGATTACAAGAACCAACAGTAATCAACGCCAGATAACAACAATCACCAGCCATAACAAACGGCGGTAACGGGGGTTTTCATGAGTGCGGTTGCAGATACCCACACCCAGGACCATCATCATGGCCCGGCCAAAGGCATTAGCCGCTGGCTGTTGACCACAAATCATAAAGACATCGGGTCGATGTACCTGATCTTCAGTTTCGCCATGTTCCTGCTGGGTGGCAGCATGGCGATGGTTATTCGGGCCGAGCTGTTCCAGCCCGGCCTGCAGATAGTCGAGCCGGAATTCTTTAACCAGATGACCACCATGCACGGCCTGATCATGGTGTTTGGTGCGGTTATGCCGGCCTTCGTCGGCCTGGCCAACTGGATGTTGCCGCTGATGGTCGGTGCGCCTGACATGGCCCTGCCGCGGATGAACAACTGGAGCTTCTGGCTGCTGCCCTGTGCCTTCCTGATTCTGGTCTCTACCCTGTTCATGCAGGGTGGTGCTCCGGACTTCGGCTGGACCTTCTACGCACCGTTGTCGACGACCTACGGGCCGCCGAGTACCACCTTCTTTATTTTTGCGGTGCACATCATGGGTGTGTCGTCGATCATGGGGGCCATCAACGTGGTTGCCACCATACTGAACATGCGGGCACCTGGCATGACCCTGATGAAAATGCCGCTGTTCGTGTGGACCTGGCTGATTACTGCCTTCCTGCTGATCGCCGTCATGCCGGTACTGGCTGGTGTGGTCACCATGATGCTGATGGACATTCACTTCGGGACCAGCTTCTTTGACGCTTCCGGTGGTGGCGACCCGGTGCTGTTCCAGCACGTGTTCTGGTTCTTCGGGCACCCTGAGGTGTACATCATGATCCTGCCGGCGTTCGGGGCCATCTCACATATTGTATCGGCGTTCTCCCGCAAGCCACTGTTCGGCTACGCCTCCATGGTGTACGCGGTGGGCGCGATCGCCATCATGTCGTTCATGGTCTGGGCGCACCATATGTTCACTGTGGGCATGCCATTGGCGGGCCAGTTGTTCTTCATGTACGCCACCATGCTGATTGCGGTGCCGACCGGGGTGAAAGTGTTCAACTGGGTGACCACCATGTTCCGGGGTTCCCTGAGTTTTGAGGCGCCGATGCTGTTCTCGGTGGCCTTCATCATCCTGTTTACCATTGGTGGGTTCTCCGGCCTGATGCTGGCCATCGCGCCGGCGGACTTCCAGTACCACGACACCTACTTTGTGGTGGCCCATTTCCACTACGTACTGGTGCCGGGTGCCATCTTCGGCATCTTTGCCTCTGCCTATTTTTGGCTGCCCAAGTGGACCGGCCATATGTATGACGAAACCCTGGCCAAGACGCACTTCTGGTTGTCGTTCATCGGTATGAATCTGGCTTTCTTCCCCATGCATTTCCTGGGGCTGGCGGGCATGCCGCGTCGGATTCCGGATTACGCTCTGCAGTTCACCGATTTCAACATGATCTCCAGTATCGGGGCGTTCATGTTTGGAGCGACCCAGTTGTTGTTCCTGTTCATCGTGGTCAAATGCGTGAAGGGCGGAAAGAAAGCGCCAGCCAAGCCCTGGGATGGTGCTGAAGGTCTGGAGTGGACTGTGCCGTCACCAGCGCCTTACCACACTTTCTCCACTCCACCGGAAGTGAAATAACCGGGAGGCTGCACCATGTCTGAGCAAACAGGTGAGAAAACGCCAGAGCGTAAAAGCAATGCGAAGGTGATTGGCTGGTGCCTGTCAGGGGTGGTGGGCATGTTCGCCTTCGGGTTTGCACTGGTGCCGTTGTATGAGGTGTTCTGTGAGATCACCGGTATCAACGGCAAAACCGGAGGGCGGTATGAAGCCAGTGCCACCCAGCAGGTGGATGAGAACCGGACCGTGACGGTTCAGTTCCTGGCCAGTAACGGCCCCGGCATGACCTGGAAATTCCGTCCGGTGGTTCGAAGTGTTCAGGTGCACCCGGGGGAATCGGTAACCATCAATTACTATGCCGAGAATCCGACCGATCAGCCCATGGTTGGCCAGGCGGTGCCCAGCCTGGCCCCCTCCGAAGGCACGCTGTTTTTCCACAAGACCGAGTGTTTCTGCTTTAACCAGCAACCGCTGGAAGCAGGAGAAAGTGTGGAGATGCCGCTGGTCTTCATTGTTGACCGGGACTTGCCGGAGCACATTACCAAACTGACCTTGTCATACACCTTGTACGATCAGGGCAAGCAGGCGGAAGTTTCAAAGTCCGACCGGGCGCAGACAACAACTAACAATAACGGCTAAGCCATCGGAGACAGTTATGGCGGATAACCAGACCTATTACGTTCCCGAACAGAGCAAATGGCCCATCGTTGCCACTGTCGGGTTGGGGGTGACCCTGTACGGGGTGGCCTCGATCATGGTCAATGGCAAACAGGGTGAGAGCACCACCGGCTCCTGGATCATGTTCATGGTAGGCGCCCTGATCATGGCGTACATGCTGTTTGGCTGGTTTGGCGCGGTCATCCGTGAGAGCCGGGCCGGTCTGTATAGCCCCCAGATGGACCGTTCGTTCCGCTGGGGGATGAGCTGGTTTATCTTTTCGGAAGTGATGTTCTTTGCAGCCTTCTTCGGCGCGTTGTTCTACGTGCGGGTGTTTGTCGTGCCCTGGTTGGGTGGTGAGGGTGACAAAGGCAGTAGCAACATGCTCTGGGAGGGCTTCCAGGCCAGTTGGCCGCTGGTGAACAATCCGGACCCGCAAGCCTATCCGGGCCCCACGGAGGTCATCGGCCCTTGGGGATTGCCCCTGATCAATACCATCCTGCTGGTAACGTCATCCTTTACCGTTACCATTGCGCATCACGCCATGAAAGCGGATGACCGGGCAAAGATCAAACTCTGGTTGACGGCGACCATCGCGCTGGCGGTGGTATTCATGTTCGTGCAGTCCTATGAATACCTGCACGCCTATCGTGATCTGGACCTGACCCTGCAATCCGGGATCTACGGCAGTACCTTCTTCATGCTCACCGGTTTTCACGGTGCCCATGTATTCCTGGGTACCCTGATGTTGGTGATCATGCTGATCCGTATCAACAAGGGGCACTTCACCGCCGATAACCATTTTGGTTTCGAGGCTGCCGCCTGGTACTGGCACTTTGTGGATGTGGTCTGGCTGGGATTGTTTGTGTTCGTTTATGTCATCTGACAAAAACGATGATCATCAGGGGACCGGGGTCGGGTTCAGTATCAGATCCCCGGTCCACAGGGAGGTCAGGACGACGGCCAGCAGCAATACGCTCAACGCTACCCGCACTGCCAGGGAATTCACCACCCGGCTGGTTTTGCCACCGTCGCGGATCAGGAAAAACAGCCCGCTGAACAGGCTGACCATGACCGCCAGCAGCAGTATGACGATAAGAAGCTTAAGCATGGGGTTTCCCTGTTGTTGAATGATTATATGGGCAGTGTCCCCGGCAACAGATGGGCACCTGGTATCACTATAGCAAAGCATGGGTAGGTACGGTTGATGAATCGCCGATGGCAGTTTGACTGGCGATTGCTGATGTTCAGTGGGCTGTTGTTACCTGTGCTAATGAGCCTCGGCATTTGGCAACTCAACCGGGCTGAAGAGAAGCAGGTGTTGTTGGCTGCGTGGCAGCAACAGGCCAGCCAGGCTGATTGGCGGGAACTCGTCTCGCGCGGGTTAGAGAAAGGGCAGCCGGTTGTTCTGACCGGCTGGTACACCGAATACACCTGGCTGCTGGATAATCGAACCCGCGATGGCGTGCCTGGATACGAGGTATTGACCTTGTTTACCCCCGTAGAGGGTCCCTCTGTGGTTATAAACCGTGGCTGGGTTCGCGGCCCCCGTACCCGGGATCAATTGCCGGAAATCGACACTCCCGACGGATTGTTTACCCTGGAGGGGCGGCTGGATGATTATCCGGTTCCGCCGGTGCTGGCTGAGGAAACCGGCCCTGCCGGTGGCTGGCCAAGACGGGTACAGGCATTGCCTGTGACCACCGTTGAAGACACAGTGGCTGGTCCGGCCGGGATGGTGCTAAAGCTCTCAGACACCGAGCAGCCGGGTGCTTACCGCGCTGATCATGCACCGGATGTAATGGGCCCACAGACCCACTACGGATATGCTGTGCAATGGTTTGCGCTTGCCGCAGCACTGACTATATTGACGTTAGTGGCGAGTTATAAAAAAAATGAAAGAATCCGAAAGACAGGAGCCGATAATGACAACGACAACGGCTGATTCCGTGACCGGGCAGGATCCCCTCAGCCCGGAACAGGTTCGTCGTGGCAGGCGCACCGCCCTGCTGCTGTTTGCGGTGGGTTTCGGGCCGATGATTCTGGCCACCATCATGTTTTATACCGGCTGGTTGAATCCGGTTGGTCATACCAACGAAGGCGAGCTCCTGATGCCGCCAGTGCCGGTGCAGGCACTGAATCTGGAAACCACTGGCGGCGTGCCGCTGCAACAGAGATTTGGCGTTGATCAGGTCGACCCTAACTGGCTCATGCTGGTGGTGTCCGGAACCTGTGGCAGCGATTGCGAGGAACTGCTGTACCTGGCTCGTCAGGTCAATATCGCCCTGGGCAAGAACGCTCCCCGGGTTAGCCGTGCGGCCGCTCTGGGTTCGGTGCCCGCAGGGCTTGAACAACGCTGGCAGGCAGAGTACAGCTCCATGGAGCGGCTGCGGCCTGTCCCTGGCACCGTACCGGCGTGGCCCGCTGGCGTATCACCCGAGACAGCTCCCCGGATTCTGCTGATCGATCCGTTTGGTAACGTGATGATGCATTACGGCACCGAGCACACTGGCAAGCAAATGCTCAAAGACCTCAAGCATCTGCTGAAGCTGTCCCAGATTGGCTGACCAGGGAGAACCAAACGTGACGCAACAGTTTTCCCCGGAGCAATCTGCGCAAACGGTAAAAAAAATGGCCCGCTGGTCGACTTTTGCCTGCCTGCTGGCGGTGGTGGTGATCATGCTCGGCGCCTGGACCCGCCTGGTGGATGCCGGGCTGGGTTGCCCTGACTGGCCGGGGTGCTACGGTTTCCTGACGGTGCCCCAAAGTGAAACCCGCATTGCCATCGCCAATGCCCGTTTCCCCGAGACGCCGGTGGACGTGTCCAAGGGCTGGCCTGAGATGATTCATCGATACGCCGCCGGGATACTGGGCCTGGTAGTGTTTGGCCTGGCGGCGACAGCGGTTCGCCATCGCCGTTCAGGAGTGCCCTTCAAGCTACCCCTGTTTATTGCCGCATTCATTATTCTTCAGGGCGCGTTTGGTGCCTGGACGGTCACCCTGAAACTCTGGCCACAGGTGGTTGCCCTGCATTTGCTGGGTGGTTTCACCACGCTCACCCTGTTGTTATTGCTGACACTACGTCTGCGAAAAAGATCCAGGGCCTCAGCCTCTTTGAGCGCCGCATCGCCGGCCCTTACCCGCTTGCGACCCTGGATGTACGGCGGCCTTTTGCTGGTGATCATGCAAATCGCGCTGGGTGCCTGGACCGCAGCTAACTATGCTGCTGTGGCCTGCACCGACCTGCCCACCTGCCAGGGACAATGGTGGCCGGAAGGCATGGACTTCCAGCATGGCTTTGATATTACCCAGCAGGTCGGCCCGAACTATCTGGGTGGACAACTGACGGCGGACGGCCGTGTGGCGATTCATGTTACCCATCGCCTGGGTGCCGTCATTGTGCTGGGCTATTTCCTGGTATTGCTGGCGCTGCTGTGGCGCCATCGGAGTGACAGCGGGCTGGACAGCAGTATTCTGTTGGTTGCGGCGGCGCTTTTGGTGCAAATTGGCCTGGGGCTGGCCAACGTGTGGTTGCACATACCGCTGGCTATTGCTGTCGCACATAATGCCATGGGAGCCGGCTTGTTACTGGCCACAGTGCACCTGATCTGGCAACACCGGCAGTTGCCGCAACCTGAAACATCCCCCGCAATCCAAACAACAACCATAAACCGGGAGGTAACGGCATGAGCGAGCAAGTCAAAGCGCTGCCGGCCGAGGAGCAGGCGAGCTCCCTGAACAAATCCATTTCCTGGCGGGATTACCTGGAGCTGACCAAGCCCCGGGTGGTTGCGCTGATGATCCTCACCTCTGTTATTGGCATGCTGCTGGCGGCGCCCGGCGTGCCCGGCTGGAGTGTTCTGCTGTACGGCAACCTCGGTATTGCCCTGCTGGCAGGGGCGGCAGCTGTTGTGAACCATGTGGTCGACCAGAAAATCGATACCGTGATGGCCCGAACCCGAAAGCGCCCCGTGGCCACCGGACGGATTGCTGCGATTGATGCCTTGTTGTTTGCCACCGTACTGGCAGCCGTGGGCATGATTGTGCTGGTCTGGCAGGTGAATGAACTGACGGCCTGGCTCACCCTGGCGTCACTGGTGGGTTATGCCGGGGTTTACACCCTGTTCCTGAAGCGGGCCACGCCACAGAACATCACCATTGGTGGCCTGGCGGGCGCCATGCCCCCCTTGCTGGGCTGGACCGCCGTTACCGGTCAGGTGGAGGGGCACGCCCTACTGCTGGTACTGATTATCTTCGCCTGGACACCGCCGCACTTCTGGGCCCTGGCCATTCACCGTAAAGAGGAATACGCCAAGGCCGGTATTCCCATGTTGCCGGTAACCCATGGCAACAAGTACACCGAGCTGCACATTCTGCTGTACACCCTGATGCTACTGGCGGTCAGCCTGCTACCCTTTGTCACGGGGATGTCTGGCGGTATATACCTGATCGGTGCGCTGGCACTAGGCTTGAGGTTCCTGCAATACGCTATCCGGTTGCTGAAGGGCGACGACCGGCGGGTGGCGTTGAACACCTTCAAATACTCCATCACTTACCTGATGGCGCTGTTTGTCGTGCTGCTGGTGGATCACTTTGTCTATTTTTAAGTGATTGTTTTCGGGTTTATCAAGTGGAGGCCCCATGGGGCGATCGTTACGCATCACGCTGTTTGTTTTGTTCCTGGTGGTCATGCTGGTGTTCGGCCTGACGGTTGGCCGACAGGTGTTTCTGAAAGGTGCCGGCGATTCGCCGGTGGCGGCGCCGGACCTTAGCCAGTACAACACCTATGTGTATGCACAACCACGACCGCTGACGGAGTTCACCCTCACCAACGAACAGGGTGAAACCGTCACCCGGGAAGACCTGAAGGGCCGTTGGACGTTTGTGTTTGTGGGCTACACCAACTGCCCGGATATCTGCCCGGCGGCCATGGCCAATCTGCGCCAGACCGACAAGCTGCTGTCAGCGGATGTACCGAGACCGGACTACCTGCTGGTCACGGCAGACCCTGAGCATGACACGCCGGAACAACTGAAAGCCTACACCAGCTTCTTCGGTGAAAACTTTCATGGCCTGACCGGCGACCTGGAAACCCTGCGTGAACTGGCCAAGAGTGTCAGCGCGGTGTTTGTTCATCGGGAGGTAGACGGGCAATTGCTGGTGGACCACAGTGGACACTTTGCCTTGCTTAACCCCGAGGGTCAGCTTCAGGCCTTGATCCAGCCGCCCCACAAGCCCCAGGAACTGGCACAGGCCTATCAGCGCATCACCCAGTGGGCAAAGGCCCGCAACCCCGGCTCCTGAACCGGTGGCTCGCCCTGCGGGCCTTCTGATTGGGTTTTATCCTGCCAAAGTCACACTGACAATTAATCGGTAGTGACCTACACTGCGCGGCCGTTTCATTAATCGATACGACCTCCGGGCTGCGCTATGACCAAATCGCACTCTGCTGACCCAAGACAGCTGTTTACCGTTCTGACCGCCGGCGCTTTGGTGCTGCTGGTGGTCCACGGTCTTGGCCGGTTTATTTACACCCCGCTGTTGCCCTACCTGGTGGCCGACGGCCAATTCAGCGCTGCGGATGGCGCGGCCGTCGCCACCTGGAACTATCTTGGGTACCTGATGGGCGCCATGTTGGCCATTCGCTGGCACCGGATCGACCAGATCCGTGTCATGCTGCCGCTGTTCCTCGGCATCCACGTGGTCACCACACTGGTCATAACCCAGACCGACAACCTCACAGTCATATCTGCCAGCCGCTGGCTGAACGGCGTGGCCAACGGCGTGGTGTTCGTGCAGGCACCCGCATTGATACTGGAGTGGCTGGTGTTGCGCAACCGGGCGTCGCTCAGTGGCCTGGTCTATATCGGCGTGGGCATCGGCCTGCTGGTGTCCAGCGGACTGATCACCGGTTCTGCAACGCTGCTTGAAGGCGCCGGGCGCTGGTGGCCTGCGGCGGTGTTGTCGATACCAATAGCCTGGTGGGGCGCCATGCAGCTGCGCAGGCTGGAGGTACCTGTGCGCCAGCACGACGATTCCGGGCAGGCACTTAGCAATACCCCATTACTTGATCGCGCGAGTATTCCATTGTTCCTGTCCTATGCCGGGGCTGGCCTGGGGTACATCCTGCCCATGACCTTCCTGCCGCTTCTGGCCAAGATGACCTTGCCCCAGAGCCACGGGCTACTGGACGGCACCTGGGTGATCGTAGCCCTGTTTACCATTCCTGCACCCTGGCTCTGGAACAAGTTGGGAGCCCTGATGGGGGATCTGCCGGCATTGAGGCTGAATTTCCTGATCCAGCTGGCAGGGGTGCTGGCGGCGGTGGTCTGGCCGGGAGCGGTGGGGTTGGTGCTGTGTGCAGCGCTGGTGGGCAGCACTTTCCTGGGTACGGTGCTGCTGACCCAGCGCATCGGGCGGGCGTTGCATCCCCATCAGGGGCCCCGGTTGTCGGCGGCGATGGTGGCCCTTTACGGTTTCACCCAGATGGTTGGGCCTTGGCTCACCAAACAATGGCTGGATTCTGGCGGTACCCTCGGGTCCGCCTTCGGTATTGGGGTGGCGGCGCTGGCGTTTGGGCTTTTGTTTGCTTTCTTTGTGCCCCGCTCTAGCTGACCACGACGGTTCCGCTGAAAAAAGATAATTTGCTGGGTGAGTTTGACGGCATAAGCGGCTTAACCCAAGTAAGACCATAGTAAACTCTGGAGATATCTATAAAGTTATGCAGGGTGTGGGGGGTGTTTTGATTTTTTGACCGAATAAAGGTGTCTGAGCGAAGCGAGTTCTTTTTCGGCCAAAAAATCAAAACACCCCCCGCGCCACCCCCATAACCACCAGGCTAAACCCAACCCAAAGCATGCTCCCGATAGAAGCCATACTCCCAGAGCTAAAACAAACCCTGAACGAGGGCACCACGGCCCTGCTTCAGGCACCTCCGGGTGCGGGTAAAACGACAAGGGTTCCGCTGGCTCTGTTGGATGCCCCGTGGCGGGATAACCGGAAGATCCTGATGTTGGAGCCCAGGCGGCTGGCGGCCAGGTCGGCGGCCCGGTATATGGCGAAGCAGTTGGGGGAAGCGCCGGGGCAGACGATTGGTTATCGGACTCGTCTGGATTCCAAGGTGTCAGGCAGCACCAGCATTGAGGTGGTGACCGAGGGCATTCTGACGCGCCTGATTCAGAACGATCCGATGCTGGAAGACTATGCCGCCGTGCTGTTTGATGAGTTTCATGAGCGGTCGTTGCAAGCCGATCTGGGATTGGCCCTGGTACGTGAAAGTCAGCAGGCCCTGCGGGAGGATCTGCGGTTGCTGGTGATGTCGGCCACGCTGGATGCCGCGCCCATTGCCCGGGTGCTGGGGGATGTGCCGGTGATCACTTCTGAGGGCCGGGCGTTTCCGGTGGAGGTGTTGTACCGCCCTTTGCCCCGTAATGCCCGGATCGTGGACCAGGTAGTGGCGGTGGTTCAGGAGGCCTTGGGAGCGCAAACCGGCTCGCTGCTGGTGTTCCTGCCCGGAGCCGGGGAGATTCGCCGGGTGGCGCAGCAGCTGGCGGGGCAGTTGCCCGACAACGTGGTGCTGGCCCCGTTGTACGGCAACCTCAAAGCCGAAGAGCAGGACCGGGCGATTTCGCCCGCGCCGGAGGGTACCCGCAAGATTGTGCTGGCCACGGCGATCGCCGAGACCAGTCTGACCATTGAAGGCGTGCGGGTGGTGATTGATGCCGGCCAGCAACGCCGGGCGGTGTTTGATCCCAACAGCGGTATGACGCGCCTGGTGACCGGGCGGGTATCAAAGGCGTCTGCCGAGCAGCGCAAGGGCCGGGCCGGTCGGGTTGAGCCGGGGGTGTGTTACCGGCTTTGGAGTGAATCGGAGCAGTTCGGATTGGCGGATTACACGCCGCCGGAAATCCAGGAAGCCGACTTGGCACCGCTGGTGTTGGAACTGGCCCAGTGGGGCGCCCGGTCGCCCGAACAGGTGGCGTGGATTGATGCGCCACCGAAAGCGCACTGGCAACAGGCGGTGGATTTGTTGCAGTGGCTGGATTTGCTGGATGCCGAGGGTGCCATTACTGACCACGGCAAGTTGGCCCGGGAGCTGGGGCTGCACCCGCGCCTGGCCCATATGGTGATCAAAGGCCGCGCCCTGGGGCGGGGCCAGTTGGCAGCCGAGCTGGCGGCGCTGTTGGAGGAGCGGGATCTGCTCGGGCCAGGCTCCGGTGCGGATTTGCATGAGCGGATTCGGGTGCTGCGGGGCGAACGCGGTCATCGCGGGCTGGATGCCGCACGGGTGCAGGCGGTTCGCCAGGCGGCAAAACGACTGTGCCGTGATCAGCCGGCGCAGGATTTAGCGTCGGAAGCCGATGTCGGTCGCGTTCTGGCTCAGGCCTATCCGGACCGTATTGCCCGCCGAAGGCAAGGGGCCATGCCGCGGTATCAGCTCAGCAACGGCAAGGGTGCGGTGTTGCGGGAGGACGATCCCTTGGCTCGGCAGGACTGGCTGGTGACGGCGGATCTGGATGGTAAGGCCCGGGAAGCGACGATTTATCTGGCGGCACCGGTCGATCTCACGGACCTTGAACAGGACCTGGCTAACCATATCGAAGAACGTGAGGAAGCCCTGTGGGACGACAAACGCGGTACCATCGTCGCCCGTCGGGTCCGCAAGCTCGGAGCCCTGGTGCTGGCGGAGAAACCGTTGAATCAAGTGGCCCCGGAACTGATCCAGCAGGGCCTGCTGGATGCGGTGCGCCGCAAAGGTCTGGACAGCCTGCCCTGGAGCGATGCGGCCCGCCAGTGGGTGGCCCGGGTGCGATTGCTGGCGGGGCAGTTCCCCGGCGACTGGCCGGAGGTCAGCGACCAGGCCTTGCTGGACACGCTGGAGACCTGGTTGGCGCCGTTTATGGCTGGCATGAGCCGCTGGTCTGACCTGGCGCGCATCAATCTGGTTCAGGCCCTGAGTGCCCTGCTGGATTACCCACAACAGCAGCAGCTGGACGAACTCGCGCCAAGATCTCTGACTATTCCCACCGGCCAGAACGTCACCCTGGATTACCGCGCTGACAACGGCCCGGTGCTGGCGGCCAAGCTGCAGGCGTTGTTTGGCTGGACCGAAACACCGACCGTGGCGGGCGGCCGGGTGCCGGTGGTGATTCACCTGCTGTCACCGGCCCAGCGGCCTCTGGCGGTGACGGCAGACCTGGCCAGTTTTTGGCAGAACGCCTATCCGGAGGTGCGCAAGGACATGCGGGGCCGTTACCCAAAACACCCCTGGCCGGAAGACCCGCTCACCGCTCAGGCCCAGCAGGGAACGAAAAAACGCCCCGCTCGCTGACCCGCCCGGTCACCAGAGTGTCCGGCACGGGTTCGAAGTAGATATTGCGCGCGGTTATGCCAGTTTCCTTGGGCCCCCGCAGTTCCTCCGCGGGCATTTCCTCCAGATGGAAGGTCTCAACGGTTGCCGGGCTGTCCCGGAAGGTGTCCGCCAATACCCAGAGCGGCGTTCTCATGTGCCGCGCGGCCAGGGCCACCAGTAAGGTGCCGCTCTTATTGATAAAATGATGGTCCGCCAGCCAGCAGTCGCAGCCCGTGAGCACGAGGTCTGCCCTCGACATAAACAGGCCGGCCTGGGCATCGGTAATCAGAGTAACCGGAACTCCCAAATGTGCCAGTGCTTTGGCCAGCCCGTGGCCTTCAAAACCGGGGCTGCTTTGGGTGCAGATCACCGAAAACGCCACACCATCCTGAGCCAGTTGGGTCAGACACTGAAACACCACAGAGCTGGCGCTGTGGGTCAGGATGGTATTGCCGCTGTGAACCAGTGTGCGGGCGTTGGAGACCAGTTGGCTGGTGGCCGATTCGAGCTCGGTGATTAATGTCAGGATGGCCTTGTCGGCGGACTGTGGATTCCCAGCCATTGCCCGTTGCAGGCGGGCGATACTGTTGCCAATCACCACCATGCTCGGCCGGGCACTGGCCAGGGCCGCCAGTAACGGTTCCAGGCGGTGTTTTGCCGCCGGTTGCTGAGTGACATAGCGGTGCAGATTACGGAGGGTCGTCAGTGCCAACTGACTGGCACCTGATAAGGTATCCTGTTCAACTTCCTGCAACAGTGCCTGCGCTTGCGGATCAAGATCGGCCATCGCTACTAACCTGTGTTCACTGAGTGAGTAGCCTTAACGTTAGCAGCGATGGCAAGCCGGAACAGCTATCCAACTTCGATTATTTTTTTGTAAGGCAGCTTGTCCGAAACCGGATTCTGTATAAAATGCGCGCAACTTATCTGGAGTGCCGCTGACACCATGCACCTGGTTTCCTTTGATATCTTCCGCACCCTGGGCTTTCCTGACACCACGGTGCTCAAGCCCGAGCAATTCCTTCGACACAAAGACCTGTTGCGAGACGCAGACTGGGTGCTGTTTCCCGAATACTGGCAGTTGAATGCCCTGGTCCACGGCCTCAAGTGCCGGGTGTTTCCAAGCGAGGCCAGCTATCGCATTGGTCATGACAAGGTGGAGATGACCCGTGCGTTCCAGACCGTGGCGCCGGAACACACCCCCTGGACGTTGATCGAAGCCAACGGCCCCCAGGAGCGGGATCTGATCTGGGACACCATGGCCCTGCCCTTCGTGGCAAAACTGCCCAAGGCCAGTATGGGTGAAGGGGTGTGGCTGATCGAAAACCGTGACGACTGGCGCCGGTACTGCGAACGTACCCACGTGCTTTATGCCCAGGAATTCCTGCCGATCGACCGTGATGTGCGGGTTGTGGTGGTGGGCGACCGGGTGCTGACGGCTTATTGGCGAACCCAGGCGGAACAGGGCTTCTACAACAACGTGGCCCGGGGTGGGAAAATTGATACCAGCCCGGTACCGGAAGTGGTCACCGGGCTGGCTTTACGGCTGGCCAGGGAGTTGGGGGTGGACCACGCTGGTTTTGATATAGCGCTGGTCGACGGCTACCCGTATGTACTTGAATTCAACAGGCTGTTCGGTAACCAGGGGCTGGGCCAGGGCAGTGACCTGAAAGAAGCCATTCTCGACTACCTGAACCGGCAGAGCTGCCCTCAGGACCCGGACGGGCCGACCGAGCCGACGCCGCTCTGGCCGGTGGCGGTCTGATACAGAATTCTGCGCCAGAGGTCCGGTTTCCGTTGCCGGATTTATGGGTATATATGCGCATTTGCGGTGGTCAGAAAAAAACCTGATGATCGCGGCTATTCACGGGTAACACGGCGAGGCTGTGCTACCCTTTTTTTATGCCCGTTTACCCTGTGGAGGGACACACCACCCATGATTCAGATGCCCAACGCCGACATCAACGACTACTACAGCGCTGAGACTTTCAAGCGGATCAAGGACTTTGCCGATGGCAAGGAAACCCCGTTTGTGGTTATCGACACCCAGACCATCGATCGTCAGTACGAGGAGTTGGTGGAAGGCTTCCCGTACGCCAGGGTTTACTATGCGGTCAAAGCCAATCCGGCCCCGCAGGTCCTGACCATGCTGCGGGACAAGGGTGCCTGTTTCGATATCGCGTCGGTGTATGAGCTGGACAAGGTGATGAGCCTGGGTGTGACCGGTGATCGCATCAGTTATGGCAACACCATCAAGAAGGCGAAGGACATTCGCACCTTCTACGAGAAGGGTGTGCGCCTGTTTGCGACCGACTCAGAGGCTGATCTGCGCAACATCGCGAAGGCAGCGCCGGGCTCGAAGGTGTATGTGCGTATCCTGACCGAGGGTACCCTCACCGCAGACTGGCCGTTGTCCCGCAAGTTTGGCTGCCAGACGGATATGGCCATGGACCTGCTGATCCTGGCCCGCGATCTGGGCCTGGTGCCTTACGGCGTGTCATTCCATGTGGGTTCCCAGCAGCGGGAAATCGGCGCCTGGGATGCGGCACTGAACAAGGTGAAGGTGATTTTCGAGCGTCTGAAGGAAGAAGACGGCATCGAGCTGAAGATGATCAACATGGGCGGTGGTTTTCCGGCCAACTACATCACCCGCACCAACGAGCTGGCGGTGTATGCGGAAGAAATTGCCCGTTTTCTGCGGGAAGATTTTGGTGACGATCTGCCGGAGATCATCATCGAACCGGGTCGTTCGCTGATCTCCAATGCCGGTGTGCTGGTGAGCGAGGTGGTACTGATTTCCCGGAAGTCACGTACCGCATTGCACCGCTGGGTGTTTACCGATGTGGGTAAGTTCTCCGGGCTGATTGAGACGCTGGATGAGTCGATCAAGTTTCCGATCTGGACCGAGAAGTCCGGTGAGGGCGAGGACTGTGTGATTGCGGGGCCGACCTGTGACAGTGCCGACATTATGTACGAGCACCACAAGTACCCGTTGCCTTTGAATCTGGCGATTGGTGACCGGATGTACTGGTTGTCGACCGGGGCTTATACCACCACTTACAGTGCGGTGGAGTTTAATGGCTTTCCTCCGTTGAAGGACTACTACATCTAAGCCCTGGAGTCTGGCCGCAGGGTGGGAGATAGTTTTCCTCTGGGAAAAATAACTCGCTGCGCTCAGACATCTTTTTCCCGGCGGAAAACTATCTCCCGCCCCGCGGCCTGCTGGCTCGGTTCGGGAAGTCTTTTTTTGCTACGGTTTTGCGGGTCGCTTTGGCGGCCCTTTTTTATTTCTGCAGGGCCTTTTGGCGCTGTTCTTTGTTTTCGGCCTTGGTTTGCGGGCTGTCGGGTTGGGCCTCTTTGAGGTCGTCCGGTTCGGGCAGCGGATCTCTTGGCGGGTAAATCAGCGCCACGGGGTTTTCAGCGACCACCTGGAACCAGGCTTTGATCAGTTTCGGGAAGCTGGATATCCGGGTGTTTCTGGCTCTGAGCGCCACGTTCAGGGCCAGGGTGAAGCTGACGATGAGGTTGACGCCGCCGATCAGCAGGGCGAACAGGGTGAACAGGGCGAAGTCGCTGGCGCCGGGGATGAACACGGACATGGCGTAGCCGACGTCGGCGGAGGAGAAGGCGACGTGGCGGATGTCGATGGGCAGGGCCAGCAGGTAGCCGATGTAGCCGGTGACGCCGAGCAGTACGCCGAACACGAAGTTGCTCATCAGGGCACCGTAGTGTTCAGCCACGTAGGCGCCGAAGCGGGCGCGGGTTTCCGGGGGCATCAGGGGGCGCAGCAGGGGGTGTTGTTCCAGGCGTTCGGCCAGGTTCAGGTAGGCGGCGCGGTTGTCGAAGTAGCCGGCCACCAGGCCTGAGAAGAACAGCCAGACACCGGCGATGGCGGCGTACATCAATGCCAGGCTTTGCCAGGGGTGAATACCGGTGAGCATGTAGTCGTAGCGTTCGGTACTGATCAGCGGAACGCCTTGTACATGGCTGTATAGCGAGCCAACGGCGAAAGCCACGGACAAGGCCACGGCGACGTTGCCCATGATGGCGACGAACTGGGTGCGGCCAACCCGGACCAGTAGTTCCGCCAGTTTCCGGGCGTTGGCCCGGCCCTGTTCGCCCTGCTCGACTTTTTCGGCGATGCTGGCGGCGGTCATGGCGGGCTGTTTGGTGGCCACGGTGCAGTGCAGCATGTGGATGATCATGAAGCCGATGCCGTAATTCAGGCTGACCCAGAGGGTTTCCCAGCCCCGGGTCAGGTCCAGCTGCAGTATCTGGATCTTGATCAGTGCCATGAAGGCGATGATAAACCCGCCCCCGGCACCGGAGGCCAGCATGGCCAGGTATTCTTTGCGGCTGCCGGCGATGTAGTGTTCGCCGTGGTCGCTGGCGTTCTCGGTGACGCTGCGGGACATCAGTCGGAGATTGGCGCGCCAGAGGGCTCTGACGCCGTGTCGTTCAGCGCTGGCCTGGACCAGGGTCTTGAACAGTTCCACGGATCGGTTCAGTCGCTTCACCGGGTCTGCCGGGTCCAGAATATCCAGCAGGTGTTCAATCCGGTCCAGGGTCTGGTGCAGCCGCTCCAGCAGGTGGGTCAGCGCCATGGTGGAGCCGGCGGTGACAGACTTGCGCTGCAGCCGGTCAATTTCTTCGCGGCACTGTTCAATCAGTACCCGCGCGTGGGCATCGTCCAGCTCAACGGATTCCTTTTCCTGCAGGGCATGCCCCCAGGACTGCACCAGCGCGGCAATTTCCCGCTGAAGGGCCACGAAGGCGGATTCCCGGTCGATGATCTTCGGGTTCAATCTCAGTATGTTGGGTTCCAGCTCTTCGGCGGCAACCCAGATGGACATCATCTCCAGGGCGTTGAGCATCTGGCTGTAAATGCGGTTCCGGGTGCGTTCCAGAGCCGAGGGCGAAAAGTGCCACAGGGTGGTCAACAGGCGGATCAGAGCCTCATCGGGGATCCGGTGAATCCATTCGGCGTCGTCTTTGCGGTGGAACACGACAAACAGCACGTTCTTGACGTTGTTGCGGTCTTTTGGGGCCGGGTTGATCCGCTCGTACAGGCGCTCGCCAATCTCTTTCAGGAAGCCTCGGCGGGAATAGAGCCCCAGGCCGGACAAAAGCTGAAAAAACTGGGCTTGGTCAAGCCATTCCTGAAGTCGGCCGGAGACGGTCAGATGCACGTCCAGGTTTTCGGTCAGGGCGCCTTCCAGTTGCTTCATGCGGTCGGTGGCGTTGTGGACGGTTTCGCCTCGTTGCGGGCGAATCCAGTCCACCACCAGGCTGAGTGTTTTCAGGGCGCTGGTGTCCTCATCCGCAAGCTGGTTAATCAGAGTGGCCAGTTTCAACACAGAGTCCTTGCTTGTGCATGGAGTGTAGCGAATTCCATACGATGTTTATTGGCTGACAGATGATATTCACGCCGGTCTGCGGCGCAGGTCCAGGGTGAAAGCGATCGGCAACACCAGCAGGCTGTAGCCAACCATGACCATGATCGCGTGGCGTATATCACCGCTCCAGTCGGCAACCAGGCCGCCTATCATGGGCACTGAAAACGCCAGGGTGTAGCCCACCAGGAAGGTCCCTGCCGATAGCCGGCCGGTTTCCTCTGAGCGTACCAGCAGCGGTGGCAAAGCAACCAGAAGAATCAGCAGGATACCGGCAACAAAACTCATCAGGGTGGCGCTGACGATGGCGGGCCAGCCTTGCAGGACAATGGTGCCGCTGGTGCCGACAATACTGAGCAGCGCCATCACTATGATCACGCTGCGCCTGCCCACCCAGAATCGGGCCATCTTGAGCATCACCAGCGAGGCCACCACTTGTGCAAAGTTATACCAGAAAAGCGCGTCTGCCAGTTTTTCAAAATGCCCCTGTTGCTCCAGCAGATTGCCCATGTAGGCGTTGAGGCCAAAAAACATGGAGCCGGACAAGCCCAACAGCAGGCCAATACGCAGGGTCAGCGGGTTTTTCCAATCCGGCAGCCAGGCGCTTCGGCGCACTGGCCGGGCCAGGTCCCTTCTGGGCAGGAACAGGGCAGCAGCCACCAGCAGCGCCGGCAATGACCAGGCCAGCAGGGTCGCGCGCCAACTGTTATCCAATAGTGGCATCAGTACCGGCAGGGTAATGCCGGCTCCGATGAACTCGCCCATCAGCATGCCGTTCATATAGATGGCAGAGCCCAACGCCAGATGGTGAGGTTCCAGCCACCGTGGCAACAGGGCGGGCAAGGCCGGCTGCATCATTGCCACACCCAGCCCCATCACTGCACTTGCGACCATCAGCGTGAAAGTGTCCGGTACCAGACCACGGCCCGCGGAGCCGATCACCATAATCACCATGGCAAGGGCCAGGGTATTTCGGGGGCCGATGCGGGAAATGGCCAGGGAGCCAGGCATGGCGCCAATGGCCAGCATCAGGATGGGTAAAGTGGTGAGGGCGCCGGTCAGCGCCTGCGTAAGCGCCAGTTCATCTGAAATAAATGGCGCCAGCGGCGGTGCCACCAGTACCGGAATTCTCAGGTAAACACCGGCCAGCCAAAGCAACACCGCCACCGGCAGCAGCTTGGCTGGCGATGGCGGTGCAGTTGTTGCCGAGGGGGTTGTCACGACCAGCGGGTTCAGTCTTCGCTGGTGTCGGGCAGGTAGGCGCCGTCTTCGTCGTGTACTTCGCGGCCGGTGACCGGAGGGTTGAAGGCACAGATCAGGCGCATGTCTTCGGTGCCACCGTACAGGGTATGCTGGTCGTGCTTGTCGAGTGCATACAGAGTGCCATCGGTGATTTCATGGGTTTCCCCCGTGGCCTTGTCCAGGATCTTGCCGTTACCGGCAACGCAATAGACCGCTTCCAGGTGGTGCTTGTACCAGAGGTTCAGCTCGGCACCGGCGGGAATAATGGTTTCGTGGAACGAAAAGCCCATGCCGTCTTTTTTCAGCAGCATGCGACGGCTGGTCCAGCCCGGGCCGGTAACTTCGCGTTCGGTACCAATGATGTCTTGCACTCGTACAATTTTCATTTGCATTCCTCATTGTGTGATGGAATAGCCATACAGTATAAACATGCCGGTTACGGCCGGTTCAACCGCCAATCGTCGTAAACCGCCAGAGATTGCTCGATGGCAGCCACCAGGTTATGCCGTAGCTGGTGGCTGAGAGGCTTTTGCTTGCGGCACCGGTCGAACGCTTTCTGGATCTCCCGGCGACTGGGTTTATCCAGCCTCTCCAACCAGTGCTGATCGGCCGGTTCCAGTTCCAGAAGGTCCCTGCCGGCGTGGTTCCGATGGCTGATGTGCCACCAGTGATCCACGGCCCGGCCCAATACAACATAGCCGAACTGGCTGTCCTGTACAGGGCCAAAACTGGCGCTTTTCAAACCGTCTTTCAGGGGGCCGATGTTCAGTGCCGGGAGCAGCAGCCGGTCACCGTAAAAGTAGCTGCCAGCGGCACCGATCAGCCCACCCACCAGGGCTCCGGTGCCCAGGGATGTGCCGAAGGTCGCGGCGTCAATGCCGGCACCCCCGACCGCACCCGCACCAAAGCCGGCGCCGGCCAGATACTTCTTGCTGACCGCCCAGTGTTTCCGGGTGTCTTCAGAGAACAGGTCGTGCTGGTTGGCCCATTCCAGCTCTGCCTCCTGGCGTTGGATGCGTTGATGCTGGTACAGATGTTCAATGTTCACCCGCAGGGTCTGTTCGCGCTGACGCTGATGCCGATACCAGCGGTCCCGCAGGGTTTCAGCCAGGGAAGCATCACTGATGCTGGCCACCTGATCCAGGGTGAGTGTGCGCTTTTCCTGATAGGCCATCATGTCTTCCAGGGCCCGCGCGATAAGGCCGGCGGCCTGGTGGCGGCGCTGTTGTCGCTGCTGGGCCAGCAGGTCGGTGGCCCGGGCGAGGGTCTGCTCCCAGTCCGGTTCAAGCTGGCCGAAGGCTTTGAGCAGGCTGAGATGTTGCGTGAACGGGGCGCGAACGGCGTCGAACTTGCGAACAACTTGAAAGAACTGGCCAAGTGCGGATTGCCAGACGTCGCTGTAGTCGTCATCACCGATGCTGTTGATCAGGGCCAGGCTTGGCCGGCCGGTCCAACGCAGGATGGTCATTTCCGCCTCGTGCTCTGCACTGTAGGGTACGGAGCCATCCACCACGTAAATGATCCCGGCGCCTTCGATAATAGGCGCCAGCAATTCGCATTCGTCCACATAGCGGTCATCAGCCTGGTGCTGAATCACGAACGCCCGGACGGTTTCCGGGTGGTCGGAGGCCGACAGGCTGTGGGCTTCCAACCACTGCAGTACTCGCCGGGGCCGCTGGAAGCCGGGCGTGTCGACCAAGGTGTACAGCTGTTGGCCATCAACACTGAGCGGGTAGGCTTGTCGGGCCCGGGTGGTGCCCGGTTCCAGGGCGATGGCGATGGCGTCGTTCTGTGACAGGGTGGCCACCACACTGGACTTGCCTTTGTTGGGGTGGCCGACCACCGCGAAAACCGGCTGCTGGCTCATGGGCGTTCGGTTCCGGTCTGGTAGGGGTTCTCCGGCAAGGACGGCAGCACGGTGACCCGGGCAAAGCCCGCCGGTAGGCGCTCGGTAAATCGTAGCCAGGGTTGGATCAAGTGATCGGCTGGTGCCCGGTTGGCGTCAGAGGCCAGCGGTAGCACCAGTACACGGGTATTCCCTGGCCACTGCTCCCGGGCATGGTCCAGGAAGTCGTGCAGCTCACCGGTGGGTGGTTCCCAGCTGCGGGTAACCACCATAACGCTGGGTTCCGGGCTCTCTGCCAGGGCCTGCGCCAGGGTGGCCAGTACCCGGTCATCCTCTTCCAGGGAGGCGCGTCCTCCAGCCTTGAGGATCTGGGTCTGGTTACCAAGCAGTTGTTGCGGTAACTCCGGCTCACCGGCACCGGCCCAACAGACAATATGGTCCGTGTCTGACAGTTCGACGGTTCGGGCTCGGGTGGTGGTGTCGGGGAGGTCATCGGCGTCGTTGTGCTGGTTGCCGGTATCCAGGGTCGGGGTTTCCATGCGCCAGGCCAGCGCTTGCATGCCTGGATGCTGTTGCAGAATCCGGCGGGCCTTGTGGGTGATCAGCCAGTGGCTGGAAGCCAGAAGCACCAGGCGTGGCACCAGCACCCAGGTTAGCCACAGCATGACGACAAATGGCCACCATTGGCCCCATTGCGCCGGGGCTGTGCCGGGGCTATCCGGAGCCGCCCGGAAAAACCGCGTGGCTTCGACCAGTTCCTGGGACGGCACAGCCGTCGGCCACAGCCAGCCCCAGGGCGTCGCAAGCGCCTGCACCAATGCATGATACCCGCCGGCGGCCGTGTCCAGTGTGGTGCTCCAGCCAAAGGCCAGGTCTTGAATAACAAGCAACACCAGCAGGGTCAGTAGCCCGGTGATGGCGAACGCGGTGCCGCCGGCGTGGGCGGCACGGGCCATCAGCAGTGGTTGCAATTGCACCAGGACCTGCCCCGGCGGCTGTGCCTGTAGCCGCCTTTGCAACCAGCCCCAGGGCTGCCAGCCCGCGACCGCCTGGACGGTCGTCGCGGCAGCTAGCAACAGCTGCAGCAGTACAAACGCCAGAAACACGGTGATATTGATGCGCTGGCCGCCATCGTAGAACAGCAGGCCGGCCATGGTGATCACCCCGAACAGCGCGCCGGCTGCGATAAAACCACGCTGGATGCGTTGCCACTGCAACTCGAGCTTGTGGTTCGCCTGGCTTGCACTGCCGGGGCCACTGAGTCGCCGCATGTGTGCCAGCCAGGCCGCTGCGTCGGGGCGAATGCCCTGCTGTTCGCAGTCCAGTGCAAAACGCCGGTCCCGGCGGTGCAGAAAGGCGGGGGCTTGCTCCCTGTCGCGCTGGATGCGGTCATCAAACTCCAGCAGCAGACGAAGGGGGTGGTGGCTCATGCAGAATCCTGTTGCATTCGGTCGGTTATGCTTTCCTGCTAGGATATAGCCAACAACGCCCGTTAAGCCAGCCGGAACGCCCTATGCCCCACCACTTGATGAACCTGCGTAACGTACCCGACGACGAGGCCGACGATATCCGCGCCCTGTTCGAAGAGCACGAGGTACGCTACTACGAAACACCACCCAGCCGCTGGGGCATCAGCATGGGCGGCTTCTGGGTGCACGATGATGCCGAGGCCGAGCGCGCCCGGGCGCTGTTGGATGACTACCAGGCACGCCGCCTGCAGGCCCAGCGCGAAGAATACCTGGCCCGTTGCCAGCGCGGGGAAACCGGGCTCTGGTATCAGTTCCGAAGCCGGCCAGTCACTTTTCTGGCGGCGCTCATCGCCATTGCCGTTATTCTCGGGTTGAGCCTGTTACCGTTCATTCGCCTGGGCTGATTGCGGCCCCGCACCCTGGCGAGCCAGGAACTGGGCAGCCTGATCGACGGCATTGCCGGCGGTCAGAAAACTGGTGACATGGCCCCGCAGGCGCATTCGGTAGATCTCGTGGTACACCCCCTGGGCATCCAGAGCCTCGGCAAAGCGCTCGGCCTGACTGAACGGAACCAGCATATCCATGGTGCCGTGAAACAGGAAAAACGGCGGCGTTGATGCACTCACATGGGTAACCGGAGACGCCCGTTGGTAACGATCGGGTTGTTCCTCCAATTCAGCCCCCAGAAGCTGGCGTAATAGCCGTCCAGAGCCAAAGGCGGGCAGGTCTGCCGGGAGCCCGCCAGCCACTGCAGCCTGCAAGGCTGTGTCCGGGCCGCCATGGGGCCTGTTCAGGTCACTGTCTGTGTTGGCCACGGTGGCCAGCAGGGCCACCAGGTGAGCGCCCGAGGAGAAGCCGAAGCCAGTGACCCGGGAGGTGTCCAGGCCATAGCGGCCGGCATTCCGGTTCAGCCAGTGGCGGGCGATCTGCAGGTCGTGCAGCTGCGCCGGGAACCTGAACTCCGGGGCGAACCGGTAATCCACGTTCAGCACGGCAAATCCCTGGCTGGCGAGGGACTCCGCCACCCAGGTCATATCACTCCGGGAGCGACGCTCCCAACCACCACCATGCACCATCAGAACCACCGGGGCAGGATCGGAGCGCTCAGGCAGGTAAAGATCGGCATACAGAGGCGCCGGCCAGGTTTCCGGGGAGTAGCGGATGGAAGGATGAACTGAAAATTCAGTTTCTGGCAGGCTGACCGGAGTTTGCGGCGCGGGTTGATGACTGGCACAACCGGACAGCCAGAGCACTGTGCCGGCGGCCAGGGTCACCATTTTTTCGAATGTACGTGATATCACCAGACTACTCTTCTGTTGGAGTTACCTCATTAATACGGGACTCTCACGATCACGGATGCGATCTGTTTTATTTGCCGGGTCCCCGAGTGCTTTCTATACTCCTGCACCGGCGTCCGGAATTCCGGACAATCCCGAAGCTTCGGGAATGACCCAGAGATCATTGGAGTGCGGACCATGAGCCAGTTGTTTGCGGGCAAGAACAAAAGCGGGTTGACCCGCGAGTTGATCGAGGCCCTGTTCCCCATGTTTGAGGAAGCCAGCGCAGGGGCCATTGCGGTGGATCGGCAAACCCGGATCACATGGATCAATCATAGCTATTCGCAACTGCTGGGCCTCGATGATCCCGCTCAGGCCGTGGGCAGGCCTGTCCAGCAGGTCATACCGCAGACCCGGATGCCGGAAGTTGTGGAAACAGGGAAACCTTTGTTGCTTGACATCATGGAACACAACCGGCAGCAGTTGGTGGTTACGCGGCTGCCGTATTATGACGACAAGGGTGAAATTGAAGGTGCCGTCGCCTTTGTACTTTATGACGACCTTCAGCCTTTGACTCCCTTGGTATCGAAGTACCGGCGGCTGCACCAGGACCTGGCAGCGGCCCGAAAGGCATTGGCCAGAAAGGCGAGAGGCACCCGTTACAGCCTTGGGGACTTTGTCGGCGCCAGCCCGGCCGCGCTGGAAGTAAAACGCCGTGCCCGGCTTGCGGCGGGCCGGGATATGCCAGTCTTGCTGTTGGGGGAGACGGGCACGGGAAAGGAGGTACTGGCACAGGCAATACACACAGTATCCGCCCGGGCTGACAGACCGTTTGTTGGTGTAAACGTTGCGGCTGTTCCGGAAAATCTGCTGGAGGCGGAGTTCTTTGGTGTCGCCCCTGGTGCATACACGGGCGCTGACCGGCGCACCCGCGATGGCAAATTTCAGTTGGCCAACGGCGGTACCCTGTTTCTGGATGAGGTGGGCGACATGCCTCTGCCGCTTCAGGCCAAACTGCTGAGGGCCCTGCAAGAAGGCGAAATAGAGCCGCTTGGCTCTAACAAGGTGGTCCAGGTGGATGTGCGCGTGATTGCCGCCACCAGCCAGAATCTGGAGGCGATGATTGCGCAGGGCAGCTTTCGTTCGGATCTCTACTACCGGCTGAACGTGCTGGAAATCACCATCCCGCCTTTGCGAGACCGCCTTGCAGATCTTGGTGTGCTGTGTGAAGCCCTGATCGGCGAAATTTGTGAGGGTCAGGGCCTGCGTGGCGAAATCACCGATGCGGGTGTGGCAGCGCTGGGAAGCTACGACTGGCCTGGCAACATTCGGGAGTTGCGCAATGTGCTTGAACGAGCACTGACCATGAGTGAAGACGGCGACCTGCTGGATGCTGATGCTATATTCAAAGTGCTCCAAAGGAGTCGATCTCGTGCGGTCTCGGCGATGGTGCCGCGGTCTGTTCGGCCGCTGGCACGCATCATGGCTGAGGCCGAGGCTCAGGCTATCGAGGAGGCACTGTTGGTCAGTCGCGGTAACCGAACCCGGGCGGCGAAGCTGTTGGGGATCTCCCGGTCTGTCCTGTATGAAAAGCTTGCAAAAATGTCTTGATTTCCGGACATGTGTCTTGGTTGCCCTACACTTGATTACGACTAAGGTCGTTTTGTGTCCGGAAATTCAGACATTTTTTCTCGCTGGCCGAAACTGGATGCTCCTACATATATGATAAAAAAGGAATTTTCTGGTATGGCACAGTGTCTGCTTTATCCATATCGCAAGACGTCAGAACAACGCATGAAAACAAGCTGGCGCAAACCCGTTGGACCCAAGACCCAGTCAGTCTTGTGTGCATGCGTTGTCTGATCACATTCAGACCAACCCTCCGACCAAGAGCGGAGGCGGGATGACAACAACAAGAAGGATCCGTTTCATGTCGATCAAACAGAAACTCTCACGTCTTACCTACGGCGTTACCGCCGCAGCCGTGATCTCCGGCAGTCTGATCAGCAGTGATGCCCTGGCATCCGAAAGAGTTCGCTGGCAGGTGCCCCTGGCATTCCCGTCGCACCTGATAGGCCTGACTACCCCGGTCAAACACCTGACTGAGAACCTGAAAGCGGTTTCTGGCGGCAATATCCAGCTTCGTTACTACGAGCCTGGCGAACTGGTACCCCCGTTTGAAATCATGGAATCCGTCAGTACCGGCAAGTACCCCGCCGGCTACACCTGGGTAGGTTACGATCAGGGCACCATTCCGGCATTGCCGCTGTATTCCGGCGCCCCATTCAACATGGAGCCCCCGGCTTACCTGGCCTGGTACTATCAGGGCGAGGGCCGTGAACTGCTTGAGGAAATCTACGCCAAGCGCAATATCCACCCGATGCTGTGTTCGATCATCGGCCCCGAGGGCGCCGGCTGGTTTGCGAAACCGATCGAAAGCCTGGATGACATCGATGGCCTGAGAATCCGCTTTGCCGGCATCGGCGGCAAAGTGCTGGAGAAGCTGGGTGCCTCCGTCACCATGATCCCTGGCGGCGACCTGTACCAGGCTCTGGAGCGGGGAACCATTGATGCCACCGAGTTCTCCCAGCCGGCCATCGACAAGATGCTGGGCCTGGATCAGATCATCAAGAACTACATCATGCCCGGCTGGCACCAGACCCTGACCACTTCGCACCTGCTGGTGAACAAGGACGTCTGGAACAAGCTCAAGCCAGAGACCCGTGCACTGATCGAGATGGGCTGCGAATCGGCCACCCTGAAAGGGTTTGCCGAAAGCGAATGGGCCCAGCCCACCGCCCTGCGCGATTATGAAAAAGAGGGTGTAAACGCTCAGACTCTGCCAGAGCCTGTTCTGCGTGAGCTTCAGAAAGTCACCAACGAAGTGCTGGACGAGATTGCCGCCGGAGACGAAATGTTCCGTCGTGTCCTGACCAGTCAGCGTGAGTTCATGGAACACCACTCCATCTGGCACTCCAAGGGCTACCTGCCCCGGGACTTCTATCAGTACGACTGATATCAAGGCCTGAACCTGTGGATGCCGGCAGGGCCGGCATCCACCCCGAATGTTCCCTGATTATGTCGAGGTGATTGTGACTCACGAGCACGAATCCCCCAAGGCGCCCGTGCCTGCTCAGGCGGGGTCTGGCCTGCCCTACAACCGGCTGTCCTGGTGGCTGGACCGGTTTGTGGCTGGCGTTGGCAAGCTCAGTTCCTGGCTATGGATTGCCGTGCTGGTGGTGGTACTGGCCAACGTGTTCAGCCGTTTCGTCCTTAATGCCGGATCGATCTGGCTTGAGGAGTTGTCCTGGCACTTCTTTGGTGCCGCCATGATGCTCACGCTCGGATTTGCGGTGGTGAAAGACGACCACGTTCGGGTGGACGTATTGCGCGAACGGTTTTCCCTGAAATGGCAGGCGAGAATCGAGCTGGCAGCCATCCTGTTGCTGGCGCTACCCATCGTTTACCTGATGGTGGAAACCCTGATTCCCTACGCCTACAGCTCTTATGTGTACAACGAGCGTTCCCAGGCTCCCAGCGGCCTGCCCTATCGCTTCATCTTCAAGAGTGTGCTGCCCATTGGCATGACCCTGGTGGGCATTGCGTTGGCCTCCCGGGCCCTGCGTTGCTGCACGCTTCTGTTCCGATTTCCCCGCGAGATTGCCACGCCCGAGGGCTATGGCAACGGCGAACACCCGCATCCGTAACGAGGCACACGAATCATGGGCTTGGAAACACTTCTGGTTATTGCCATGTTCGCCGCCTTCATGGTGCTGTTGCTGCTGGGTTTTCCGGTGGCCTGGTCACTGGCGGGCATAGGTCTGGTGTTTGCCGTAGTGGCGAACTTTCTGATTGAACACTTTGATGCCGACCTCTGGTTTACCTGGAACGGCACCATTGGCGTGCTGGACGCCCGATTGTATGGCGTGGTGGCCAACGAACTGATGGTGGCGCTACCGCTGTTTATCTTCATGGGCATCATGCTCGACCGCTCCGGCATTGCTGAAAAATTGATGCACAGCCTGGTTCGGGTGCTCGGCCCCCTGCGCGGTGGCTATGCCATTACCGTGGTGATTGTCGGTGTGCTGCTGGCGGCCTCCACCGGTATTGTCGGGGCTTCGGTGGTATTGTTGGGCATGTTGTCCCTCGGGCCGATGATGCAGGCGCAGTACAACAAATCCCTGGCGGTGGGTACTGCGTGTTCCGTCGGCACCCTGGGTATTCTGGTGCCTCCCAGCATCATGCTGGTGTTGATGGCTGATCGTTTGGGCACGTCCGATGCGTCTGTCGGCAAGCTGTTCATGGGGGCGCTGATTCCAGGCCTGATGCTCGGTGCTATGTATATCCTGTACATCCTGATTGCCTCCTTCATCAAAAAGGACCTGGCCCCGGCGCCAAAAAACCGGGAGCCGCTGGATCTCAGGGCGCTTCTGGATGTATTCCTGGCGGTGGTACCGCCGATGGCGCTGATCATCGCGGTGCTGGGTTCCATTTTCTTTGGCATTGCCACCACCACCGAGGCCTCCGCCGTGGGGGCGTTCGGCGCTTTGCTGATGGCACTTCTGAGCCGGCGTTTAAACGTTAAGGTACTGCGGGAATCCTTGTACCAGACCAGCCGCACCACCGCGTTTATCTTCGGTATCTTTATCGGCGCCACGGTGTTTGCCGCCGTGCTTCGGGGCCTGGGCGGTGACGATGTGATCCGCGATGCCATTACCGGCCTGCCGTTCGGTACCACCGGCATCCTGATAACGGTGTTGTTTATTACTTTCCTGCTGGGCTTCTTCCTTGACTGGGTAGAGATCACCCTGATCATTCTGCCTCTGGTGGCACCGGTGGTGTTCTCTCTGGGCGTAGAGCCGGTGTGGTTTGCGGTGATGTTCGCCATCTGTCTGCAGACCTCGTTCCTGACCCCGCCGGTCGGGTTCTCTCTGTTCTACATCAAGGGCGTGTGTCCACCGGGGATAACCACACGCCATATCTACCTGGGGGTGCTGCCGTTTATTGCGCTGCAGTTGCTGGGCCTGACCCTGGTGTTCTGGTTCGAACCTCTGGCCACCTGGCTACCCAACGAAGTCTATGGCGGTCGCTGATGTGACCGCCCCGAACAAGACCAATAACAAACCGATCATCAACAAGGAGACAGTGTGATGCGTCTTCACAACCAAGTTGCACTCATCACCGGCGCTGGCCGGGGCATTGGCCGGGCCATTGCCGAACATTACGCCCGCGAAGGCGCCCGGGTGGCGGTCGCCGACCTGACGCTGGAAACTGCCGCCGGCACCGTCGCGGCCATCGAGCAGGCGGGCGGCACAGCCATGGCCCTGGCCATGGATGTCACCGATGAGCAGGCGGTGGACCAGGGGGTTGCCAATATCATTGACCGATGGGGCAGGCTCGATGTGGCCCTGGCTAACGCCGGCATCCAACACATTGATCCGGTGCATAAACTGGCCTTTGCCGACTGGAGCAAGGTGATGAACGTGCATCTGGACGGAGCTTTTCTGGTGACCCGTGCCGCCTTGCGCCAGATGTACACCCAGGGTGGGGGTACTATGCTGTATATGGGCTCGGTACACTCGTTAGAAGCTTCGCCGCTGAAAGCACCCTATGTAGCCGCCAAGCACGGCATGCTGGGCCTGTGCCGGGCGGTGGCGAAAGAAGGTGCCGAGCATGGGGTGCGCAGCAACATCATCTGCCCCGGCTTTGTACGCACCCCGCTGGTGGACAAGCAGATTCCCGAGCAGGCCAAAGAGCTGGGCATTTCCGAGGAAGAAGTGATCAGCAAAGTGATGCTCAAGAACACCGTGGACGGCAAGTTCACTACCCTGGAAGACGTGTCGGAACTGGCCGTGCACCTGGCGGCCTTCCCGTCCGCTGCCCTCACTGGCCAGTCTATCGTGGTCAGCCATGGCTGGCACATGCAGTAATTTTCTGGAGAAACGGATGAGCAACACAGAACAATCACCGGTTGTCTGGACCCCGAGCCAGGAAACCCTCGCCGGTTCCCGAATGGGCCAGTTCAAGGCCTGGCTGGAACAGCAGGGTTTTGGCCCTTTCGCCGACTACCATGCCCTGCATCAGTGGTCGATCACCGAACTGGACACCTTCTGGCAGAAAGTCTGGGATTACTGCGGCCTGATCTGCGATATCCCGGCCCAGAGCGTTTTGGGTAGTCGTAACATGCCCGGTGCCGAATGGTTCCCGGGCATGAAGCTCAACTTCGCCGCCAACCTGCTGCGCCTTGCCGAGGGCGACCATGCCTATAAAGAAGCGGTGGTGGCTTACTGTGAAACCCGCCCGGTGCTGCGCAAAACCTACGCCCAGCTGAAAGCCGATACCGGTGCACTGGAAGCTTTCCTGCGCAGCAAAGGCATCCAGCAGGGTGACCGCGTCGCGGGTGTGGTCACCAACGGCTACGAAGCCCTGGTGGGCATGCTGGCGGCCACCAGCATGGGTGCCGTCTGGAGCTCCGCCTCCCCGGACTTCGGTATCGGTGCCATCAACGACCGCTTCGGCCAGATTGAACCCTCAGCGTTGATTGTGGTGAATGGCTACGGCTATGGCGGAAAGGTGTTTGCCCGCCAGGACGACTTCGCCGAGCTGATCGCCAGCCTGCCGTCCCTGAAGGTGGTGGTCAGCATTGCGCAACTGCCGGGTGAAGCCCCGATTCCCGGCGAGCTGGTCACCACCTGGGACGATGCCCTGAAAGCCGGAGAAGGTCAGGCACCTACCTTTACCCCAGTCGATCCGGATCATCCGGTGTACATCCTCTATTCCTCCGGCACCACCGGTAAACCCAAGTGCATCGTGCACGGTACCGCCGGCTTGCTGGTCAACCACGCCAAAGAGCTTATGCTCCATGGCGACGTGGGCCCGGAAGACCGCTTCCTTTACTTCACCACCTGCGGCTGGATGATGTGGAACTGGCAGGCCTCCGCCCTGATGACCGGCGCGGCTGTGACTACCGTTGACGGTTCCCCGGGTTACCCGAGCCTGAATTACCTGTGGGAAACCGTGGCCAAAGAGCGGGTTACCCACTACGGCACCAGCGCCCGCTTCATCGCCGGCTGCCGAAAAGCCGAACTGCAACCGGCGAAAACCCTGGACCAGAGCCACCTGCGGGTGGTCTTCTCCACCGGCTCCCCGCTGCTGCCGGAAGACTACGACTGGGTCTACAGCGACGGCGCCCCCAACGTACTGCTCGGCTCGATCGCCGGCGGCACCGACATCTGTGGCTGCTTTGTGGGATCGACTCCGCTGCTGCCGGTACGAAGAGGCGAAATCCAGTGCCGCTTCCTGGGCGTGGACGCCGTGGCCTACGGCGACGACGGCCAGCCGGTCAGCGAAGGCCGGGGCGAACTCGTTTGCCGCCAACCCCTGCCCTCCATGCCCGTCAGCTTCTGGCAGGACCCGGACGGCGAACGCTACAAAGACGCCTACTTCAACACCTTCCCCGGCGTTTGGGCCCACGGCGACTTCATCGAATTCACCGAACACGGCGGCGCCATCATCTACGGCCGCTCGGACGCCACCCTCAACCCCGGCGGCGTCCGAATCGGCACCGCCGAAATCTACCGCCAGGTAGAAACCATCAGCGAGGTCAAAGACAGCCTGGTCGTCGGCCGCCAGATCGACGGCGACGTGGAAGTCGTCCTGTTCATAGTCCCGGCCGAAGGCCAGACCGTCACCGACGACCTGATCAAAACCCTGAAAACCCGAATCCGCGAAGGCGCCAGCCCCCGACACGTACCCAAACATATCGTGGAAGTGCCCGACATCCCCTACACCCGTAGCGGAAAAAAAGTGGAACTCGCGGTGGCCCGGCTGGTCAATGGCTCAAGCAAGGCGGACAACCGGGATGCCCTTGGCAACCCGGAAGCCCTGGACCGGATACGTGAGCGGTTGGCGGAGGTGGGGTTGTTACCGGCCTGAACTTTCGCCGCGGTGCGAATGAGGTGTTTTCGGTGTTCGGTAATTCGCGTGGAGCTCGGGTTTCGGAGCGTTTTGTCGACAAAATACGCGCGAGATTCTCTGTGCTAAGTGTCGCGGATGCCCACTCTGGAGTTGGATGAGCGGTGGTGGAACGGCCTCACAAAACTGTGCGGAGCCATGGATGGCGGAGCCCAAGCGTCACAGGGATGTGCCGCCAGGAGCGTGTTTTGGGAGGCCGTTCCACCACCGCGACAGCACCGAACCAAAAAACCTGACGAATGTTAGAAAGTTTCGTAAATTCCCGCCATTTCATCGTCCTGTAACCGAAGATCAGGCATTTTTAGTCCGTTCTTATACTAAGATCGTAACCAAAATTCTGGAAAAAATGCTATCTTAGTAGGTCTATCAAAAGTTCCGAATCAGTCACTGGCATAACCAGCCGTTCACAAGACGCCTGACCGTGCCATGACCGTCCTGAACCCACCCATTTGCCTGAGGACGAAAATGACAACATCCAAAGCCAAGATTGTCTACACACTGACCGATGAGGCCCCCGCCCTCGCCACCCGGTCACTGCTTCCCATCCTGGAAACCTTTGCCAAGCCGGCTGGTATCGACTTTGAAACCAGCGATATCTCTCTCGCGGCGCGCATTCTGGCAGGCTTCCCGGACTACCTTGAAGAAAACCAGCGCGTTCCGGATGCCCTGGCTGAATTGGGTGAGTACACCAAGGACCCGGACGCCAACATCATCAAACTTCCGAACATCTCTGCGTCCATTCCCCAGCTCCGTGCCGCCATCAAAGAGCTGAACGAGCAGGGCTACAAAGTTCCGGAGTACAAGGAACACCCGGAAACCGACGAAGAGAAAGAAATTCACGCCCGTTACTCCAAAGTATTGGGTAGTGCCGTTAACCCGGTACTGCGTGAGGGTAACTCCGATCGTCGCGCGCCGGCTGCAGTTAAAGCCTTTGCCCGCAAGTTTCCCCACACCATGGGTGAATGGAGCCCGGCGTCCCGCACCCACGTAGCGCACATGCGCGGTGGCGATTTCTACTCCAGCGAACAGTCTGTAACTCTGGACAAGGCCACCAACGCCCGCATCGTGTTCGAGAACAAGCAGGGCAAACAGACGGTACTGAAGTCCGACCTGCCGTTGCAGGAAGGCGAAGTGCTGGACGGCATGTTCATGAGCAAAAAGGCCCTGGTGAAGTTCTTCGAAGACGCCATTGCCGACTGCGAGAAAACCGGCGTGATGTTCTCCCTGCACGTCAAAGCCACCATGATGAAAATCTCCCACCCGATCGTGTTTGGTCATGCGGTGAAGGTTTTCTACAAGGAGCTGTTCGACAAGTACGGCGACCTGTTCAAGGAAATCGGCGTTAACCCGAACAACGGCCTGTCTTCCGTCATCGAGAAGATCAAGCAACTGCCTGAGTCCAAGCAGGAGCAGATCCAGGAAGACCTGCACGCGTGCTACGAGCACCGCCCGGAAATCGCCATGGTCGATTCCGTGAAAGGCATCACCAACCTGCACGTACCGAGCGACGTCATTGTTGATGCCTCCATGCCGGCGATGATTCGTAACTCCGGCAAGATGTGGGCCCGAGACGGCAAGCTGAAGGACACCAAGGCGGTGATGCCGGAGTCCACCTACGCCACCATCTATCAGGAAGTGATCAACTTCTGTAAGACCCACGGCGCGTTTGACCCCACCACCATGGGTACCGTACCGAATGTGGGCCTGATGGCGCAGAAAGCCGAAGAGTACGGCTCCCACGATAAGACCTTCGAAATGAAGGAAGACGGCATTGTGCGTGTGGTGGCCGAAGACGGCACCGTACTGACCGAGCACAAGGTTGAAGAAGGCGACATCTGGCGCGCCTGCCAGACCAAAGACCTGCCGATCCGCGACTGGGTCAAGCTGGCGGTTAACCGTGCCCGCTCCAGCAACACCCCTGCAGTGTTCTGGCTGGACGACGAGCGCGCGCACGACGCGGAGCTGATCAAGAAGGTCGAGACCTACCTGAAAGAGCATGACACCGAAGGTCTGGAGATTTATATCAAGTCTCCGGTTCGCGCCATCCGCTGGACCATGGAGCGTCTGATTCGTGGCCTGGACACCATTTCCGTAACCGGCAACGTGCTGCGGGATTACCTGACCGACCTGTTCCCGATTCTGGAACTGGGTACCAGTGCCAAGATGCTGTCTATCGTACCGTTGCTGAACGGCGGTGGCCTGTACGAGACCGGTGCTGGCGGTTCTGCGCCGAAGCACGTACAGCAGCTGATTCAGGAGAACCACCTGCGCTGGGATTCCCTGGGTGAATTCCTCGCCACGGCGGTGTCTCTGGACGAGCTGGGTGAGAAACAGGACAACCAGCGTGCCCGTCTGCTGGGCCAGACTCTGGACAAGGCCACCGAGCGCCTGCTGGAAAATAACCAGTCTCCGTCCCGCGTCACAGGTGAGCTGGACAACCGGGGTTCCCACTTCCACCTGGCCCGTTACTGGGCGGAAGAGCTGTCAAAACAGGATGACGACAAAGAGCTGAAAGAGTTCTTTGCCAAGCTGTCCAAGCAGCTGGAAGAGAACAAGGACAAGATCCTGGAAGAAATGACCGTGGTGCAGGGCCATCCGGCGGATATTGGTGGTTATTACCACCCGCCCATGGAGAAGGTATGCGAGGTGATGCAGCCAAGCGCCACCCTGAACAAGATCCTGGCCGATGCACGGGATTCCGTGAAGTAAGGCCAGCATTTCAGCCGGGCCATGGGCCCGGCATGAATCCCGAAAACCCGGTGTGCTTGAGGCTCACCGGGTTTTTTTATTCGTCAGGATCTTCCTGGTAGCCTTGTCCGGTTTCGCCGGCCTTGCGCAACTGAAGCAGTGTCAGCGGAGGGCCAATCAGCTCGAATACCACGGTGGCACCAATCACCAGGGGGAGAATGTAGCCCAGCTCCGGCAGCCGCTCGGTGGCTACGAGGGCCAGGCCGAGGGCGACGCCGGCCTGGGGCATCAGGCAGGCGCCGATGCGATGCCGGGTTTCCGGAGCGGAGCCGGCGAGCAGGCCCCCCAGGTAACCACCGGCCAGGCGACCGCCAATGCGGGCCAGTACATAGGCCAGGCCCAGAGCACCGAGGGTAGGTAATGCCAGCCAGTCGAGCTGGTATCCGGCCATGAAGAAAAACAGCGCCAGAAAGGGCTCGGAAATGCCCTCAATAGAACGGAACGGGCGAACGTGATGGCGCGCGCGGTTTGCTACCACAATTCCCAGAGCCATGCAGGTCAGCAGGTACGAAAGACCAAGCCAGCTGGCCAGCCCAGCCGCTACAAAGACAAACCCGGCGGATTCCAGCAGCATGGGTTCACCGGGCCGGAGCCGTCCGGTCAGCCAAGCCATTGGGAAACCGAGCGCCAGGCCAAGCAGCACAGAGCCTGCCACTTCCCAAAGCCCATGAAGCATGGCCGTGGCGCCGCTCAGGTCACTGTTCCCCAGCAACAGACCGGCTGCCACTAACAGGAGGCTGAACAGAATGGCGCCCCAGGCGTCGTCGATGGCGACCACCTGGAACACCAGCCGGGTCAGCGGGCCGTTGGCGCCTGCTTCACGCAGGACATCGAGGGTTGCTGCCGGTGCGGTGGCGGTGGCAATGCCGCCTAACAGCAACGCTGCCGGCAGATTACCGGTCACGGCCCAGACCGCCAGGATCACCGCCACGGCGGTCAGACAAGTGACGGCCAGACTGACAATCAGGGCTTCCTTACTCTGCTTCAGATCCCGGGCTGACATCCGTTCACCCAGTAGAAAGCCGACCATCGCCAGGGTCAACTGGGTGATCAGGCTAAAGCTCTGGTCGGCGTTATCGGGCAGCAGATCAAGCAAATCCGGGCCAGCCAGGGCGCCCAACAACAGCAGCAGGGTCACTCGTGGCACATGTACTTTCTGGCCCACGGCGTGGGCTGCAAGTGCCAGCAGCAGGGTGGTACCGATGAGGATCAGATCGCTGGCCTGGTTCACCTCCTCACTCCTGCTGCAATGGAGCGAATCGGGCTTGGGTCAGGCGAGCCAGGTCATCGGCAGACAGTTCAATTTCCAGGCCCCGCTTGCCGGCACTCACGAAGATCGTGTTGTACTGCCTGGCGGACTGGTCAATGAAGGTTTTCAGCGGTTTTTTCTGGCCCAGTGGGCTTACGCCACCCAGCACGTAACCGGTGCTGCGCTGAACGTCCTGTTTATCGGCCATTACCGCTTTCTTGGCCTGCGCCGCTTTGGCGATCATCTTCAGGCTGAGCATGCTGGTTACCGGTACAACCCCAACCGCCAGTTCCTTGCCATCGACGTTGACCACCAGAGTTTTGAACACCCGGTTCGGCTCCACTCCCATCCTCTCGGCGGCTTCGTTACCGTAACTGTCGGTCGCCGGGTCATGTTCGTACTCATGCACGGTGTAGCTGACATTGGCTTTTTTGGCCGCAAGAATTCCCGGGGTCATGCAGATTGCCCTGTTGCTCCATGGTGGGAAGAATTAAAGCATGCGCCGCCGGTAACGTCATCCCTTGGAGGTCACCGGCCAATAGCCCGGCACAGTGGCAGTTGAATCATGGCACTTTCCTAAAGATACTGTGTGTCACGTTTCGTTTTTCGGAATCACCTGGAAAATGCAGCCATATCTCGACTCGGGGTGTGAAACTGTCTACTTTTCCTATAGGACAGCCTCTCAAGTCGAAAGGAAGGATATGCAACCTGAACAACCGGATCGAGGGAAAGAAACCAACTGGAGTGGCAGTCAAAGCCCTTTTCGTCGTGCACTGTCGGCCGCTATGGTGTATCTGGTGGCAGGCATCATCTGGATCACCTTTTCCGACCGGATAGTGGAGATCTGGTTTCCTGATCCCCGGTCCCTGTCCGCCATGCAGACCTGGAAAGGTTTTCTGTTTGTGGCTGTTACCGGGCTGGTGTTGTTTGTCGTTATCCTGCGCCTGCTCAGCAAGGATCGGTTGTTGCTGTCACTCCAGCGGGACCAGAGGCGGGCGTTGCGCCAGCGCGAACAGCAGCTACGGGTGTTGATGGATAACTTGCCGGGCATGGCTTACCGTTGCCGGAATGACGACAGCTGGACCATGCTGTTCGTCTCCGGCGGCTGTGAGCAGCTGACCGGCTACCTGCCGGACGAGCTGATCAACAACAAACTGGTCAGCTACGCTGCCCTGATGGACCCGGACGCAATCGAACAGGTGGCCGAAGAGGTCGCCATTGCATTGCGAAAAGGTAAGTCCTTTTCCCTGGAGTATGCCATTACCCGCAAAGACGGCCGCAAGGTGTGGGTCTGGGAGCGGGGCTGCGGTGTCGAGCACGAAGACGGCAGCGTCTACCTTGAAGGCATAGTGCTGGATATCTCTGACCGTAAAGAGCTGGAAACCGAACTGGAGCAGATGGCCACCCGGGATCCTCTAACCGGCCTGCTCAATCGGCGGGAATTCTCCAGGGTCTTGGAGGAAGAGCTTGAGCGGGCCAGCCGTTATGAGCGCCCGATGGCGCTGTTATGGATTGATTTTGACCACTTCAAGGACATCAATGACAGCTGGGGCCACGCAGCCGGTGATTCGGTGCTCTGCTCGGTCAGCCGAACCCTGGAAGACAGTGTTCGGAGTGTCGATGCCGTCGGCCGGTTCGGCGGTGAGGAGTTTGTTATTGTCATGCCGGAAATGGACATTGAGGGCGCGTGGGATACCGCTGAGCGGCTGCGCCAGCGGGTCAGTAACAAGCCGATCCCGTTGGCATCCGGCCACTCCATTCCGCTGACCATCAGTGTTGGTGTAGCGGTGTACCCGGTACATGGTCATAGCCTGGAGTCACTCTGTGGTGCTGCAGACAAGGCGATGTATCAGGCCAAAATGCAGGGTCGCAACTGTGTAGCGATGGCGAAGCCGATCGAGCCGGTTCATAATGAAACCTAATAAGGGCTGAAAGTTGCGCCCTCCGGCAAGTGCCCCCGAGGGGTCCGTCACCAATAACGATAAAAGGCGTCCGTTATGCATTCACTCGCCCGCCGCGCACTGCACACCTGCGATATTCCGGAAGACCTGACTTCTGTCACTTTCCGCAACCGTGACACCGAACACCCGGAACGGGCTGGTTTACCACAGGACGCAGTGGAATCGGTATGGCGCAGTGTGGAGGGCTTGTACCGGACCGGTGTGCACCCGGGAATCCAGCTGTCACTGCGCTACCGGGGTGAGCAGGTGCTGCATGGTGCCATAGGCCATACCCGAGGCAACGGGCCCCATGATCCCGCCGCTCTGCCAAGGCTGCCGATGACCACGGAAACCCCGATCTGCTACTTCTCCGCCTCCAAGGCGGTGACGGCGCTGTTGATGCATATGCTCGCAGAGCAGGGCCTGGTCAACCTGATGGACCCGGTTTCCTACTACTGCCCGGAGTTTGCCAAGAACGGCAAACGGACCATCACCGTGCACCAGATCCTCTCGCACCGGGGCGGTATTCCGGCGATTCCCCGTGAGACTCCCATAGACGTACTCTGGGAGCGTGACGAAATCTGGCGCCTGCTGTGCGCTGCCAAACCGGTCGAGGTGGACGGCGCGAAAGTGGCGTACCACGCCATTACCGGTGGCTTTGTGTTGCAGCGGGTGTTGGAGAAGGTCACTGGCGATACCATCGAAAATTATCTGGACCGGTACCTGCGCAAACCCATGGGTATGAAGTGGTTCACTTACGGAATCGCCCCGGAGAATCTGCACGAACTGGCTACCAATTACGCTACCGGCCCGACCCCGATGTTTCCGCTGTCGTGGATTGTCAGCCGGGCCCTGGGCGGCGACATTCGCACGGTGGAGAAAGTCACCAACGACCCGCGCTTCCAGGAGGCGGTCATACCCGCCGGTAATCTCTGTGGCACCGCGGAGGAAATGGGCCGGTTCTTCCAGATGATGCTCAATGGCGGGGTCTGGAACGGTCAGCGAATTTGCAGTGAATTAACCATCCGTCGTGCCATACAACAGTTCGGTTCGCTGCAGATAGACCGCACCATGATGATCCCCATGCGCTTCAGTGCTGGCATGATGCTGGGCGGCAACCCGGTAGGACTCTGGGGGCAGCAGAGCCGTTATGCCTTTGGCCATGTAGGTCTGATCAACAAGTTGTGTTGGGCGGACCCGGCCCGGGATATTTCCGTGAGCCTGCTCAACACCGGGTTTCCGATAGTGGGTCATCACTTACCGGCCCTGGCCAGATTTGTTTATACTGTGTGCAGGCAGTTTCCGGTGTTGCCGGAGAACAAACGGAGATTGGTGGCTGCCTGAGTCAGTAAAAGTGAAACCTTGTTCATTCTAATTGCACTTTGTCTGACAGTTCTGCACAATCTGCGGAGTGAAATGGACGATTCAATAGACTCAAAGGATGAGGCACCATGGATAAACCGGAACTTCCCCCGCCTGAACTTCAGCGCGTCAAGCTGGACCAGCACGACAGCGTACGCAGCCATGTACAACAGCAGGTATGCGACGAGGTCCAACGCCTGGAACGCCGTATCGAAACCCTGCGCCTGACCAAAGCCCCCCATGCGGCCATCATGATTTCCACCTACGAGCGGATGATCAGCCGGAAGAAAGGCTTCCTGCAGAACTGGGATCTGTGAGCCTATTTGCGGGTTGAGGCAGACGCCGCGCTCCAGAAGGTGATGGCCTGGTCTTCGGACTGATTGACGCAGTTATCGGGATTCTGTTCCGTTCTATCCTCGTCTTCCGAACCGTCGACAGGCCTTCTGGCTGGCACGCCATCCGAGGTGTAGATATGCACGGTATCCATGGCGTAGTTGATCTCCACCCGCAGGCAGTCAGGGGTGGTGTTGTTTTCTTCATATCGGTCCAGGTTAAGAACCGTCTGCTCGGTATTCTTGATAAACAGCGTGTCGAGCTGAGCGTCGGTTACAAACGTTTGCCGTAGCTCGATGCCCCCGTGATTCCGGCTGACGTAATCGGCGGTGGCATACTCCGGCTGGTTGTAGCCACTGGCAACAAACTGCAAGGCGTCAAAGCGGGAACCGGCCAGCACGCTCAGCAGCTCCGGCTGCTCTTCCCTGACATCATCGTTGACGCTCCGGGCCACATACTGAATGGTCCGATAGACCTTTTCGGTAAGTTCGCTGCCTTCGGGACCCTCGGGCAGATATCGCCAATCGAGGGTCTGGTAATTCCATTCGTAGTCGTTCAGGGGCTGTAGACTGAAGGACGCTGCCTGGTCGGTAAAGCGGATACGGGCACCGGCACTTCGGGTGTTGTAGTTGCCGGCCTGGGACAGCGCGATACGATCCCGGATATAGCGCCGGCCTTCATCAAAGTTGGTAATACCGCCCACGCTGATTACCTGGTTCATCAGGTCCAGCGGGTTACGCACCCGGGTATAGTCCTGGCCGGTGTCGCTTGGCTGTGCTCCGATGAAAATATCGATATGCCGCCGGATTTCTTCCACCGTAGCCAGATGGTCCTCGTTGTCTGCGTCATCGCCAGTGGGTTGTATGCCCTGGTAGAAATCGCTGAACCGGGTGAAGCTGAGGGTATCCGGTGCCTGCTCGGTGTTGGTCAGATCAAAGGTTGAGAACACCAGGTCAACATTGGTTGCCGGGTTGAACGCGGAGGAACCGGTGCTTTCCATCCGGCACCCCGACAGGGTAAGGACGGACAGGGAAACGGCAACAAAAAGGCAGGAATGTCTCATTTCAGGTGGCCCCGGGGTGCGAAAAAACGGGTGAAAGGCTAAAGTGACTTGTGCTGACAATAAACGATAAAGCACGCAGCTACCCGCGCGGAGATCACATTTTGCAGCAACGGTTTTCCGAAACGCTCAACCGGGTGCTCGTCGCCCTGTTGATGCTGGTTGTTGTTTGCCTGCCATCTCTGGTGCAGGCGAAAAGCGCCTGTCCTGCCGGGTCGGTGGTGCTGGACAGTACGACCAGCAGTGTGCGTAATCTCGATGGCTGTATCTGGTATCTGGAAGATGCCGGCCATGAGCTGGTCATTGACGACATCCTGGCCATGCCGGAGGAGCAGTTCAGCCTGCACCGGGGGGGCGTGCTTAATTTCGGTTATACCGACTCTGCCTACTGGACCCGTTTTGACCTGACCACCCGGGGCAGCCAGGTTGCAAACAACTGGATACTGGAACTGGCGCTGCCACTGGTGGATGAAGTCTGGCTGTATGTGGTGCGTGACGGTCGGGTGGTTGAACAGCGCCGGGCCGGCTACCTGGACAACTGGGATGACCGGGATCTGGCCGTGCCCAACCCGACCTTTCGCCTGCAGTTGCTGCCCGACGCCACCACCACCGTGTATCTGCGAACCACCACCTCCAATACCTTCCGGCTGCCGGTAACGCTCTGGCACCCGGATAGCTATATTGAAAAGGTCTCTATTGATGAAGCGGTCAGGGGGGTGCTGTTGGGGGCCATCCTGGCCATCCTCGCCTACAACCTGTTTGTTGCCGTGTCGGTGCGGGAACGCAGCAACATCTATTACGTGCTGTACCTGGTGTGCGCGGCCGTGTTTATTGCCACAGAACAGGTTCACGGGGTGCAGTTACTGGATAACCGGCCACCGATTCTGGACAAGGCCTACCTGCATTTTCAGATCATCCTGACCTGGTTTTTCGGGTTGCTGATGGCTCGCTCGCTGCTCGAGACCCAACAGCGTTCCCCGGACCTGGACCAGATCATCCGCCTGTGCCTGTATTCGGTGACGGCCACCTTTGTATTGTCTTTCTTTATGCCCTACTCCGTGGCGATGGAATGGATTGTGGTGGGGTCCATTCTGTTAAGCTTGATCCTGATCGTGGTCAGTTACCTGTCGTGGCGTTATTACAACCCCGCGGCACGGTCCTATTTCTTTGCCTGGACCATGGCGCTGATTGGCTTCGGGATCTATGCCCTGACGGTCATGGGTTACCTGCCGCTGAACACCTTCACCACCTATGCACCCCAGTTTGGGTTAGTGGCCCAGATCATTCTGTTTTCCTTTGCCCTTGCCGATCGCATCAAACAGGTGCAGGGCGAAGCGCTGGCCTGGAACCAAAGGGCACTGGCCAATCTCCAGCGCTACCAGTCGCTGTTTGATAACGCCATCGAAGGGGTCTTCCAGATGTCGCCCGACCGGCGCTTTGTCACCGCCAACCCGGCGATGGCCGAGTTGCTGGGCTACAGCAACAGCCGCGAATTACTGGAGGACAACCCGGATGTGCTGGAAACCTGCATTGCCGATGACCGGCTGCGGCGCCTGGTGGTAGAGCAACTGGAAGTCCGGGGCATGGTCAAGGGCATTGAAGCCCGCTATTTCACCCGCAGTGGTGTTGAGCGCTGGGCTACCATCTCGTTGCACACCGCCTATGATCTGGATGGTGAGCCGCTGCATCTTGAAGGTACCTGTGTTGACGCAACTGAGAGCCACCAGCGCCAGAGGATCGAGCGAGAGCGGGAGCAAGAGCGCCTGGAGAAAGAGTTGGCCCGAAATTCAGCCCAGGCCAAGAGCCAGTTCCTTGCCAACATGAGCCACGAAATCCGGACACCGCTGGCGGCCATTATCGGGTATGGCGAAACCCTGCTGGACCCGGATCTGGATGAACGTGAAAAACGCAGCAGTGCCGAGACGGTCGTGCGCAGTGGCCGGCATCTGTTGGAGCTGGTTAATGATATCCTCGACCATTCAAAGATCGATGCCAACAAGCTGGATGTCGATGTGGTACCGGTCATGCTGCCGGATTTGCTGGATGAGATTCGCGCCTTTTTCGAACCCCGGGCCCGGGAAAAGGGCCTGGAATTCACCATCATCTGCGACTTTCCCCTGCCCGAGCAGATTCTGACCGACCCAACCCGGTTTCGGCAGATCATCATTAACCTGTGTGGAAATGCGCTTAAATTCACCGAAAAAGGAACAATTTCTCTGATTTTGCGCTGTGACCGAGAAGCCGAAACCCTCTGCGCCCGGGTTGTGGATACCGGCATCGGCATGAAGCCGGAGCAACTGGAGCGTCTGTTTGATCCCTTTGCCCAGGGCAGCTCGGCCATCTCCCGGCAATACGGTGGCACCGGATTGGGTCTGAGTATTTCCCGCCGGTTGGCCGAGTTGCTTGGCGGCAGTATCCGGGTATCCAGTACCTACGGTGAGGGCAGTGAGTTTGACGTCTGCATTCGCACCGGCGACCTTGCCGACGTTCATTTTCTGCGTGACGCCTCGGAGTTGAACCAGCGCCGACGGGGTATTGCTACGGTGCTGGCGCCCAGGCTCGAGGGTCGCATTCTGTGTGCTGAAGATAACGATGTGAATCGCCGGCTGGTATCCATGCTGGTTGACAGGACCGGTGCCGAGCTGGTGCATGTCAGCAACGGAGCCGAGGCGTTGGAGTTGGCCAGCCGGGAACGTTTCGATCTGATTCTGATGGATATCCAGATGCCGGTCATGAACGGCCGGGACGCCACTCAGGCATTGAGAGAAGCCGGGGTGAACACCCCCATCATCGCACTGACGGCCAATGTAATGACCGAAGACATTGCTGAGTACCGGCTGGCGGGTTGTAATGAACACTTGGCCAAGCCCATCGACAAACAGCGTTTCTACGAGGTTCTTGCCCGGTATCTGAGGGTCTGCCCTGAGGGCTATCAGGGCGATACCCGTCAGTTCTCAGGTAAGGTTCTGGTTGCCGAAGACAACGATGACAATCGCCTGCTGGTTGAGCGAATGCTGCGGCGTTTTGGTGTCGAACCGGTTCCGGTTGCCAGCGGCGATCTGGCCGTTCGGCTGGCCCTGGCCGATACCGTGCATCTTGTCCTGATGGACCGTCACATGCCGGAAATGGACGGTGTCGCCGCCACCCGCCTACTGCGTCAGGCCGGTTTCCGCCGCCCGATCATCGCCTTCACAGCCGGGGATCAGGCTGAGAACGACGCACTGCTGGCGGCGGGTTGCGATGGGGTGCTGAACAAACCGATCGATCAGGCGCATTTGCAAACCATTCTGGAGCGGTATCTGGTGGCGTCGTCGGACTCAGTGGTCACCCCGGATGATATGGCGCACCTGGTGCCCCGGTTTCTCGCTGGGCTTGAGGATCGGCGGGAGCGCATGCGATTGGCTTTCCGGGCCATGGATGCGAGCGCGTTGCAGATGGAAAGCCATCAGATCAAAGGTACTGCCGGCGCCATGGGTTACCCTTTGATGACACGTCAGGCGAGCAGCCTGGAAAGCCGGCTGCGGGAAGATCCACCGGATTGGGCGCGAATCGGCAAAGAGCTGAGAACTCTGGATGAGATGATTGAACGTGCGTTGCAGGGAGCGCCGGATGAGCGGGAAACAACACAGGAACAGGCCAATGACTGAAAACCGACAGCAACAGGAACAGTATTCCCTCAGCATGATGTACGGTACCTACGCCGACGTACTGTTCGTGCTGTTTCCGTTTCTGGTGATTGCCATGCAACGGTTGTGGGATGGCAATCTGTACCAGACGCTGATGCGCCCGGACCTGAGCATCGCGGCGGCGATACTGGCGGGGCTGGCCATCGGAAAGTTTGTTCTTGGTCTGGTGACCAATCGAGAGCTTGGGCGTTACAAAGAGCGTATTGTGTTCTTTATTGCCTTGACGCTGTTTGTCGTTCTGGGCCCTGCGATCATTCTGATACTGAGTATCACAGCCAACGCACAGGTCCCGGGATTTGTGGCGTTTGTCCAGCCGGTGTTGCTGATTGTGGCTATTTCCCTGTACACCACGGCGGTGAGTATCGCGAACATTCTGGTGCGCACCAATCAGGGCCAATCTCGCGCGGGTGAATCTGAGGGCAATTCACCACCACAGGATGGCCGGCCGAGGCCGGCGCCGCTGGATTTACCCAGGCGAACAGGCAACGATGGTTACTGATGGGCTGGATAGCAGAGGAGACAACGGATGACGGACCTGAGAATACTGGTGGTGGAAGACGAACCCGTGATGCGGGAGCGATTGGCGCAGATGCTTTATAAGGCGGGAGCTACCCAGGTGGCTGAATGTGCGGATGCCGCTTCGGCCCGGGCGGCCTTTGATGCCAGTGAATACCATATTGTCCTGCTGGACCTGGGCCTGCCGGATGGCGACGGCCATGAGCTGATGACGCGGTTCAAACAGATTCGGGAAGATCAGCATATTGTGCTGGTCACCGCCGATGACTCCATTGAAAGCATTCAAAGGGCGATCAGTGCCGGTGCCAATGGCTATGTGGTCAAGCCCTACTCCCAGGAAAAAATTCACGATGTAGTGAATAACTACGCCATCGTGCATGGCGGTGATATGGCAATGATGCAGGGACTGAACCGGCGCCACTGACCGGTTCAGTCCAGCGTCATCGCAATCAGGCGACCTGGCGGGCAATCCAGGAGTTGTAGCGGGTGGCCAGGGCGCGCACATAACGTGCTTCAGAGCCATCCAGATTGCTCAGAACCCCTTTGAAAATCCAGCCTCGTTCATACAGACCCAGCACCCGCTGCTCGTCATCCAGATTGACGCGCTGATTCAGTTTCTTGCAAATCGCATCCAGTAGCGGCAGCTTTTCCGGGCGCTTGATCGGAGCCTGGCGATTGCTGATCGGCTGATTGGCTGCACGGGTTGTCGGATGTCTTCTCATGATGTTCTCCTTGTCGTTTTGCGGCTGCAAAAACAAAAACCCCGGGGCCTGAGGCAACCGGGGTTTGGCAGAGAAGCTGCCCCGGTCGCTGCAATGGCTCCCGGGACTGACCGAAAGCCGTTAGATGTCTTTCACCATAACGCGCACTGACTGCCCTTGACGGCAACCGGTGGCGGAGTAAGCGGTGGTCTTGGTAATCATCCGGGTCATATCAGCTCTTTGGATTCGGTTCAGCTACCAGTGTATAGGCAATTGGCCGGTTTGCAATAGCCCTGGCAATTCGGCAAACCCGTACAGACGTGGCGAAGGCCGATCAGGATAATTCCCACCGTCACGTGTTTTTACGTTGTGCAATCCGCGGTACCACCGTATCAGGTATCGAATGGATCTCTCCTTTCTACGCAGCCAGTTTGGCTGCGTTTTTTTTGCCCGTAGATTGGCAGTCCAGGGTGGTTTCGGTTAGTTCGTAGCCACTAGTTCGTACAGCCTCTTGAGGCCGTTTTTGTGATAATTCGTACACTAACTTACTGCCTTGAATTATCTGAAACCCAGAGGTTGAAACCGAAGAAAATGCCCGAAGAACCCGGATCTGCCCGGAACAAATTCCGTTCTGATTTCATGATTGAGCTTGCGTTGATTGTCGCTGTCGCCATTTATCTGATGATGGCCCAAAGGCAGGTGGTTGGAGAGAATCTGTCGTTTACCGTAGTGGGCGCGGCCCTCATGGCCCTGGCCACCTACTGGACGCTGCACACTGCCCGTGACGGCCTGGAAGTTATTGTACTGCGGCTTCGCCCTGGCAAATAACCCGCTCCCAGGTTTTATGCAGGATCAGCGCGTCGTTAGCGGCCCGGTGAACCGGTAGTCCCAGATCGGCGATGACCTGTTGGCGGGTGCCCGACCACTGCCGCACCTGGGCCGGGTTCAGCAGCATGGATACTGATTCAAGCTGAAAATCCGGGGTTTCGCCGGCAGCCCGGAACAGCCGGTGCAGCCAGAAGCTGTCAAAGGTCCAGGCGTCGCAGAAGATCTGGTCTGGCAACAGTCTGTTCAGCGCCCGGGCAACTTCCCCTACCGGCGTGCCTTCCTGCTCCAGCCTTGCACGGGAAATGCCGTGTATGGTTTCCGCACTCTCAGACCAGTCCTGCCAAAGCACGTGTGGCCGAATCAGCCAACTGTGCAGGCTGCCGTCGGGCATGCACACGCCCACCTCGATCGGATAACTTGCGATCAGATCAAGACTGGATGCTTCAAAGTCGATGAATGCCGGGCTGCTGTCTGAGTTCATTGAATCGTTGCTGGCTGTTTGTCGTTTTCCATCGAGTTTACCCCTGATCTTCCCATGACGCGAACCCAAGCGGCTCTGGCGCTGTTACAATATAGCCATGGTTCGTAAAAGCCCAATGACAAATCCCCTTCTATTCCTGGTGATAACCCCATGACTGACACCGTTGTCGTTATCTATTCCGGGGGCATGGACTCCTTTACCCTGCTCCACCTGGCCCGGGCCCGTGGTCACAAGGTCCATGCTCTGTCGTTCAACTATGGTCAGCGTCATGTGCGGGAGTTGGAGGCGGCGGCTGCCGTGTGTCAGGCGGAGGGTATTCCCCACAAGGTGATTGATATCCGTGCCATGAGTGAAGTCATGGCCGGTTCGTCACTGACCTCAGACATCGAGGTGCCGGAAGGGCATTATCAGGAAGCCAGCATGAAGTCGACGGTGGTGCCTAACCGAAACATGATCCTGCTATCACTGGCCACCGGCTACGCTGTCACGGCCGGTGCGCAGGCGGTCTGGTTTGGTGCCCATGGCGGCGATCACGCAATTTACCCGGACTGCCGGCCGGAATTTATCGAGAAAATGGATGCGGTGTGTCGGGTGGCCAATTATGAGCCGGTGGCGGTTGAGGCGCCCTTTATGGCGCTCGACAAGGGCGACATACTGGCCGAAGGCTTGAAGCTGGGCCTCGATTACAGTCAGACCTGGACCTGCTACAACGGCCGGGCGCTGGCCTGCGGCCGCTGCGGCTCGTGCGTTGAACGGCTGGAGGCGTTTGCCGCCCATGGCCTGAAAGACCCCCTGGCCTACGAGAGTGACGCCTGATGTATCGGGTAAAGGAAGCGTTCTACACTTTGCAGGGAGAAGGTGCCCAGGCGGGCCGGGCAGCGGTGTTCTGCCGGTTCAGTAAATGCAATCTGTGGACCGGCCGGGAGAAGGATCGGGCGACGGCTGTCTGCAACTTTTGCGATACCGACTTTGTCGGTACCGACGGCCAGAATGGCGGGCGTTTTGAGACTGCCGCGGAGCTGGCCGAGCATATCCGGAAACTTTGGCCCGAGGCTCCGGGCCGGCCCTACGTGGTCTGTACCGGGGGGGAGCCTTTACTGCAACTCGACAAGCCGTTGATTGACGCCTTTCATGCTGCCGGCTTCGAGGTGGGGGTCGAAACCAACGGCACGCTGCCGGCGCCGGAAGGCATTGACTGGTTGTGTGTCAGCCCGAAAGCCGATGCCGAAGTGGTGATTACCGAGTGCGACGAACTCAAACTGGTCTATCCCCAGCCACTGGCCCAGCCTGAACAGTTCCTGGGTATCCTGGCAAGGCACTATTTTCTGTCACCAATGGCATCGCCGTCTGTGCCGGATCAGGGGGATGACCCGGTCAAGCGCAGCAACACCCGCAAAGCGACTGATTACTGCCTGGCGCATCCGCAATGGCGCCTGACCCTCCAAATGCACAAGATTCTGGGCATTGATTAAGGCAGTGCCCGGATGACATCCCAGGCGAACTTCAGGCACTCCGGCGCAGGGCTATTTCGCGAGTTCGGAAATGACTGGGGCTCAACCCGGTCCATCGCTTGAAGGCTCGGGTGAAGTTGGCGGCGTCGGCATAGCCCAGGGCGTCGGCAATCTGGCTCAGGTTCATGCCGGTGTTCTCCAGCAGTTCCTTGGCCCTCTCAAGGCGAACCTGGTCCACCAGTTGCTGGAAGCTGGCCTCTTCTTCCTGAAGGCGACGTTTCAATGTGCGCTCAGACACAAACAAAGTTGCTGCTACCCGCGCCAGTTTCGGCGGGAACGGATGGCTGGTCTCGATGACCCGACGAACCCGGCAGGCAAAGCCAGCATCTTCCTTCAGCTGTTTGAGGGCTTCTTCACACTGAGCCCGGGAGCTCGCGGCCAGCTGGTCGTCGCTGAATTGCACCGGCATGGAAAGCTGGCTGACGGGCACGATCAGCGCGTTCTCGGTAGCGCCATACTCCACCGGCACCCCGATGCGGTTACGGAAACGGTGGAAATGGTTGGGCTCTGGTCCGCGCCGGAGCACCCGAGTGCCCGGCACCAGGGTGCCGGTCAACTGGGCACCCATGGTCACGCATCCGAAAAGAACCGCATCCAGTACAAAGCCCTGGAGTGGCCCAAGTTCGATGTCGCAGGTCACGTTGTACCAGGCGTTCTGACCGGATACCCGCTTCTGCACCTTCAGGTGAGGCGCTCGCAGTGTCAGGTAGCGGGTCATCAGTTCCAGTGCTTCTTCCAGGGTTCGGCTGCTCATGACCGCGGTTCCCAAGGCCCCATGCAGGGGTAGCTTGAGTTCCCGGGCAAGCATGATGCCGAGGCCCGGCTCGCCACTCTCGATGATGGCGCGGGTGACGAACTCGCTGGCCTGGGCCTGGCTGACCCTTACTTCGGTCGAATTCAGGCGGGTGGGGTCAAGACCGACCCGAAGAATGAGATCCCTTTCGTCCACTCCAATGGTGTGCAGCAATTCGGCCAGGGTATGCAGGTAGATGGCCGGCATGCCCAGATCCTGTGCAGTAGAAACTGAGGCGCGCATGGGTTTCCTCGTCAGCGACTGTTCTTGTTATGTAAGGGTGTTCAGTATTGCTGATTATGACCGTTTGCCGGGGCCAGCCCCATGACTTGATTGACGGGTCAATGGGCCAGAGAGGCCAATTAAGCAGCTCTCTGGCCGGTCATATCAATGGCTGTAGCGGCGGATGAACGTCTCCAGAACCTTGGCGGAGCGGGCAGGGTTTTCAAGCATGGGCAGGTGGCCAACGCCCCGGAACACATGCACATCGGCATCGGGGGTGGCGGTCTTGAACCAGTTAACACAACGGGTGGGGGTGATGACGTCTTTCTCTCCCCACTGTACCTGCAGCGGCGGTGTGCCCGGGCCGAGGTATCTGGCCGGCGCCAGGGCGTCGGCGAGCATGTCATTGAAGATGTGCCGCAGCGACTGCCTGCGGTTGAGCAGGTCCGGGCCCAGTAGCCCGGCCATGGCCAGGCCGGGTAACGTCGGTTTGCCGGTGCCAACGCTGTTGAACATGCGGTAGACCCCGGCCCAGTCCTGCGGGATCAGAAGGGCATCGCGATCAGACTCGAAGGGCGCATCAATATCCACGTCTGCGTGTTCCGGGATGCCGGCACTGTTGAGCAGCGTCAGTGACCGTGGAGGCCGTTCCAGCTTGTGGGCCAGAACCGAGGCGATGGCACCCCCCATGGAACTGCCGGCAATGTGCAGGTTGTCTGTGACATAGCCGGATAGCCATTCACTCAGCCGTCGTGCCTGGCTTTCATAACGATAGCAGGCGTCAGCGTGGTACTGGCTTTCCCCCAGGCCGGGTACATCAGGAACCAGCAGGTGCCAATCGGAAGGGAGTTTCTGCATCCAGAAAGCCCAGTTTTCTTTCATGGCAGCAAAGCCGTGAATCAGCACCAGGGTTGGCCGCCCGGGGGCCGGCTTGCCACGTTCCAGAAAAACCATGCGGTGGCCGTCGACAATGGCTTCCTGTCGTTTGGCGCGCAGCAACCAGCGTTGTCCGGTGCGAGCAGCCGGCCATAGGTTTGGGGTCGGGACTTTCATGGATACGACAACCTCTTGATGGTAAATCCGGAATCCAGTTTACCGCCCCTGTGGTTGGGTGCTATTGCCTGACCGCCCTGATCCAGCGTCTGCGCGGCAACCGGCCTCAAGGCGACGGCAGCCGGATATCCGTGATCACCGGGTTGTGATCCGACGAGCGCCAGGGGCCGCTGACGGATAGCCGGGGTTGCTGGTTATAGCCCAGGGCTCGGGGTTCATCGGCGTTGATGTTCCATGTCTGGGCGTGGGTGACATGGGGCAGCAGGCTGGCGGAGGCCAGGGCATAGTCGAGGGTGCCTTTTTCTCCCCGGTACCGGTAACTGTGGTGTGGACACTGGTCTTGCCGGCAGGGATGGAAGTGGTGCACCAGACTGGTAAAGCCTCGGCGATAAAGCACCTGCACCGGGTCTTCCTGGGCGTAGCTGTTGAGGTCGCCGGTGATCAAAGTACCGGCGAGTGTGGCCGGTGCCGGAAGTGAGCCAAGCCAGTCGAGCATGGTTTCGGTAGCCTGGCTACGCCGATGATTGAAACAGCCCTGGCCGTCTTTCTGATCGGAATCTTTGCCGCTGGCATTGCGGCAGGATTTCGATTTCAGGTGCGTCACTACGATGCGAACGGCCTGGTCGCCGTGCCGGGCCTGGAACATCTGGGCCAGGGGCGGCCTGCCCATAGGCTCTGATGGCTGCCGGCGGGCTTCGCCAACAGGGGTTACCCGGTCTGACCGGTATAACAGGGCGCTGCGAATGGCGTCGGAGCCGTCATCGCCGGGCGTCGATACATACTGCCAGTCTGCCCCGAGTTGCCGGACCAACTCGGCAAGGGCGCTGTTCGGGCCGTAGCCGTCGTTTTCAAGTTCGGTGACCGCCAGTATGTCCGGGTCTGGCAGGGTGAGGGCCGCCAGCAGCCGCTGGCTCTGTTCCTGGAAGGCGGCCAGGCTCTCGGCACCGCGGGCAGTGGGAAAGCCCGCACCCTGGCCGTTGCCGTTGAAGTAGTTCTCCAGGTTCAGCGTGATTATCCGCAGGTGGGCGTCATCCGGCTTTCCGGGTGGTTGCGGGCGCTTGTTGCTGGCGTTGAAAACCGGCTGCCTGTCTGGCTGGACGCGCCACTGGCCGAAGCGGAAATCGAGGATGCCCTGCAGTTGAGAGACGGTATCGCCGGCGCGCACCGTGTTCTTTCCATCAAGTCCGCCAGGTGGCCAGGGCACGGGATCGGGATTGCGCATGGCCATGCCGTCGTCCAGAAGCACTCGGTGTTGATGGTTATATCTGGCCTGCCTGACGGCCGTCGGCCCAGGTGCCAGGTATTCCGTCGGAATGACTTGATCCTGAGCGGCCAGGGTAAGCTCGCCATAAAGGGCAAGGTTGTAGTGATCAATGATGGTCAGCGGGGTGGTAAAGCGAACCCGCATGTTCTCCAGACTTTCCGGTGGTTGTGACCATGGCAGTGACACCTCGATGGGCTGCGGCAGCTTGCCGTCGCCGCAGACTGTCAGCTTGCCGACATCCACCAGCTCCGTCAGACCATGATATTCCTTGACGGTCCCGGTCAGTCGCAGGCGCTGGCCGGGCTTGCCTGCTGCCTGGCGTGTGTAGATGAACAGGGCTTCGGAGGTGGCCGGGTTCTGGTCCGTTTCAGTGTCAGCCTGTTGCAGGTAGAAACCACCAAAACCACCTTTATGGCGACTGTCCTGGGTGAGGATGCCTTCGACGGTGACCGTTTGCCCGACCACGGGCGAAGCAGAGCCGCTACCCTGAATGGCGTGGATGGCAGTGGCTGGCGCGCCACACCCCTCGGCCACTGCCTGCGTCGGGGCGCAGAGCGTGGTAGCCAGGCCGAGGGTGGCGTTGAGCAGAAGTCTGGAAAGTATCGTCACCGGGCCAGTCTAGCAGAGACCGGCCACCGCTTTGAGTGCCCGTTCGCGCTTGCTGCCAAAGCCAAGCTGGTCCGGGTTGGCCAGTTCCAGCTGCTGCACCAGTGGGTCCGGGTGGCTATTGTCAAAGGTGATGCCGAGACGGGACAGGACATAGGGCGCCAACGCTGCGCGGGTTTCGATGCTGAGGTAGCCCTGTTCCATACCGTAGTCGTTGGCAATGATCTGTTGTTGCGCCTCGGTCAGGCGCTGATCAGGTGCGATCTCCAGGGTAACCAGGCGTTGCCAGTCTTCATCCTGCTGCGCGGCGTGCCTGGATTTCTGCCGGAGTGCCTCCGGCTGGCCCTGAAAACGGCTCAGGGCGAAATCCCGGAATTCACGGTTGGCATTGCACCAGGCCCGCACATGCCAGCTGTTACCAGTGCATACCAGTGAATGCGGCTCCAGCAGGCTGTCGGCGGCTTCCGGTCGGCTCAGGGACACGTAACTGGCCTTGAGCTGGCGGTGATAACGGGTAGCGTTAACCACCGCCCGCATGGTTTCCGGGGCGATGCGCCGGGAGGGTTCCGGGATGACGGCGTTGCCCGGCAGCCCAAGCTCCAGGTCAGAAAACGTGTCGCTCAGGCTCTGTTGCCGCGCAAGCAGGTCTTGATACTCGCTAACCTGGCCCCGGGTAACCACCGGTTTGAAACCGGCTGCCGGTACATAGCCTTTCAGGTGCCGGTCGTAAATCAGATTGCCGGGAGCCAGTTCCCGCAGGTAGGTGTTGATATCCTTTGATGCCTGCTGACGACCGATGCCAAAGCTGTGGCAGATATGATTGGTGGTCAGGCGTCCTTCCCACAAGGCGATGATTTCAATCAGTCGATAGCGAAGCAGTAAATCCCAGCGAATGGGCCAGTCCGTTTTCTTCATAACCAGGCGCTCATGGTCCGATAAGTAGCTTGCCGTTTATGTTACCCGCTACGGCTATCAGGTTCTGTTACGGCCCATTAATGTAAAACATTGTCAAATGCCGCGCCACTGTTGGGTTCAGGGTCTCGGCAACTGCTTAGTGGAGTCGTTTGGCGATGGCTGTTTAAATACCCGCCAGCAGGCGACCGATAACGTTGCTATCTTTTCTATACTGTCACCCTGATGTAACCCAATACCCGGAGCCACTCATGACCCGAATGGTCACCTCCCTTTCGGCGCTGATCCTCAGCATTGTGTTGCTGGTCAGTGGCAATGCGTTTCTGATGACGCTGCTGGGTATTCGCCTGAGCATTGAGGAGGTCTCTCCCGATGTCATTGGCTGGGTACTGGTTTGCTATTCCATCGGTTTTGTCCTTGGCACCCTGTACGTCCACAAGATCATTGGGCGGGTTGGCCATATTCGTGCCTTTGCGGTGTTTGCGGCGATGGCGGCGGTGGTCTCGCTGATGTATCCGATGGCGGTGTCGATGATTTTCTGGGCGGTGTTGCGCGTGCTGTCGGGCTTTAGTATTGCCGGTGTTCTGGTGGTGATCGAAAGCTGGTTCTCCAGTCGGGCCACCAACGCTAACCGGGGTGCCTTGTTTGCCGTTTACCAGATTGTTTTCTATCTGTCTGCCGCTGGCGGGCAGTTGATCGTCAACGTCGGCGACCCGGCCAGCTTCCTGCCGTTCTCGCTCGCGGCAATTCTTCTGACCGTTGCCCTGATCCCGTTGTCTCTGACCCGGATGGAAGCGCCAGTGATTGAGCAGGTGCATCGGATGTCAGTGTTCAAGCTGGCCCGGGAGTCTTTTTCCGGTGTTGCCGGCGCCCTGATCTGTGGCGTTCTGATTGGCGGCTTCTATGCCCTGGGGCCGGTGTACGCAACCCTGGTGGGCCTGGACGTAGCTCGCACCTCAACCTTCATGGCCAGTGCCATTGTAGCGGCCATGCTGCTGGCTTGGCCGCTTGGGCGCTTGTGTGATCGCTTCGATCGGCGCCGGGTAATGTTCTGGATTGCGCTGTTTGCGGCTGCTTCAGCGGTGGGTGTTGCGGTGTTTGGCGCCGCCAGTCTTCCGTTATTGACGTTGTTGGTTGGGCTGTTTACCGGGTTATCCGCAACGATCTACCCGGTTGCGGTGGCAATCACCAATGATCGAATGGAAAGCAATAAAATCGTCGCCGCCAGTTCTACCCTGCTGCTGAGTTATGGCATTGGCAGTGTCATTGGGCCAATCACGATGGCCGAGCTGATCAACCTGCTGGGGCCGGCCGGTCTGTTCTATGGCAATGCCGGCTTCCTGTTACTGCTGGCGGTCATCACCAGTTACCGGATCAGCCACACCGACGATGTGCCTGTTGAGGAGCAGGAGCACTTTGTGCCCACTATGCCGGAGGCCTCTCCGGTATTGGCCGAAATGGATCCCCGGAATACCGAATTCCATGAATCTGTGGAGGTGGAAGAAATGCAGGAGGAGTTGCGCCAGGCCGGCTGACGCGACTTTCGGTTTTCCCCAATTATATTTTCATCCTCATATCTGTTTTTATTCCAATGGTTAGCTTACTATTGGTGAATTTCCAATAAGGTAAGTGTTTTCTCGGTTTTCGGGGTGGCGTTTGCTTGTCCCATGCCGGATCACCATCAGGAGTGTTTAACCATGAGAGATCAATTCCCATTTGCCGTTGCCCGGGTTACCCGCCGCTGGCGCAAGATGCTCGACGAGCGGCTGAAAGACTTGGGGGTCACACAGGCTCGCTGGAGCACCATGGTGTACCTGCAGCAGGGTGGCGAGGGCCTTACCCAGCGCGAGCTGGCCAGTCTGATGGCCATTGAGAACCCTACCCTGGTGAGGTTGCTCGACAGCCTGGAGCAGCAGGAACTGATTGAGCGGCGCCCCTGCCCAAATGATCGGCGGGCCCGCCGCTTGCACCTGACCAAGGCCGGCGCTGAATTTATGGAAGAGTTGTCTGAGCGGGCTGCGTTGCTGCGCGAAGAGATGCTGGAAGGTGTTACAGACAAGGAAATTGAGTGCGCCCTGAAAGTGTTCCACAAGATCATGGATAATGCTGAAAAGCAGAAGTAACGCTTGAGCGATAATTCTGTTGAGGGGCTGACGGCCCGTTATGGCGAGCGCTGGCGCTGGCTGGCGGTTGTGACTGTTGTGCTGGGTACCATGGCTACGGTGCTCAGCGCCACAGTGGTGAATGTCGCACTCCATGACATCATGATGGAGTTTGGCATTCGCCAGGGGCAGGTGCACTGGCTGGCCACCGGCTTCATCGCCGCCATGACCACGACCATGCTGGCATCAGCGTGGTTGCTGGACCGTTTTGGCGTTCGCCTGACCCTGGGCGTAGCCATGGCGGTGTTCACTGTTATCTCTCTCGTCGGCGGTTTTGCCGAATCTCCCGAACAGTTGGTTGCCGCCCGAATAGGCCAAGGCGCGATGGCGGGGCTGATGCAACCCATGGGCATGTACCTGGTGTTCCGGATCTTTCCGGCGGACCGGCGTGGCCAGGTCATGGGTATTTATGGCATGGGGGTGATTCTGGCGCCCGCGCTGGGGCCGGTGCTCGGTGGCTTCTTGGTGGACCAGTTCAACTGGCGTTACGTGATGTTTGCGCCAGCACCGGTCACACTCCTTGGGGTATGGATGGCCTGGCGGTTTCTGCCGCTGCCCCGCTCCCGGCCGGCACACTATCCCTTTGACCTGACCGGTTTGTTGCTGCTTGGGGCAACCATTGCCCTGACCCTGGATACCCTGACCCGCATGCAGGCCTGGCCAGGCCAGGAACAGCGAATTCTGATGCAGTGGGTGTTATCTCTGGGTCTGCTGATCGCCTTTGTGTTCCGGGAGCGCACGGCGAAGCATCCCCTGGTCAACCTTGTGCTGTTACGCCAGCCGGTGTTTCTGTTCGCGACGCTGGGCGCCATGGCATTGGGGCTGGCACTCTTCGGATCAACTTACCTGATTCCTCTGTTCGTTCAGACCACACAGGGCTTTTCGGCCACGGAGGCCGGCTTGCTGATGCTGCCCGCCGGGGTAGTGTTAGGCATGGTTTTTCCCCTGTCGGGCCGGCTGGCAGACAAACGCAGCGCTCGCAGCCTGGTGTTGTTCGGGATCGGGGTTTTTGCCCTGTCTGCGGTGCTGTTTGCCCTGACTGGTCAACATTCTGGATTTGGCTGGTTGGCGTTCTGGGCGGTGCTGGGCCGGGTGGGCATCGGCTTCATGTTGCCGGCCCTGTCCACCGGTGCGCTTAATCCGCTGCCGAAGGAACAGCTGGGGGCCGGTTCCAGCACCATCAATTTCGCCCGTCAGCTGGGCGGTGCCCTGGGGGTGAACGTGGTGGCGTTGACCATCGAGTTCGGTGAACACCAGGGCAGCGTGCCTACGGCTGCTGCCTTCGAGGCGGCCTGGTGGCTGGTTGCGGTGTTTGTGGCGCTGGCGGCGGTGCCGGTCTGGAAAATGAGGGTATAAGGGGGCTGGTTGCCATTTATGGCGGGATACATTAGTATGCCGCCAACTTCGGGGGAGTAGCCTCTGCTTCTGGGTGACAGAAGTGGACGGTAGTCAACATACTTGGGGCTCAATCTCCATGGCTACCGTGTTCCGTGATTGATCATGGAATTGGCAAGACCTGAGGCAGATCACCTCCAATGGGCGGAAGGTGGGCTGTCTCATGTCTGACGATTTCCGCCCTGAGGTCTCTTCGAATGGACGCGTTTCTCGCTTCAACCCTTGCCGTAGCCATTGCCGAAATTGGCGATAAGACTCAGCTCCTGTCTCTTTTCCTGGTTGCCAGATACGCAAAGCGTACCCCGATCATCCTTGGTATTCTGGTGGCGACTGTCCTTAATCATGCGCTGTCTGCCTGGCTGGGTGCCTGGGTGGCTAGCTGGATTCCGTCCCATTGGTTGCCCTGGATTCTGGCGGTCAGTTTTGTGGCCATTGCCCTGTGGTTGTTGATACCCGACAAAGACGACAGTGCGGAGTCCCGGTTTCTGGGCATGGGCGCATTCTGGGCCACCACAGTCATGTTCTTTCTGGCGGAAATTGGCGATAAAACCCAGGTGGCCACTGTGGTTCTCGCAGCAAGGTATACGGAAACGTTATGGGTTATCATCGGTACTACGGTGGGTATGCTGCTGGCTAATATTCCGGTGATTCTGGCCGGGCGCTGGCTGATGGAGCGCATGCCGCTGGCAACGGCCAGGGTCAGCGCCAGTGTCTTGTTTGTGGCACTGGCCGTGGTGACAGTCTGGACAACCCTGGTGAACTCCTGACTCTGAACCGTGTCTTTCAGAGCAGAGGCCGGAATGAATGGTTATGGGAACTGATTACTATGTGGTTGAAAAAATTTGCCGCCGTTCTGGTGTGCCTGATGTCCCTGGCGCCGGGCGTCCATGCTGCCCAGACCCAAACGCAGTCAGGGGCTGCGCAGGCGGAAAACGATCGCTCGCCGAGGGTGCCGACATTTGCGCTCAATGGGGATCTGGCGGGAGAGTTGCAGGTTTTTACCACCCGTTATGAAGATACCTTCGCAGCCATTGGTCACGACGAAGCGCTGGGATATCTGGAGCTGGTCAAGGCCAATCCAGGTGTTGATCCCTGGTTACCCGGTGACGGCACGACCATTACCTTGCCGCGTATGTACGTGCTGCCGGATGCCCGCCGGGAAGGCATCGTGATAAATCTGGCCGAGTATCGGCTCTATTACTTCACTGGCGATGGCGTTCAGGTGTATCCGGTGGGCATTGGGCGTGAAGAGAATCCGTCACCGCTGACCGATGCTGAGGTAACCATGCCTCTGGAGTCGCCCGCCTGGTATCCACCGGCCAGTATCCGGGCGTCCTATGAGGCCCGCGGTGAGTACCTGCCGCGTATGATTCCGCCCGGCCCGGACAACCCGCTTGGCACTCATGCCCTGATGCTGAGCGAGAAAGGCTATCTAATCCATGGGACCAACAAGCGCTTCGGTATTGGCCTGCCGGTCAGTGCCGGTTGTTTCCGTATGTACAACGAAGACATCTCCCGGTTTGTCTATCAGGTTCAGAAAGGCACGTCGGTGCAGATCATCCGCGAGCCTGTCAAACTGGGCTTGTCGGGCGGTGAAGTGTGGCTCGAAGTACACCGGCCCCATGAAGATTACTCGCCTGAAGACCGGGAACAGTTGTGGCGCAAGACTCTGGACAAACTGGAAGCGTTCCGCCAGCAACACCCGGATGTAGAAGTGCAGCGCCGGTCCATCGAGCTGGTGGTGGATCAGGCTGACGGCATTCCCACCATGGTCGGTGAGCGACTGACCCGGATGGCTGCTGATAAGGGACAGGAGAGAAGTAATCCGGACGAGCCGGCAGAGCCGGAGCAAAAGCTGTATTTTTGACCCTGCGCCCGGCACTGCTGAAATACCCGAACCGCGACAACCAATAATAACCAAACGGCAGGAGTATTCATGAGTCGTACTATACTGATTACCGGAGCCAGTTCCGGACTGGGTGAAGGCATGGCCCGGGAGTTTGCTGCCCGGGGTGATCACCTTGCCCTGTGTGCCCGTCGTACCGAGCGGCTGGACCAGCTCCGGGCCGAGCTGGAGGGCGCCTATCCGGGTGTGAAGATCAGTATTCGAGCCCTGGATGTGAATGACCACGCGCAAGTGGCCGAGGTTTTTCAGGCTTTCCGTGAGGAGTTCGGTCAGCTCGACAGGATCATCGTCAATGCCGGCATTGGCAAAGGGCAGCCGCTGGGAACCGGGCGCTTTGATGCCAACCGGCAGACCGCAGAAACCAATTTTGTGGCCGCACTGGCCCAGATTGAAGCCGCGATGGAGATTTTCCGGGCACAGAACCATGGTCACCTGGTTGCCGTATCTTCGGTAACGGCTGTGCGGGGAATGCCCGGCAACGTCACCACCTACGCGGCAACCAAGGCCGGGTTGGCGGCACTTTGCGAGGGTTTGCGTGTCGAACTGAAAAAGCGCCGTTCTCCCATTCGCGTGACCACACTGTACCCCGGGTATATCCGGACCGAAATCAACGAGAAGGTCAAGAATACGCCTTTCATTGTGGATGCGAAGACCGGTTGTCGGGCCATGGTTCGTGCCATTGAGTCCGGCAAGGCCGAACGTTTTGTGCCAGGTTGGCCCTGGACGCCCATTGGTTTCATACTGAGGCGACTGCCGGAGTCTTTACTGGCCCGAATTTTCTGATCACCCTGCCTGGGAGAGCGCCATGAAGCCAAACCCGATGCACCGTCAGAACCACCGTTTGCCTTTCTGGTCCCTGATTTTTCTCGTGGGCGGGCTGCTGGGACTGATTGGGGCTTCCTGGCAGGCGATTGCCCAGCAGGACACGCCGAAAACCGCACTGGTGTTGACGGTTGAGGGTGCGATCGGCCCGGCCACCATGGATTACGTTACCCGCGGCATCAGGCGGGCCGAGCAGGAGAATGCTGGCCTAGTCATTCTGGAAATGGATACGCCAGGCGGTTTGATGGACTCCATGCGGGAAATCATCAAAACCATCCTCGCCTCAGAAGTGCCCGTGGTAACTTATGTCTCTCCCCATGGGGCCCGCGCCGCCAGTGCCGGTACCTTTATTCTCTACGGCAGTCACATTGCTGCTATGGCCCCAGCCACCAACCTGGGCTCGGCGACGCCGGTACAGATGGGTGGCTTGCCCGGCTCGCCAGAGCAGCCACAGGAAAACCCTGCCACGGATGACGATTCCTCAGAGGCCAGTGGCGATGAGCCAGCCGCTGAACCTCAGAAACGCCGGGGTGATACCGCCATGGAACGCAAGGTCTTGGAGGACGCCGTCAGTTACATTCGCGGTCTGGCCGAGCGCCATGGACGGAATGCCGACTGGGCGGAAGAAGCCGTACGCGAAGCCGTTAACCTGGGCGCAACCGAGGCGCTGGAACTCAATGTGGTTGATGTGGTGGCACCGAATCTCCGGGAATTGCTGGATGCGATTGATGGCCGTACGGTGCGGATGGCCACAGGGGAACGGGAGCTGGCAACGGCAAATCTGGAACTGGTCCGTGCGGAACCGGACTGGCGAACCCGCCTGCTGTCAGTGATCACCGATCCGAACGTCGCCTATTTCCTGATGATCATCGGCTTTTACGGCATTATTTTCGAGCTGTCGAATCCCGGTGCGGTGTTCCCCGGGGTGATTGGCGCGATTTGCCTGATACTTGCGTTGTTTGCGTTTCAGGTGTTGTCGGTGAATTACGCCGGCCTCGCGTTGATCCTGCTGGGGCTGGCGTTCATTGTGGGGGAAGCCTTCATGCCGAGTTTCGGGATTCTGGGGGTCGGTGGGATTGTCGCGTTTGTGACGGGCTCGGTGATTCTGATGGACGGCAGTCACCGGGATATTTCTTTGCCTACCATTGGCGGCACGGCGATCGTGGCGGGCGGCTTTATCCTCTGGACGGTTACCCGATTCATCGGCTTGCGACGACGCACGCCAGTCAGTGGTAGCGAACACATGGCTGAGGAAAAAGGCGTGGCATTGGACGACTTTGAATCTTCCTACGAGGGGTACAAGGGCCATGTCCGGGTCAGTGGGGAGCGTTGGAACGCCCGTTGCCCGCATCAGATCACCAAGGGCACGCAGGTGCAGGTAAACGGTATGGAGGGTCTGACCCTTCTGGTGGAAGCAAGCCCTGATTCCGATCAAGTCCATTGAACGAGCAAGTCGTACTAACCAACGGCAAATCAAGGAGGCCGTATGAACCTGGGTGATATTATTCCCTATATTGCACCGACTGTGGTGCTGCTTCTGATTCTCGGTTCCGCCATCAAGATCCTGCCGGAATACGAGCGAGGTGTGGTGTTTTTCCTGGGCCGGTTTCAGGGCGTCAAAGGTCCCGGCCTGATTATTGTTATCCCTGGCATTCAGCAGATTGTGCGTGTGGATCTGCGGGTGATCACTCTGGATGTACCCAGCCAGGATGTCATTTCCAAGGACAACGTGACTGTCAGAGTGAATGCGGTGCTCTATTTCCGGGTGGTTGACCCCGAGAAGGCGATCATCCGGGTGGAAGACTACGGCGCGGCCACCAGTCAGTTGGCGCAGACGACGTTGCGCTCTGTGCTGGGTAAACACGACCTGGACGAAATGTTGTCCGAGCGAGACAAGCTGAATTCGGACATTCAGGAGATCATTGATTCCCAGACCGAGGACTGGGGCATCAAGGTGGCCAATGTGGAAATCAAACACGTTGACCTTAACGAATCGATGATCCGCGCCATCGCCCGGCAGGCAGAGGCAGAGCGGGAGCGTCGTGCGAAAGTCATCCACGCAGAAGGGGAATTGCAGGCGTCCAAGAAACTGGTTGAGGCGGCAGAGGTAATGTCTGTGAATTCCGGTGCCATGCAGTTGCGTTATCTGCAGACCCTGTCGGATATGAGCAACAACAACTCCTCCACGATCGTGTTCCCGCTGCCGATGGATATGATCAAGAACTTTTTGGATAATCAGGCGGGCAATAAGGCACCTGGCAAGCTGGATCAGTAGCACGCGGGCTTGCAAACACGCACAAAAAAGGCCGGTTAAACCGGCCTTTTTTGCTAAACGGCAGCCTTATTTCTGGCTGGCACGCTCGAGCATGCGCTTGGCGCGCTCGTTCGCTTCGTCAGCGGACTTCTGAGCGGCACGGGCAGCAGCCAGTGCTTCTTCAGCAGTCTGCTGAGCAGTGCGAGCAGCGCTGGCAGCGCTGTTAGCAGTATTCAGAGCGTTGTTCGCAGTTTGCTCGGCGGAGCTTGCAGTTGCATTGGCTTCATCGATAGCAGCCTGCTCGGTAGTGGCACAGCCTGCAGTCAGAGCAGCGGCCATTGCAAATCCGGCGATCGTCAGTTTACGCATGGTAAATCCCCTTATTGGTCGTTTTATTTCCTGTGATCCAGAAGTCAGTAAGACGACTTCCTGTCAGCTAAGCCCGATAGGCGTTGACTACCGGAGTCGTTAAACAGTGTAAAACACTCAGAGACAAAATGTTAACTAAGGATACGTAAATTTTCTTAGCCTATGACAACAACTTAATGCTCATGTCATGAACGGGAGACTTCTGTATGGCTGATCACTGGCTCAAGGAAGAATCCGAATGGGGGTGCCGTTATCGACCAGGGACCAGATCTCGTCCATTTCCTCATTGGTAACGGCAATACAGCCTTCCGTCCAGTCCAGCCCGGCATACGCAAAGGCAAGATCTCCAGCCTCATTGGGCAATCCGTGGATCATGATACTTCCCCCGGGATCGAGTCCCCAGGCCTCCGCCAGTTCCCGGTCTCGCGCGTTCGGGTACGAGATGTGGATCGATTTGTAGAAATCGCTGTTGGCGTTGCGCCAATCCAGGATGTAATCCCCTTCCGGCGTTCGTTTGTCCCCTTCATACAGCTTGTGCCCAACCGGATTGTCGCCCAGTGAGATCCGGTAGCTCCGTACCTTCTGCTCGCCACTCAAAAGGTACAACCTGCGTTCACTTTTGCGCACCAGAACCTGAGTAATGTCCAGATGCTCTTCCAGTGTTGGTTCCGTGCCTGGCATGGCCATGCGAGTGTCGGCTCGGGCCAGTAACTCCGAGCTGCTGGCCATGGCAGGCAGGATACTAAGCAATAGCGATAGAAAAACTCTGAAGATCATAATGCTGGCACAGGTCGCTGAATGGTTAAACTTTGTTCACGAGTGTTTATAGCATAGCCAGCAAGGGGATTGATAAGGGGTTTTGTTACGGTTTTTGGTTTTCGTGCACGAATCGGACTGTTGTCACGCATCCATTTTCAGGCCGACCTTGGTTACCCGGTCGGCCTCAGTGGCTCTGGCCACCAGTGTCACCGGCCCCAGTGTGACCGTGTCACCTACCACCGGATGCCCTTTGGTGCGCTTGGCAAAACATTCGGCCAGCGACAATTCCGGGGGCAACTCGTCGAATTCTATGCCATAGACCTGTTCCACATCGCCCAGCAGGGCATCCCCATTGAGTACAAAGTCGCCGAAGAAGGCGCGCTCTGCCAGGTGTTTCGGGGCTTGCCGTCCGCTCAGGGCTTTGCCGAGCTCGGGCAGTAGGGAGGGGGTGGCGAACATGGCAAGCATATCACCGGCAGCCACCTGCAGATCCTTGGTTGGTTGCAGGCATTTACGTTGCCTGAATACACCCGCGACTGCAGTGTTCTCCGGCAGGCGAAGCTGGCCCAGCGCCCTTGGCTTCTCCCAATTTTGCCCCCTTAACGGAAACAGCATCAGCTCATGGTCGCCAGCAGACGGCGCATCCAGCGGTAACCGCCGATAGGGGTCTTCACCAGCGGGTATTTCCAATCGCAGCTTGCGGGCCAGAGGAGCCATGGTAGTGCCCTGAACGATCAGCGACACCAGAACAATAAAGAACGCAGCGTGGAACACCAGTTGGGCATCCGGCAGGTCGGCAATGATCGGGAACAGTGCCAGCACGATCGGCACGGCACCCCGCAGTCCTACCCAACTGATAAACCCCAACTCTCTGCGGTTGAAGCCGAAAGGCCAGAGCGTGATCAGTACGGTCAAAGGGCGGATCACGAAAATCAGCGCCAGGGCAAGAACCAGGCCGGCGCCCGCCAGTGGAATCAGGTCAGACGGATTGACGAGCAGGCCGAGCATCAGGAACAGGCATAGCTGGGCAAGCCAGGCGAGGCCGTCATGCACCTGAAGAATCATCGGCATCATCCGGACATGGCGATTGCCGATCACCACACCGCACAGGTAAATGGCAAGAAAGCCACTGCCGCCAACCGCGTTGGTGGCGGAAAAAACCGAAATACCGGCGGCACCTACCAGCAGGGGGTATAACGCGGGGGTCAGACGCATCCGGTTGGCCAGCTCCACTACCAGGAACCCGCCCACCACGCCGGCTGCCGCGCCGATACCGAATTGCTGCACCAGCATAACCAGACCGGCGAGTATGGTGCCTTGCTCATGCTGGCCGATGAGCGTGACCAGCATGAGCGTGAGGAAGATGGCCATGGGGTCGTTACTGCCGGACTCGATTTCCAGGGTCGCACTGACCCGCTCATTCAGGTGCAGGCCCCGGCCCTGAAGCAGGGAGAAAACGGCCGCTGCATCGGTGGAGGAAATAATGGCGCCAATCAGCAAGGCCATCATCCAGTGCAGGTCAAATACCCACCAGGCCACAATGGCAGCCCCGCCAGCGGTAAAGGCAACACCGAGGGTGGCCAGAACCAGTGCCGGCCGCAGGCCCACCCGGAAGGTTTCCACCCGGGTGCGCATGCCGCCATCGAGCAGGATGACGGCCAGCGAGAGATTGGCAATGAGAAAGGTCAGCTCAAAGTTGTCGAACTGGATACCGCCAGGCCCATCTTCACCCATCATCATCCCGACGACGAGGAAGACCAGTAACACAGGCATCCCCACCCTGCTGGAAAGCGGGCTGAGTACGATGCTGAAGACCAGCATCAGGGCGCCAATCAGGGTGAACGTGGGATCCATCAGACTCCAGACCAAAGGGACTTGCCCGGGTGCAGTCCCGGGCCTATATTGCTATGGCAATCATTATGCAGGCGGGCGTAGCTCAATGGTAGAGCAGAGGCTTCCCAAGCCTACGACGTGGGTTCGATTCCCATCGCCCGCTCCAGCCTCACACGCTAAGCAGTGGTTCGCTCAATGCAACTTCAGGCGAGGATGCATCGCTCGGCTGATCTTGTCCATCAGCCAGATAATGCCCGTGCGCAGGAACCCGTGCAGAGCAACCTGATGCATCCGGTACAGGGATACATAAAACAGCCTGGCCACCTTCCCTTCAATGTACATGCTGCGGCCAGACAGGTTGCCCATCAGGTTGCCGACAGTGGTGTAACGGCTGAAATTGATCAGTGAGCCATGGTCATTGTAGACAAACGCCACCGGGTTTTTGCCCTCCAGGCGGTTACACAGGGTCTTGAACAGGGCGTCGGCCTGCTGATGGGCGGCTTGGGCTCGTGGCGGTACGGGATGGTCGGAATCGGGCTGCGGGCAGGCTGCGCAATCACCGAAGGCAAAGATGTCGGTATCCCGTGTGGTTTCAAGGGTCTGCGTTACCAACAACTGATTGCTGCGATTGGTTTCCAGGCCGCCAAGTTCGGCCAGAAACGGTGGCGCCTTGATACCTGCCGCCCATATGGTCATCTCTGACGGGAGTTCGGTGCCGTCTTTCATGACCAGGCTGTTTTCGCGCACTTCGCTGACTGGCTGCCCGGTCAGTACTTTCACCTTCTGGCGTTCCAGTTCACGGGTGGCTGCTGCTGACAGTCGCCCGGGCAGAGCCGGCAAAATCCGGTCTGCCGCTTCGATCACGCTGATGGAAACGTCCGAGGACTGCAGGTGGTTCATGCCGTAGACCGGCAATTCCCTGGATGCCAGTCGCAGCTCGGCAGCCAGCTCCACGCCCGTGGCGCCAGCACCGATGATACTGATGTTCAGAGTATGGGGTTTACCCTGATTGGCCTCGTGGTTTTTGCGCAGGAAGGCGTTGAGCATCAGGTTATGGAATCGCCTTGCTTGCCTGAGGCTGTCGAGAAACAGGCAATGGTCCTGGGCGCCGGGTGTGCCGAAATCGTTGGCTGTACTGCCCACAGCAATCACCAGGGTGTCGTACTGAATCCGACGCTCAGGTACCACCTCGTGGCCTTCTTCGTCCAGGAACGGCGCGATGATGATTTCCTTGGCCGCCCGATCAAGGCCGTTCATGCGCCCCAGCTGAAATTCATAGTGATGTTTCCGTGCGTGGGCCCGGTAATTGATTTCGTTGGCACTGGCGTCCAGTGAGCCGGAGGCCACTTCATGCAGCAGAGGTTTCCAGACGTGGGTCAGGCCGGCGTCGACCAGGGAGATGCGGGCTTTGTTTCTCTTGCCGAGCTTGTTGCCCAGGCTGGTGACCAGTTCCAGGCCTCCGGCGCCACCGCCGACAACAACAATGTGATGCAGGTTTTCCATAGCAGTCAGACCTTCAGAAGATGAGAGCCAAGCGCTCTCGCCGGAAAACGCTTGGCTGTCTGCTCTGATCAGTCTGACCCGTTTACACAAAAGGTAGGCTGCTAACGCCATTATATTAACGTTGAAGGCCCGGGATGACAATTGGACGGAAGTGCTGCCTGGCAGGTGCTTTGGGTCATATCTGAGCCAGGGGACCGTGATTTCTTGCGCTGCTTTGCTAATCTGGACACAGACCTGACGTGGTTGATAAAACCGGATGACTGGCTGTTGCCGTATCACTTGGCGATGGCTGATTTGAACAAAAGCCGCTCGACAGGAGAGACGATCGTGAAACTAGAGGTGCGTGGAGTAGAAGAGGGACAACCCATTCCAGAGAAGTTTGCCTTTGGGGTGTTCAGTGAGCAGGACCACATGAGCTTTGGCCCCAACCGAAACCCCGAGTTGGTCTGGTCTGGGGCACCGGAGGCTACGAAGAGTTTTGTGGTGATGATGTTCGACCCGGATGTGCCCAGCGTAGCCGATGATGTGAATCAGGAAGGCAAAACCGTGCCCGCTGACTTGCCGCGGGTGGATTTCTTCCACTGGCTGCTGACAGACATCCCAGCCAATGTTGGCCGCATTCCGGAGGGTGAAGACAGTGATGGCGTGTTGCCCAAGGGCAAGGACCATGGGCCGGGTCCGATTGGCGTTCGGGGTGTGAATAACTATACCCAGTTCCTTGCCGGCAACCCGGATATGGCGGGCACCTACGCCGGCTACGATGGTCCCTGCCCGCCCTGGAACGACGAGATCATTCACCACTACCATTTTGAAGTGCACGCGCTGGATGTCGAAAGCCTGGGACTGGAGGGTGAATTTGACGGCAACGATGTACGTCAGGCCATGGCCGGGCACGTGCTGGCCAGTGCCCGGGTGACCGGCACTTACACCCTGAATCCGGACCTGCGCTAATGCCGTCGGTTGCCGGGCTGATGGTTTAGCGCCCGGCTTCATAAAACTGACTTGCCACTGTCACCCGGGTGTCACCGGAGCTTGCCAAGGTTGTTACAGGAAACCGAGGGCAGGCCTGACACCACGGGAGGCACCATGCGATCGTATCGCAGCGTATTCATTTCCGACGTTCATCTGGGTACGGCCGATTGCCAGGCCGACTACCTGCTGGATTTCCTCAACAACGTTCGCTGCCAGACGCTGTATCTGGTCGGTGACATTATCGACCTGATCGCCATGCAGCGCCGGGCCCACTTCCCGGACAGCCATCGGCAGGTTATCCACAAGCTGCTGGCGCTTGCTGCCTCTGGTACCCGGGTGGTTTACATTCCCGGGAATCACGACGAGTTTTTCCGGCGCTTCTGCGGTCAGTCTTTCTCCGGCATCGAACTGCAGTACAAGGCCGTGCACACCACCGCCGACGGTCGTCAGTTTCTGGTCTGCCACGGCGACCAGTTTGATCAGGTGGTGCGCTGCAGCCCGTTGATGCTGCTGGTGGGAGATCGCGCCCACGGCCTGTTGCTGCGGCTAAACCGCTGGTTCAACGCCCTGCGTCGGCTTCAGGGCAAGCCTTACTGGTCGCTGGCGGCCTGGATCAAGGGGCGGATCGGCAAAGCAAGGACCTTTATCCGTCGATTTGAGCTGGCGGCCCTGACAGCGGCTGAGAAAGGTCACTATCACGGATTCATTTGCGGTCACATCCATTCGGCGGGTTTTCTGCGCAGCGATGATGGCCTCTACTGTAACGATGGCGACTGGGTGGAGCATTGCACTGCGCTGGTTGAACAGGACGACGGCAAGCTGGAGTTGCTGCACTGGTCAGAATCACCTGCCATTCTGAGCCGGGAACCTGAGCAACCGAGCCCGGAGCTGGCTGGTGATGCCCGGCCGGTGATTGATGTCCTGCCAGCGGCGTTTCTGGAGCAGTTCAACGGTCCCGTGAGCTAGAGGCCGGTTGGATGGGGGCAGAAGTTTCACCTTTGCAGCGCACACCTGGCCGGCGTTCAGTTGTGTACTTTATAAGCCTCCAGAATCGCCGCCATGTCGTCGCCGAGCTGCTTCACCTCGGTGGCGGACAGGTTGCGCTCAGCCATCGAGCGTAACCCCATAATCTGGCCTTGAATCAGCCTTGCCAGCCGCCGGCAATCAGTCTTGGCGGCAATCTCTCCCTGATTTTTTGCACTTTCCAGCAGCTCAGCAAAGGACGTTTCAATGGCGGCCAGCACACTCTGGGCCTGTGAATACAGTGCCGGGTTGGTGCTGCTGGCTTCCAACAGGGTTTTCACAATCAGGCAGGCCCTGGCCGGAGCGCAGTCAACATCGGCGCAGCTGCTGGCTATGTTTCTAAGATACGCCTGCAACCCCTCAACGATGCTGTCATAACTCGCCATGTGCTCGGAAAGATCCGCCCCACCCTGCCGGGCGTAACTGGCCAGGGCTTCAGAAAACAGGCCATCTTTACTGCCAAACGTGGCGTAAATGCTGCCGGGGCGCATATCCAGCGCCTGCTCAATCTGCTTCATTGAGCTGCCGTGATAGCCCTTGTTCCAGAACAGACTGACGGCCTTCGCCAGGGCTGCATCCCGGTCGTAGCTTGGAGGTCTTGGCATAACAACACCGCCTTCGTGTGAGCTTTGAATGTTCGCTCAATTATACCTTGAGTGAACGCTCAAAAACAGATAGGCTTTGGTTGTTGAGCAATCATTCATAAACTTGATTGGAGTACCGCAATGGCAGATTTCAAACTGCATGATATTCAGTCCGCTCCAGAGGGAGCCAAGCCGTTCCTGGAAAATTCCCAAAAGAACTTCGGCATGATTCCCGGCCTGCATGCGGTCATGGCTGAATCGCCGCAAGTGCTTGAGGCGTACCAGAAACTGCATCAGCTGGTTCTGGATAGCAGCTTTAACAACGATGAGAAGACCGTGGTCTGGCAGACCATCAACGTTGAGAACGCCTGTCACTACTGCGTTCCCGCGCATACCGGGATTGCCAAGATGATGGAAGTGTCTGACGACATTACCAATGCCCTGCGCGACGAAACTCCGCTTCCGAATAACAAACTGGAAGCGCTGCGCGATTTCACCCTGGCGGTGATGCGCAAGCGAGGCAACCTGAGTGAAGACGACCTCAGTGCATTTTTCGAGGCCGGCTACGATAACCGACATGTTCTGGAAGTGATCATGACGTTGTCCCAGAAAATCATGAGCAACTACATCAATCACGTTGCGAAAACACCGGTCGATGAGCCGTTCAAAAAGTTTGAGTGGAAAAAGGCCTGATGTCCGGTGGTGATTGGCCGGCCGCTTGCCGGCCAATCACCGTCCTGCCGTAACAACTTGCCTTGGACTGTGTCGATATATCGTATTCAGTCACCATGAATGGAGTTGTTATGACCGGTTATTTCTCGATTCTCACCAAAACCCTGTCGCGCGGGTTGATCGCACTAGGGTTCCTGTCGGCCAGTGTGCTGGCGGACACCTCCCCTTACGAGCCATTCCAGCAGCTTGTCACCGATCATCTTATTGAGCACACGCTGCCGGGCAATGGACTGGTCTCCGCCTTTGATTATGAATCGGCTCTGGCCGATGACAAGACGCTCCCGCGTCTCGAACAACAGCGGAGCCGTTTGGCGTCGTTTGATCTGAACCAGCTTGAAACACAGGCTCAGGCCGTGGCTTTCTGGATCAACGCCTATAACTTTTTCATGATCGACCAGATTCTGACCGAGCAGCCGAATGGTCAGCTTGTGTCTTCGGTTTGGGATTACGGCGGCCGAATCAATCCGTTTGTCAAAAATGTCTTCGGCCGGGCTAACTTTACGGTGGCCGGCCAGGCTTACAGCCTGGATCAGATTGAGAAGGGGATTCTGCTGGGCGATGACTTTAAGGCCCGTGGCTGGAAAGACGCGCGGGTGCATTTTGCCGTCAACTGCGCCTCCGTGGGTTGTCCGCCTCTAAGGGCAGCGGTATACACTGCGGCGAATTTGGAGCAATTGCTGGCCGAGAATACCCAGCGGGCATTGAGCACCGAGCGTCAGCTCCGGGTTGAATCCGGACGTTTGTATGTGAGTGAGCTGTTCAAGTGGTACGAGGAGGATTTTCAGGAGGCTTCCGGGTCAATCCGGGCATTCATTCTGGAGTGGGCGACGCCTGAGGTGTCCGAGCGTGTGAGCCGTGCGGCGGGACTCAGCTACATCGACTACGACTGGAGCCTGAATACCCCATCCAACTTCTCAGAAATTTCCAGGTAACGGTGGATAAAGGGAATGGCCGCTATGCTTGTTCGATAGCGGCCCAAATCCCGGTTATTTCGAATCATTGTCTGCGCGCTGTGCGACTTCAACTGTCTTGTCCGGGTAACTCCGAGCTTCATTGAAGCGATCAGCCTGACCATCCATCGCCAACGCGACGTTGGCAGATGCAGCAAGTACAATGGCAGTTACCAGTGTGATGAGTTTGTTCATGATTTTACCCTCTTGTCGTTTCATAACCTGGCTCAAGGGAGAGTCAATCACTCGCGCCCCTTCGCCTGGTATATAGACACCCGGTGGTGTGAACTTGTTGCAAGGGACTTGATGAAAGATGGCCAGGCACCTTTCAATGCGGTGCTCCAGCCGGACCTGATCGCCCCACTCAGATTTTCTGTGCCGGCAAACCCGGCCCCTGGAAGCGGTGGGTGTGAATATGTCTCAGTTCGAGTTCTGGAACTGAACTTATCCCGCCGGCAAGAAAAGCCCCAAAGATCTGGTGCGAGAACTGGATGTGCTGGCCGGGACGCTAAGATCTGTCTGATCACAAAAAGACTTGCTGTGAGCTCTCGCAGTAAGATACCAGGCTGTCGATCAATGGCCTCGCGGGCCAAGTGGATTACAGCGCAATCAGTAATAATCCTATACAGATAATTGCCGCTCCCATCATGCGCCAGCCAGATCGTTGTCTTTCGCCGAACACGTAAATAGAGGCCAATGTGGCCAGAACGATACCAGTATTAGAGTAGGCGACCACTTCCGCCGAGGGCAGAAAGCGCATGGTATGTATTACCAATGCATAGGCAAGGCCAACACACAGCCCGCCAACCATCATAATGGACAGCGGTATGCGTTGCGGCGGTGTCCAGCGCCCGGTCTGGTGCCGAAGCGCCAGCGTCAGCGTGATAAAAGCGGCACTGTACCCCACCGATACAAAACCAATGATCTCCGCAAACCCAGGCAGGCTGCCGGTGGCCAGTTTGTCGGAAATCGAGTAGATGCTTGTGGACACCATGGCCGTAAACGCCCAGGGTATTGCAATCCGTTCACCCTGTCCGGCTTTTCCTCCCGCGAGAATCGCCAGCCCGGCCACGCTGATGACAATGCCCAGCCAGCCCGTGAGGCTTGGTGATTCTCCGGTCAGCAACAACCACCACAACGCAATCAGAACAGGGGAGCTCCGCACCAGCGGATACACCATGGCGACGGGTGCATGCCGGTAGGCTTTCCACAGGCCGAAAAAGTACAGCGCGTTGGCACTGGCAGAGACAATGACAAGTCCGAGAAACGAGTATGACCAGACATCCGCCTGCCAGAGGGCGTAAAGCCCCCAGGGAGCCAGCACAACCAGATGAGCGAGCAAGGCCCACCAGAGTGGCCAGGCGGCGCCAGGCTGGTGCCTGGCGATCAGATTCCACAAAACATGCATGAGCACCGATGCCACAAGCGCGGTTGTGGCGCCGATCATGCCAGGGTGCCTCCATCATCCAGATCAAAGGCCTGGCCGTCGGCAACGGCAGTGATGTTGGCGGGCAATGTATTGGCCGGGTCCATCAACCAGCAATCGGTCTCGTGGCCAAGATGAGTTAGCCAACCTCGGTTTGCGCCACTTCGATGGATGATTGCCACCGCTGTAGTGACATCGTTGTGGTTATGGAGCTCTTTCCCGGATGTTTTCGTGGGTGGGTGACTGCAATCCACCGCCAAGCCATGGGCCTGCCAGTGCCGGATATATTCATTGGTTCCGGCGGGTAATTCCAACGTGTCCGTGAGGTACGCAAACCGGGTACCTTTCCGATTTTCGATGGCATAGCCGAAGGTAGGTTTCGAATGGTTGAGCGGCAGCGGCGTCAGGCGTAGGCTGCTGAGTTCTATCGTTTCAAAGGCCCTGAGATCCGCAAAATCCAGCAGGCCGGGGTGCTTGAACAGGTCGGCAAAGCCCTCGGGGTCCGGCGGCCCGTAAACGGGAATTGGGTCACCTTTGCCCCAACGCAGGTGAAGCAGTCCCTGAACGTGGTCCGCGTGGTAGTGGGTCAGCACAATAGCCGAGAGTTCTCCCGGCTCGAAGCGCTCGTGCAGGTCCATCAGCCCTGCATCCAGCAGTATCTTATGGTCGCCCTCTTGCACCAGTGCGGAGCAGGGGCGGCGTATATGCTCCGGGTCTGATTTTGCCCGCCGGCAGGCAGGGCAGTCACATCCGAAACGCGGCACTCCGCCTGCCCCGCCGGTGCCCAGGAAGGTTATGCGCATACGCCCTGCCTCCGGAACCTATTGATGATGGATAACAGGCGCTGGCTGGCGGCCTCCGGGGAATGGGTGTTGTCTATCCGCAGGCAGCCTCTGTGACCGTCAAGGTCAAACAGGCTGTTGCGAGAGAGTCGCAGTTCGATATCTTTCAGAGTTTCCCGCCCGCGCCCGGCCAATCGATCCCGGAGCACTTCCGGTGCTACGTCAACCAGAACCGGGCGAAGCTCCGGGTAATCCTTTAACGCAGAATCCAGGTAGCCTCTGGAGCCATTCAAGACGACGGTCAGGCCTTTGGCCAGCCATTGATTGATCTCGATGCCTATGCCGTAGTGGCAGCCATGGCTGGCCCAGCTCATGGCGAACAGCCCGGCGCGCTGGCGCGCCAGGAATTCGCCTTCGGTGAGCGCAACATGATTTTCTCCGCCGGCTGACGCGGGGCGGCTAATGTAGCGGTGGGCAAAGCATACATCGCATTCCTGCCCCAGTTGTTGCCTGACGAGGTTGATCAAGGTGTCCTTGCCACTGCCTGAGGGGCCAATCAGGTAGATCAGTGTGCCTGCCATCTCAGCACCTCCTGCCCCCGGGACCAGACACGGCCAGCCCTTGCCGCAAGGCCGGAACCTTCTATGGCAATCAGGTCTGCCCGCTTGCCCTTTGCAATAACGCCGCGATCGTCGAGCTGAGCGGCTTGAGCTGGGTTTCGGGTAACCAGGGCAAAGGCCTGTGGCAAAGACAGGTGATCATCGTCCACGAGTCGTAACACCGCCGGTAACAGGGCTGCTGGTGAATAATCACTGCACAGGCAGTCGGCCACCCCGGCCGTAACTGCATCCAGCGCTTTCATGTTGCCGGACTGAGAGGCGTTGCGGAGAATATTGGGCGCACCAAACAGCGTTGACAACCCAGCCTTGCGCGCGGCTACGGCGGTATCCAGGTTAACCGGGAACTCGGAGATGCGAGCACCGAGGCCTTTGAGAACAGCGACTTTCTCGGTGCTGTCGTCATCATGGCTGGCCAGTGGTACTCCTTGCCGGCGGGCATTGCCGGCCAGCTGTTCCATTCGGGCCATGGCACCCCGGGCGGCAGCGCGTTTCTGGTCCAGAATGGCCTCCACGTCGTCAGCGGAGGTTTTGTAGGTTTTCGCCAGATAGTTCCGGTAGGCTTCCACGTCCCGGAACTGACCCTGCCCCGGGCTGTGGTCCATGAAAGACAGCAACTGAACGATGCCCTCTGCCAACAGAGCGTTCAGAATCTCAGGCGCGGTTTCGTCCGTGACTTCGTAACGGGCATGGACTCGGTTATCCACCATGCCTACACCACGGTGCGCGGCCATGGCTCGCGCCAGATCAGCCGCCACTGCGTTATTGCGAACACCCAGTTCGTGGTTGGCAAAAGACAACGCATGGTAAACCGTGGTGATGCCCGCTACGGCGTTCCGTTTGTCCGCCAGGGTGGCCGCTAACTGGAACGGAAAATAGACGTTCGGCCTGGGTTCCGCCTCTTTTTCGAGGGCGTCGCAGTGCAGGTCAATCAGGCCCGGTGCCAACAGGCAGCCTTGCAGGTCGATCCGCTCCACACCCTGAGTATCGGCTGGCCCGAGGGTGGCGATGATGCCGTTTTCAATCAACAGGTCGGCCTGCTCCTCGACCCTATCCTCCAGGATAATTCGAGCGTTGGTCAGCAGTTGGCGTTTGGTGGTCAGGCTAGTCATGGTTACTGAGTCTCCAGAGCAGAGGTCTTCCGGGTAAGGGGTTGCGGGGGGGCGAGCCGGTGTTCAGCATCGGCAAGCGCGGCGACCAGGTCGGGGTCATGGAAAATGGCAATCATGGCGACACCAGCCCGCTTGAATTCCTGAAGCAGCTCGATCACTCGTCCCGTCGTGGCCTTGTCCAGGCTGGCTGTGGGTTCGTCCAGCAGCAGCAGACGAGGCTTGGCGATAAGCCCCCGTGCCAGGTTGACTCGTTGTTTCTCGCCACCGGAGAAGGTCGCTGGAGGCAGGCGCCACAGGCGCTCGGGCACGTTCAGGCGGGCCAGAAGTGTGCGGGCCTGCGCCAGAGCCTCCCCTGCTTCCACGTCCCTGAGTATCAGAGGCTCGGCTACAACTTCTTCAGCCGGGCGTCGCGGCACACAGTGCAGGAACTGGGTTACAAAACCGATGTCGCTGCGGCGCAGTCGCAGCATGTCCTGTTCGCTGATTCGGGCCAGGTCCATCACACGGCCATCCGCGGTGCGGAAGTTGAGGGTACCGCTGCCGGGAAGATAGGTTCGGTAAATGCATTTCAGTACTGAGGATTTTCCGGCGCCTGTGGGACCGGTCAGGGCCGCTAGCTGGCCCGGATAGGCGGCCAGATTGACGCCGGAACAGGAGGGCACAACCTCGCCCTGTGCGTGTAGGTTGAACTGTTTGGCTAGTCCGTTGACCTCAAGAATCGCTGTGTCGGGTAAGTGCGTCATATCTTCATGCCTCACAGGGTGGATGCCACCAGTTGTTGGGTGTAAGCATGCTGCGGATCCTCGAGAATCTGGTCGGTCAGTCCGGACTCAATCACCCGGCCGTACTTCATCACCAGAGTGCGGCTCGCCAACAGGCGGATAACGCCCAGATCGTGGGTAACCACAATCATGGCGGTACCCAGTTCGTGTTGTATTTCCAGAATCAGGTCGAGAATCCGGGCCTGTACTGACAGATCCAGGCCGGTGGTGACTTCGTCGAGTAACAGAAGCGGAGGCCGTGTGGCGAGTGCTTTGGCAATCTGGACCCGTTGCTGCATGCCGCCGGAGAACTGTTTCGGCGACTCGTCCATGCGACTGACCATCACGTCGGTGCGGGTCAGCAATTCGCCGGCGCGTCGGCGGATGTCGCCATAGTGATTGAGATCGTTCATCAACAGTCTCTCGGCAATGTTGCCACCGGCGGAGATGCCAAAATTCAGCCCAAGGTTCGGGTTCTGGTACACCATGCCGAAGCGGTGATTACGCAACCAGCGCTGCTCGGCACTGTTCAGGCTGAACAGCTCCTGTTTGTGGTCGCTGTCCCGGAAAACGGCACTGCCGCGACTGGGCGCCTGATCGAAATACAGGGTTTTGACCACGGTGGACTTGCCACTGCCGGATTCCCCCATGATCCCGAGGATCTCACCCGGCTGGAGGCTGAAGCTGACGTTGGCGGCGGCGACAATCGAGCCACAGGCTGGGCAAAGGTTGGTGTCATGCTCGGGGCCGGTAAGGTCCAGACAGGCTGGGCATTCTGTGCCATGGATGCGGGTAAGCCCCTTCACTTCAAGAATCGGGTTCATTGAGTTACCTCCCCGGCGTCTGCCCGGGCTAACTGATGGTTGCAGTAATCGTTGTCTGAGCACTGCCAGGCCTTGCTGCCGTCTTCCAGGTTCAGTTCATCCAGGAAGCTGTCGGTGGTGCCGCAGCGGGCACAGGCACGGCGTTGGCCGTCAGCCGTGCAGAAGTCCTCGGTCCGGAACGGTACATCGTCAAATACCAGCGGTTCGGCATCGGTGTAGGGCGGCACGGCGTATATTTTCTTTTCCCGGCCGGCACCAAAAAGCAACAGCGCCCGAGATTGATGCAGCTTGGGCACGTCATAACGGGGGATAGGGCTTGGGTCGATCACGTAATGGCCGTTGATTCGCGTGGGGTAGCGATGGGAAATAGTGATTTCATCGAACTTCACCAGGTCCTCGTAGAGCTTGGTCAGCAGGCGAGCGTAATCGCCCTCGCCGTGCATGATTTTTCGCTTTGCTTCTGATGGCTCCACGATCACCAAAGGGTCCGGGTACGGCACCTGGAAATTCAGTACCTGGTCTTCCCGAAGCGCCGTTTCGGGTACACGGTGGCGCGTCTGTATCAGGCTGGCCTCGGCGGTATGCTCGGTGGTGGCGACATTCGGGCAGGTCAGTTCGGCGAACTTGCGTAGATTCACCGCGTTTACCGAGTCGTCCGAGCCCTGGTCGATCACTTTCAGGGTGTCCTCTGGGCCGATCATGGACAGCGTGAGCTGTAATCCGCCGGTGCCAAAGCCCCGGCCCATGGGCATCTCACGGGAGGCGTAGGGGGTCTGGTAGCCGGGAATGCTGATAGCCTTGAGAATCACACGACGGATCTCCCGTTTGGCAAACTCATCCAGAAACCCGAAGCCATAGCCCTCGTCGTTGCCTGGCAGTCGGTAGTTAGGATTCATGGCTTTCCTCCTGCGGGCTTTCCTGAGATTGCTCGTACTTTTTGCGGGTTGAACGCAACCGGTCCATGTCGGACTGGAAGGTCACGTAGTGAGGCATTTTGTAGTGGTTGGCAAAACCCATGGAGTCCACGCCATCGATGTGCATCAGGACGAATTCGGGATCTTCAGAGGGGTTTTCCGGGCCGTCCCGCATGCCTTTTTGCAGGGCCCGGTCGAGGATGGCCATGCTGATGGCCTTGGTTTCGTTGTGGCCGAAGCATGCACCGTAGCCAAGGGTGAATTCCGGTGCGGTGCCCTTGCAGGTGTCTGTGTCGTGCGGCTCATACATGGCAATGACTTCGCATTCAGTCATCAGTACCTCACCGGCCTCCGTCAGTTCACCTGTAACCGGGTGCGGTAGCACCACCGGCAGGTAGCCTACCCGCAGCTCCGCTACGGTAGGGTGAATATCGCCATAGCCGCGCATATTGGAGTAGGCAATCGCCAGCATGGAGCCGGTCTCTGCCCGGGCCATGGTGGCCAGCGCTGCAGAGCGGCTGACCGGAAAGATAAGCGGGTCCCGGGTGATGTCAAAGGCGGGGTTGCGGTGCGTCGCTTTCGGTGGCAGCAGGCCCTCTCTGCGGAGCGCTTCCAGCACTTTTGGAAAGCTGTCGGGCAGTGTTTCTTTTGGCGCATTCTTCAGGAATGTGGACGACATCTGTCGGAAGGGTTCCGGTGATTCTTCCGCCAGTTCGAAACGCATCAGTCGCAGAGCGTAATCGTGAGTCGGGCCAAGCATCTGGCCGCCGGGAATATCCTTGAAGGCACTGGAAATACGCCGTATAAGTCGCATTTTTCCGGTGTCTTGGGGCGGCGTTTCCAGCAGTCGGGGTTTGGTGGAACGGTAAGCCCGCAAGGCAAAACCAGCTTCCAGCGTATCGCCCTGCATCTGCTTGATTGCCAGGGCTGCAAGTTGTGGGTGATACAGGCCACCTTCGGACATAATTCGGGAGGTCAGCAACCGCAGCTGATGCTCAATGGCATCCAGTGACAGCGGATCACTGCCCAAGACAGGTCCTCCAGCCCGGAGTGCCTCGAGGGCACTGGCAGCGGCATCGATAGCCTTCTCGCCCCCTTTAATCGCTACGTAACCCATCAGTTGGTTCCTCCGCTGATTTGCGTCGTGCGCGGCAGCGCCACAACCTGATTGTCGTCGACCAGAATGAGGTCGACGCCCATGGGAAAACTGCGATTCCAGCGGTGTCTGGCTGCCAGCCATCCGCTATGGAGACCCTCCACAGCCAGATAACAGGTGTTCTCGATACCTGGTCCCCGTAACATCAGGGGAAATTCCGAGGCGTTTTCCAGGCTGGCGACGCGAACAATAACAGTGGCACCCTGCTCCGGTTCGGCCAGTGTGCCAAGGGTTGGTGCAAAGGTAGGGGCATGGCGGCCATCCGCCACCACAAAGCCGGCACTCTCGGTACCGGCCTCCCGGATGCCCAGGCGCCGGATATCCGCGGGTGGAATCAACTGCTCAGGATCTGCCAGGGTGATTTCGTTATCGCAGAGGACGGCGACGACACAGGTCGGGCCAAGGGCGTCTGTGCAGGGCGGAAGCAACTGGCGGCGACCCGGAAAGGAAAATGCTGTCATCAGTGCCCGGAAGGCCCGCTGTTGGTAGAGTGGACTCCAGACGCTGTTATTCAGCTCCGTGGTGTTCAATTTATTCATCGTCATCCTCGCTGCCATCACCTAGTAGTGAAAAATCGACGCGGGTGGCGGCCAATATTGCGTTGCGTTCGGCCTGGACCTGCTGAACGGCCTCGCTCCCCGCTGCCAGCAACGACATTGCCTGTTCGTGGTATGGGAGTCTTGCGGCCAAGGTGGCATCAAGAATGGCCAGAGCCCTGGCCAGTGACTGCCGGTCATCCAGCAACCGGGCACCGCCCTCGGCGCGGGTTCCATCCGGGGCAACCACCTCCACGTTCGCGTGGCTAACCGGTACTTCGCCCAGGAAATACAAGTCGTTCAGGGCGGAATCCGGCAGCTGCAGAAGGCCCAGGCCACTCTGGGGCAATGTGACATCCCTGACTTCGCTCTGGTCGGAAATCTCGGCGGCCAGCGCTTCAGTGAGCTCTGCCGGTATCGCTGACCAGTATCGCAGCCACTGGCTGCGAGGTGGCGGCCAGTCGCTCTGGGTTATGGGTTCGTTCATGGGTAAAACCTCTTTATATACAGATGTCTATACAAGTCATTGCGCATCAAAAGGCCCAGCCTTCAGATCATGCGGGCACGGATGCGGGCGGAGATCTGGTCCAGGACGAATACAAACAGGAAGATGGCGATCAGAATGGTCATCACGTGGCCGTAGTCATACAAATCAAATCGCCCTTTTAATTCCTGGCCAATACCCCCGGCACCAACCAGACCAATAACGGTGGCCATGCGCAGGTTGCGGTCGAGAATGTAGGCGGTGTAGGCAACGTACTGGGGCAGCACCTGGGGCATGACGGCATACCAGAGAGTCTTTATTTTGCCGGCGCCGATGGCTTCCAGAGCCTCCTGAGGGTGTTTGTCGGCGTTTTCAATGTCCTCGGCGTAGAACTTGCCAAGAAATCCGGCTGCGTGAAGGCCGAGAGCCAGCACTCCGGCAATCGGGCCGAAGCCGTAAGCCAGCACAAGAAACAGGGCAACGATCAGCTCCGGCACCGAGCGCAGCAGGCTGATGAAGCCGCGGGCCACGGTGTAGGTCACCCTGTTTGGTGAATAGTTGCTGGCGGCAAACCAGGCTAGCGGGATGGATAGCGACACAGCCAGGAGGGTGCCCCAAAGAGCAATTTCAAGGGTCTCAATCATTTTGACGAAGACCGTTTGTACGTAGCCCATTGGGCGGTAGAGAACATCCACATTTTCTGTTGTGGTTTCCAGTTGAAGGGTATCCGGATTCAACTGCTGGCGTATGGTTTCCCGTGATTCTATACGGCTGAACCATGGAAGGTGCGAGGTGTCGAGATCATTCATGCGGGCTACTTCTTCGGAGCTGGCCAGCACCGGTGGCCACATGGAGTTGGCAACTTTACTGAGGCCACGAACTACCTGCGAGTCATCGTTGAGACCAATCAGGTTACCCACGGCTTCGGTGGTCATGAGTACCATTCGATCCATATCAGTGCGCTGGCCGGTCACAATCAATAAAGCCAGCAGCAAAGTGGCAATCAACAGGTGTTTGAGACGAAAGGGTTGGTCCAAATGCCAGCTAAGGCGAGCATCTTTTGGTGGAACCGGGATTGGACGGGGGTTCATCAGGCACCTCCCACGGCGACGTCGTAAACGGACTCATCAGCCGTTTGGGTGCACTCGGTACCGTCGCCCCAATCCGCATTGTGGTAAAGGTGGTTCAGGCGCTGCTCATCGAACTCTTCAGGCGTGCCGTCAAAAACCACCGCGCCGTCTCTCATACCGACAATGCGGTCGCCAAATTCCCGTGCCAGGTCAACCTGATGCAGGCTGCAGATCACGGTGGCATTCAGTTCTCTGGCGGAATCCCTTAACAATTTAAGAATGTCACGGGAGATTTTCGGATCAAGGCTTGCGACCGGCTCGTCTGCCAGCACCACTTTGGGATTTAGCATGAACGCACGGGCAATGCCTACGCGCTGCTGCTGGCCTCCGGAGAGTTCCCCGGCACGCCGGTGAAGATGGTCTGGTTTCAGACCGACCCGCTCCAGGTAATGGCAGGCTTTTGCCCGATGCTCGGGATGGAACCAGCCGCACAGCGCACGGGCCAGTGATACGTCTGGCAAGGCGCCCGAGAGTACGTTGGCTGCGACACTGGCGCGGGTAGCGAGGTTGAAGTGCTGATGAATCATGGCGACTTTTTTGCGCAGGGTTTTCTGAGTGGCCGGGGTCAGTTCAATGCCCTCTACACATACTTTCCCTTCGGTCGGCTCCATAAGACCGTTAACAGCCCGGAGCAGGGTCGATTTACCCGCGCCGGATGGGCCCAGGATGACGCAGAACTGACCTTGTGGAACGTTGAGGTCAACGGTGTTCAGGGCGCGGGTGCCATCGGGCCAGGTTTTACCGATACCGCTCAAGTGAACCATGGGTTGCGATTGGGCGTTCATGGTGCTCTCCTCTGAGGTGCCCGCCCTTAGGGGCGGGCACGGGATTTATGTTTAGCGGGCGTTGCCTGCTGCCAGGATGCTCTGTTTAACATCACGGCTGACAGCGTTGAGCATATCGCCGACTTCCGCCATGGCCTCTTCGCTGACTTCGCTGGTGTACCGATCAACACGCTTTCCACCGTAACCTCGGATCTGTTCTGGAGTAATGTCTGGTAAGGTGTGTACCCGGTCGAAGGCGTCCTGCAGGCGCGCTTTGATGCTGGGGTCGACGTTGGGCTGAATGGCCAGCGGCGGATATGGCAGAGGGGCGCTTTTGGCAATGATGCGAACATCTTTGGCGTCAATAGCACCGGCATTCAGGGCTTTCTCGTAAGAATCGAAAGAGGCTCCACCAATATCCACCAATCCCTGTGCAAGGGCGGACAGCACATTGGCATGGCTGCCGGCCATGGTGACGCTCGCGGTATCGCGGGCCGGATCAATGCCCTCGCGCAGCATCATGGCGACAGGAATGTTAAAGCTGGAGGTGGAGTTGATATCGCCGAGGGCGAGTTTTTTGCCGCGGGCATCCTGCAGCGTTTCGATGCCGCTATCTGTCCGGGCGAAGATGCCGGAATAGTAAACGGACTGACCTTTGCTGACCGCCATGGCGAGTAGATCGGCGCAACCAAGTGCACGGGCCTGCAGATAACTGACCGGACCAAACCAGGCGATGTCTGCAGACCCGTTACACATGGCTTCAACAACGGCGCCATAGCTCTGGCCGACCCTGAGATCAAAGTTCAGCCCGGTAGCGTTGGCGACCGCGTTGAAGATGGGCTGGAAATCCTTTCGGGTGCCATCTTCAGTGCCGCCATCAGCGGGAACAAGAACAACGCGCAATGGCCGATCCGCAGAGCCGTCATTGACGGAGGCAAGTGCCTGGCCCGAGGCGACAACCATTACCATCGCGCAGGCCATAGCGACCATGGATTTGAGTCTGGTGTGCAGTTTCCGATACATTAGTGTAGCTCCCGTAGGGTGTGGTTCAGGAATAAGACCGTTGGCAGACAGTCATGGGTTTATGCACAGTTGGATCCGGTCTGCGCGAAACCGGGTAATAACGTATTCGAGCGGGGTCAGATCCTGCTCATGCACGTTGGTACTCTTTACCCGCAGCACGGCCTGGGTTCTGGGCATTGCCAGTAGCCCTGCGTCATCGCCCTGCGGGAGCATCGCCGTCACCAGACTCTGCACACGTTTGAGCGAGCATCCATAGTGCTCTGCCAGGAAGTCGTGCAGCGACCCACCCTCGTATTGGTCACGCACCTTTGGAAAACGCTCTTCCGGCAGGAAATGCGAAATCACACAGAATGGTGTGCCGTCCACAGTCCGAAGACTCTCAATCCAGATCACTGGTGAACCCACCTCAATGGCCAGGCGCTCCGCTACCCGTTCGCTGGCTGGTAGCACCTGTTTGCGCACCACCCGCCCGCCGGTCGCTGCGCCCCTGGCGCTGAGATTCTCGGTAAAGCGAGTGTCTGAACGCAGTGGGTAATCTATCTGGTTGTTGATCACGAAGACCCCGCGACCGTGGCGTCGCTCGAGCAGGCCATCCGTGACTAGAACATCAATCGCGCGTCTGAGGGTGTGGCGGTTGACCCCAAAGCGGTCGGCCATTTCGTTTTCCGAGGGCAGCATGTCGCCGGGCGCATACTGGTTGAGAACGTCCCGCTCCAGGTGCTGGGCAATCTGACGGTAGAGAGCATGGCCGGTTTCGCGTTGCAGGTTGTAGAGGCTCATAGACATATCTATACAAGTTGATTTGTCTACGACCTTAGGGGTTATTTGTGACAGTACCGTTATGGTTTTATGAAGACCGGATAATCCTTCCCCTGGACACAGGTCTCTGATGAGAGCTCATCAGCACCTGTATCAGGGCGGCACCGAGGGTGGACTCTCATGGCCAGTGCATCGCAGATAAAGGCACCACAGACGGGACACCAGATGGCCTCGGTCGTTGTTGTCAGCCTGGCGGTGTAACAATATTCAATGCCTTGGGTCCTAATAAGAGGTCCATAGACTGAAGTGTAATTTTGTCGTCTTTTATTTCAGGAGCCTCCAATGATTAGCGTTTTGCGAAGCCTCTTCGGTGATCGCCCCAGCAATTCCAGGTCTGCAGACTCTGAAACGGTTTACATGCCAGGATTAACGTTGTACTACACGCCTACCTGTCCATTTTGCGCCAAGGTCCAGTGGGCTCTGGTAAAAAATGACCTTGTCATCGAAAAGAAGAATCTTCTGGGCAGCTCCGACGCACGGGACGAGCTGATCCAGGGCGGTGGGAAACCGACGGTTCCCTGCCTCAAAATTGAATCGAATGGCGAAGATCGTTGGCTGTATGAGTCCGACGATATTGTTGCGTACCTTGAGAAGAAGGCGCGGGAAGAAGCACTTAGGTGACCTCTGTAAAAATTACCCGGTCAGGCCGATGGTCGTCGCCGTGGTGCCTGTCAATTGCCACCGACTTCAGCAATTCGCTTACTGTCATAAAGCCAGTGCAAGCCAAGGCTGGCGGCATCGGCAACCCAGCCACCGGCAAGGGCCGCAACCACAAAGGATCTCCTGCTGTTGGGCTCAATGTGGGGCATGGGAACTCCTCGGCGGTCAGTTTCAGAATTTGAGGTCGATAAAATTACTTTTCGCCCGGCGAAGAAGCTCCTTCTCCGTTATCCGGTCTTTCACAACACTTTCCTCCCACCGTTGCAGGCCATCCTGGTCAGGGGAACGATGGAACAGCAAAAGCTGACCATCAACAATCTTGAAGTTGGTCGGATCGACTGTTTCAACACGCCCCTTCGCCAGGTTATACGGGCAACTGCGCGGAAACGTGGGCGCATATTCCCCAGGGGCTGCGTCAAATGTCTTTTTCTGCTCCGCACTTGTAAACCAATACACGTTTCCTTTGTGGATGCTCCGATGCTTTTTGAGCCCCATTTCCGGGTGGCCTTTTTCATGGTAGGAAACCGGGCTAAAGCCCTCAAGCGCAGGCTGTCCGTGCTCCGTAAGCCCATGTTCTGAAGCATGGGTTGTTAAAGCCGTAATACAAAGCAATGTGAGCAGGGTGGCGGAGCAGATCCGCCTGCTTATTCTGATCATGGAACCTCTCCAACGACAGAGTCTCGGGAAGTAATTCTACGAAGTGAAAGGTATTCACCTGATGGGGTGAGCGCTCTTCTAGCTCTGACATTGCGCTGCCTTCCCGAGCTAATTCTCTTGTTTCACGATTAAAAGACACTGCCTCTGACTGGTTGTTACAGGTGACCGTCTGCAATCAAATAATAAACAGGGTCGGCGCAATGCGCTGTAACGCGATGGGCCCCGGCGGTGTCTCTTTTATATTTGCCGCCTGCCGAATCGTGATGGAGTGGCGGCTCGATCTGACTAACTGGAGGACGCTATCTTGCCGAATACCAAGCGCTCGATGCCTTTTCTGCTATTGTCTCTGGGAGTGCTTCCGGCGACAGCTGCGGAGACCATTCGATTCGAGCTTTCCAACGACATCATTCTCAGTTCGGATAACCAGTTCACCAATGGCACCTCGGTTGTGTTCTCATCACTCTTGGTGAAGTCGCTGGGTGAAACGAAAGGAACGCCAGCATTTGGTCGATCCCTGGTGAGCGTGTTTAACGCGGCATCAAAAGAGGCTTCAAGGGTTTCGAAAGTCCCGGGTTCATCACCAGAAACTGCCCACGGATAGGGTGGGTAGACCTGGGCATTCACCAGAACGACCAGCACATGCTCAACCTTGCCCAGAGTCTCCGGGCCAAAGGCTCCTGCCATCTTCTCAACATCGCCCAGATGGGCGACGGGGCTCATCATTGAGCCGCGAACTCCGATGTTGTCGGTAATGCCGCCGTCTGCAAGATTAAGGAACGGCATCGCCTCATGATCAAGGTACCGGGATAGCCCCTCGGCAACCGCAAACTTCCGAGACAGCAGCTCACGGTCTTGCAGGGCCTGGTTGATCCATGGTTTGGTTTTGTCATGACATTCCGGATAATTTCGAAGCCGCAGAGGCGCAAACGCCGGAGGCACCATGGATGATGCCATGACGGCGCGGGTGCCGCCTCCCGAAAACGCCAGAACGATAAACAACCTGTCATCGTTGTCGGGCAACCGGGATTCAAAGTCGTAGGCGGGTTCCAGGGAAGTCTCGCCCAGTTGAGTATTAAGCGTTGCCATTGAGCAACCGCTGATTGCAAGAGCCATTAGTGCCAGCGCACAGAGGCCTGCTGGTATGCTCCTGGTGTTCGGGTGACTACGATAGGTCATTCTGTTGCCTTCGGTGTAACAATCCCGGCCCTGGATGAGTCAATGAACAATAGATCAATTTCAAGGCCAGGGAAAAACGTAATGACAAGATCCAGAGTCGAGTTCACGAATGCCCAAGGCGAAAGACTTGCCGGCTTGCTGGAGTTACCAAGTCAGTCGAAGACACGGGCAATGGCGCTATTCGCCCACTGCTTTACCTGCGGAAAGGACATTGCAGCGGCGTCCCGCATTGGCCGGGCTCTGGCAAAACACGGCATTGGCGTATTACGGTTTGACTTTACCGGGCTGGGCAACAGTGACGGCGATTTCGGCAATACCAGTTTTTCATCCAATATCGAGGATTTGCTGGCTGCCGGCCAATTTCTCGAAGAGCACCATGAAGCACCCCGAATGATTATCGGCCATAGCCTTGGAGGTGCCGCGGTATTGGCGGCCGCCCAGCGCATGCCGTTCGTGGAAGCCGTTGCCACTATAGGTGCGCCGGCCACGGCCAATCACGTTCAGCACCTGTTTGACAGCAAGGCCGGTGAGATTCGTGAACGTGGTGAAGCTGAAGTCTCACTGGCTGGCCGCAAGTTCAATGTGAAGTCGCAGATGCTGGATGATCTGGTTAAGTGGAATAGCCCGGACCACATTGGTAACCTGCGAAAAGCACTGATTATTTTCCATTCGCCGGTCGATCAGGTGGTGGACATCAGTGAAGCTGCCACCATCTATCAGGCCGCGAAACACCCCAAGAGTTTTATCTCTCTGGATAAGGCGGATCATTTGCTGACCAGTGCAGTGGACGCCGAGTATGTGGCGGATACACTGGTGGCCTGGTCGAGTCGGTATCTATAGCCGGACGGGACACTAGTCAGGTATTTGCCGAGCCAGAGCGCTGGCAAGCTCTTGCAGTGTGCGCGAGCGTTCCAGTCCCCCCAGGAATCGCTGCGGGATGCCGTCAAGGCCCACCTGGGCACCCACCAGCGCTCCGACCAGCATGGCCCGTGACTGGTTCTGGCCACCGCCATTGATGGCATGCAGGACCGCCTGTTCAAAATCATCGTTGAATGTCGCCGCCAGATAATAGGCCGCCGGTAGCTGGTGATAGAAGGCGCACGGCATGCCAAAGAGGCGGGACACCTTCCAGGCGGGTTCTATGCGGGTGCCCGGATCGGCGGCCATGCCGGCAATATCGGAGGCAACATACAGGGCGTCTCTCACATTATGGCGCCTTGCTCTCAGCGGCAACTCCGGATGATCCGGCGCCGGCTTTCGGGTGGTGACCGGCTCAAACGCCAGCGCATCATCTGCAAGCCACTGAAGAGGTTGCTGTGAGATGCGCTCATCCAGAGGTTCTCCCTGGACCAGCCTGGCCAGAATGCAACCAAAACCAACGCCCACCGAGAGCATGGTCTCGCTGCTTTGGGTCAGAGCGGTGTTATTGGCTATGGCCTGGGACATCCTGGCAGGCTCCGCAGCGTAGCGTACGGCAATGGCCAGGGTTCGTTCCATGGCTTCGGTGGTATCGGCAGCACCGCCGATATCGTGCCAGGGGCGTTTTTCAGCGACACGGCGTTTCCAGGCATGGCGGATGGACTCACTGGTGTAATGGCCAGGTCCGCTGTGGGGCTGTCCGTCCAGCAGGGGGAAAAGCTCCCGATCCATACGCTGGCAGAAATCCGCTTCATCATAACCTTGGCGTTCAACCAGCGAGCGCAGCATAAGCTCCAGTATGAAGCCTGACTGGCTGTTCTGGCCTGCCTCCAGGCCGTGATGGAACCGTCCCGGTTGCGGTGTGGCGTAGTCATCAATCCAGTTGCCGTAGGTGCGGTGAAGCTGTTTCAGGTCGTAATACCAGTGGGGGCCGACGCCGAGGGCTTCGCCGATGAATGCGCCCATGAGGGCGCCCACGGCTCTGTCATTTGGTGTCCCGGTCATTGTCAGACCTCCGTCATCGGTGAGGCAGAATCTCCTTGCAGCGAGCGAATAATCGGGCACTGCTGTCGATTATCACTGCACCGACACCGCTCAACCAAAGTATCGAGAGCGGATTCCATTTGCCTCAAGCTGGCGATTTTTCGGCGCACGTCGTCCAACTTGTACTCCGCCAGAGCCCGAGCTTCATCGCAACGGGTGCCGTCTTCCAGTTTCAGCAGTTCGGAAATCTCATCCAGGCTGAACCCCAGCCACTGGGCCGAGCGGATAAAGTGTAGCCGGGCCAGCGCGTTCTGATCGTATCGACGAATGCCCCCGTAGGGCTTTTCCGGAACCGCCACTAACCCTCGCCGCTGGTAATAGCGAATGGTCTCGACATTCATGTCTGCGGCGCCTGCCAAGCCACCGATGGTCATTGTCTGTTTATCTGCGAGGGTCATGGCTCTTGACTCCGTAGTCGACTACGGAATTAACCTTCTCACAGGTAAAAATGAAATCACAGAGGCCGGGAGGTGAGATCTTGAGGAACCCCAGAATGCTGCTGCGAACCAGCCTGATCGGCACCGTGGTTGTTGCGCTGTGTTGCTTTACACCCATTTTGGTGGTGCTGCTCGGTGCCCTCGGCCTGGCGGCGCTCACCGGTTACCTGGATTACGTGCTTTTGCCGGCTCTGGTGTTCTTTATCGGGCTGACGGTCTACGCCTTCTGGAGAAAAAAGAAATATGAGGCCTGCTGCAAGAGTCCTTCCAATAAGGAGTCAATATTGTGAATCAGCCCAATACTCCGCACATTGCAGTGATCGGGAGCGGTGGCGCGGCTATGGCGGCGGCCCTGAAAGCGGCTGAAAACGGCGCTCGTGTCACCCTGATTGAGCGCGGCACCCTTGGTGGTACCTGCGTGAACATCGGCTGTGTGCCGTCAAAAATCATGATCCGTGCAGCCCACATAGCCCATCAACGCCGCCAGAGCCCGTTTGATGAGGGGGTAAGTTCCCAGGAGCCGGTGGTCGATCGGCCGGCTCTGGTTGCGCAACAGCAAGCCCGCGTAGCGGAGCTGCGTAACGCCAAGTACGAAAGTATCCTGCAGGACATTCCGGCCGTCACTGTGCTGCACGGACAGGCCCGCTTCGTCGATGCCAACCACCTGACCGTGGTCCTGAGCGATGGCGGTGAGCAGACCGTCCACTTTGACCGTGCCTTCATCGGCACGGGTGCCCATCCTTCGCAGCCGCCGATACCGGGGCTGGTAGACACTCCGTACCTCACCTCGACCAGCGCACTGGTTCTGGATAGCGTGCCCGACCGGTTGGTGGTCATCGGGGCGGGTTTCGTCGCACTGGAACTGGCCCAGGCCTTCGCACGGTTCGGCAGTCAAGTCACGATTCTGGCTCGCAGCCGGCTGCTGTCTGGGGAAGACCCGGCCATTGGCGAAGCCTTGGAAGAAGCTTTCAATCGTGAGGGCATTGAGGTGCAGAAAAAGGCACATATGAGCCGGGTGAATTACAGCCATGAGGAGTTTGTGCTGGAAACCAGTGCAGGAATCCTGCGCGCTGACCAGTTGCTGGTGGCTACCGGGCGCACGCCGAACACGGAGGCGCTGAACCTGGAGGGCGTTGGCGTGGAAACCCTCAATGGCGCCGTTCAGGTAGATAAATATCTGCGAACCACGATCCCTGGCATCTACGCGGCCGGTGACTGTACCGATCAGCCCGAATTTGTCTATGTTGCTGCGGCAGGAGGCAACCGCGCCGCCATCAACATGACCGGCGGTGAGGCCACTCTGGATCTCAGCGCCATGCCGGCGGTGATCTTTACCGATCCCCAGGTGGCTACCGTTGGCCTGAGTGAACGAGAGGCACGGCTTGCGGGTTACGACGTGGATACCCGGTTGTTGGGCCTGGACAATGTGCCCCGGGCGCTGGTGAATTTCGAAACCCACGGATTCATCAAAATGGTGGCCGAGAAGGAATCAGGCCGGTTGCTCGGCGTGCAGGCGGTCACCGCTGAGGCCGGCGAGCTGATCCAGACTGCGGTGATGGCGATCCGGGCCAGGATGACCGTGCAGGAAATTGGCGACGAGCTGTTTCCGTATCTGACTATGGCGGAAGGGCTAAAGCTTTGCGCTCAAACGTTCACCAAAGACGTAAATCAGTTGTCTTGTTGCGCATCGTGAGGGAGGCATATCGAGCATTCGAGCCCCAAATTACCCACACATTGGTGACACTATGCCCGCCAGGATGGAAAGCTCACCCATAACACAGAATGGAAGTTCGGGTCTCTACTATGAGTCATAGGGTGCAGAGTTTCCATGATCGAAACCTTGATTGTTTTGACCATTGCAGGGTTCATTGGCTATACCGCCCAGATAACCGGCCTGCGCATGGTTCGCGGCGTATCGGACTGGATGCGGGGCCGGCGCTTGCGCTTGACGGCCATTGTCATGGCGGGGTTCTGGATTTACCTGTTCACGCCGCTGATTGCGTATTACGACCGCCCGTTTATGAACGTCTATGCGTTTCACTGGACCATCCCCCTGGGTGGACTGATCTTCGGGGTTGGCGCAGCCACTAATGGCGCCTGCTCGATTTCCACGGCAACCCGATTAGCCAGTGGCGACCTGCGCATGCTGCTGACCGTGATCGGGTGGTTGGCGGGTTGGGTTAGGCTCTGGCCCTCGGCGGCAACGATTACCAGTTGCTGCTGGCTTTGCCGGCGTTGTCAATGGGCCGGGGTGTCAGCCCTCTCCGGCATGCTGGCGGGCATCTGGCTGGGCGTAAAGCTGCTGGCGAAGTTGACCAACGACCCTGGAGTCGCACAGTAACCGGTACCGTTCATGGTTCTGGGACTGTAACAATCGCGGGTTTTGTGTGTTTATGTGGGTCGGACAGAACGGATTGCAGCAGCCTGTTACGTTCTTTATTTCAACAAGCATGACACCGAGGAGGTGCAACATGGGCAAAACCTACCAGTCAATTGTGATCAAGGCGTCAGCGGACAAGGTCTGGGAAACGCTCAGAAATTTTCATGACATGAGCTGGGCCCCTGAGATTGTGACCAGTGTTGACGTGGTTGGCAACAAGAAAGGTGACCAACCCGGGGCGGGGCGCGTACTGAACGAGGCGTTTCACGAGACGCTCAAAACACTGGACGATGACAACCGGCAACTCAGTTACAGCATTGACGATGGTCCTTCGCCGGTTTCAGCAAGTGAGGTAAGCAATTACGAGGGCCATGTGCGGGTTCGCCCGGTAACCGAGAGCAACGAGGGTACCTTCGTGGAGTGGTACTCGCACTGGCAGGGCAAGGACAAGGAAGCGGCTGAGTTCTGCCATGGTATCTATGCGGGTTTGTTAGGGCAGCTAAAGAAAACGCTGGAGCAATAACCAGCGTTACTCGGATTCTGTCAAAGCGGCTGCAGGGCGGGGCAATCTAACCCTGGGGAAAGCGTCGGAAGTTTTAGTTTCACCAGGGCTCGGAGAAAGGCCGGGCGTCAATCTCAAATGTCCAGGCAGAGCGAGGCTGCTGGTGCAGCTGCCAGTAAATTTCCGCCAGGTCGTCCGGCTCGATGATGCCGTCCTTTCCCTTGCTGGCGTATAGATCCGGCAGATATTCGGCCGTCGCCTCATTGCGAATGAGGCCATCAACAACAATGTGGGCAACATGGATGCCCTGCGGGCCCAACTCCCTCGCCATGCTCTGGGCAAGGGCCCGGAGGGCATGCTTTCCGCCGGAAAATGCAGAAAATCCGGCGGCTCCTCGCAAACTGGCGGAGGCACCGGTAAACAGGATGGTTCCCCCCTTGCGGGCCAGCATTTTGCCGGCAACTTCACGCCCCACCAGGAATCCGGCCAGAGCGCACATTTCCCAGACTTTCCGGTAAACCCGTGTACTGGTATCGCAGAGGTTGAACCGGACATTGCCGCCTACATTAAAAATCGCGACCTGGATGGGCCCAAGATGTGATTCCACGGCGTTAACCATTTCAGTCACCTGGCCTTCATCACGGGCATCGGAGTGAAAAGCTGTCGCGCTCGACCCCAGGGCATTGATCTCCTTACAAAGTGCACTGAGATCGCCACGTCTCCGGGTAACTGCCAGGTGGTAGCCTTCCCGCGCGAATCGCCGGGCGATTGCCGAGCCGAGGTGATCTCCGGCGCCGACGACCAGAGCAATGGGTTTGTCGATGGCTGCCATTGGGTATCACTCTCTGTTTGCGAATGTTGTATGGACATGTTCTCAGGTATTTCACTAAAACCGCAATGGCGAGCAAGAGCACCCTGACCTGGTAACTTCAGTAACATTTGCCCTGTTGTGGTGTCCTGACTACCAGGAAAGGGGCTCGGGGTACTCATGTTTCCAGTCGTAATCGCATTGACCATTGCTGCAGTGATTGGCTACACCGCTCAGGTCACCGGCTTGTGTATGGTCCGTGGTGTCAGCGACTGGCTCAGGGGCCGGCGCCTGCGCCTGACGGCTATTCTCATGGCCGGATTCTGGATCTATCTGTTCACCCCCCTGATAGACTATACCAACCAGTCCTTTCTGGCGGTTTACCCCTTTCAGTGGTCGATCCCTCTCGGCGGTTTTGTATTCGGTCTTGGCGCGGCCATTAACGGCGCCTGTTCGATTTCCACCGCTACGCGTCTTTCCAGCGGCGATCTGCGAATGGTATTGACCATGCTTGGGTGGCTGGCCGGATGGGTCTTGCTGATCATGGCGGACGTTGAACCGGATCTGCGCAGAACAAGCTACCAGCTCGGGCTTCTGCCCTGGTTTGCGGTGGGCGCCCTGGTGCTGGCGTCGATACTGGTTTACTGGAAGTTTCGTTATCGCTGGCGGATGTGGAGCGGAATCATGCTGGTGGGCATTTCTGCAGGCTGTCTGTTCTTGTATGAGCCAGCCTGGTCACCCAGTGACTTTGTGCGGGATGCAGGGCTGAATCTGATGGCAGGCACCTCGGCGCCTCCATCGTTTTCCCGGGCGCTGATTCTAGTTGCCATGTTGCTGGGCATGACGGCAGGCGCCTGGCGTTTCGGGCGTTTCCGGTGGGTGCTGCCGGCTGCCGGCGAAACCGGCAAACACCTCGGCAGTGGTACCTTGATGGGGATCGGATCGGCGCTTGCGCTTGGGGGAAATGATTTCCAGTTGTTGCTGGCCCTACCCGCACTGTCCCTGGCCAGCCTGTCTGCACTGGCAGGTATGCTGGCGGGGATCTGGCTTGGCATTCGAAAACCCTGGAATGATCGCGGGCGCCTGTCCTGGCGCAGTTAAAGAATGCCGCCGTGGATCCAAAACATGCCTTTGGAAGTTGGCGTGCCTTGGGGCTCAAAAACGCTACTTCGGCAGTCCAAGGATGTAACAAGTGAGCTTTTATCTTGTCTGGGTTCGAAGTCAACGCGGTGCAAGTTGCGATGGAACTTCTGAAATCAAAAGGGAAATGTCAAGGTGATGTTTACTTCTGGACGATGCTCAACAGTGACTCGATTGGCAGGTGCGGTTATAACAGCCAGTCTGATACTCGCCGGATGTGGGAATAATGAAGTCACAGGCAAGGTGACTTTGTCGGGCTCCAGCACTGTCGCCCCCCTGGCTCAGGTAATTGGCCAGCGGTTCGAGTCGGAGAATCCTGGAATGGAAATAGATGTCCAGACCGGCGGTTCCTCCAGGGGAGTCAACGACGCCACCAAGGGCCTCGTCGATATCGGGATGGCGTCCAGGGCGCTCACACCCGAAGAGCAGGAAAATCTCTCACCGCACACCATTGCCTGGGACGGAATTGCGCCGATCGTGCATCGGGACAACCCGTTGACAGAGTTGTCGGATAGCCAGATTCGCGGCATCTATACCGGCGAGATCAGCAACTGGAGCTCACTGGGTGGCCCTGATGCGGAGATAGTGGTTGTGAACAAGGCAGAGGGACGCTCTACACTTGAGCTGTTTCTCCACTATTTTGATCTGAAAAATTCCGAAATTTCAGCGGATGTGGTGATCGGTGACAACCAGCAAGGCATCAAGACCGTTGCCGGAAATCCTCATGCAATTGGCTATGTATCCATAGGTACCGCAGAATTCGAGGCGTCCAACGGCACGCCTGTCCGGTTGCTGCCGATGGGCGGAGTGGAGGCCAGCACTGCCAATGTCCGTTCAGGGCGGTTTCCGCTTTCAAGGCCGTTGAACCTCTTGACAGGGCTGGAGCCGAGCCAGGCTTCTCAGCGTTTTCTGGACTATGCCCGTTCAGAGCATGTGGCAGATCTTGTGAAGGGCCAGTTCTTTGTGCCCATTGATTATTCTTCTGTTGAACACTGAATGGCGATGATCTTACAACGTTTCAGGGCGGCGCGGGCCAAAGATCTGTTTGTGCAGTCAGCGGTGCTGCTATTTGCCGGGGTCGCCGCCATCATTGTTGTTATCATTGGTGTATACCTCTTTCTCGAAAGTGCACCACTGTTGACTGGTACTGGCATTCCGGGGTTTTTTCTCGATCGGCGATGGTATCCCCTTGAAGGTGAATTCGGTATGGCAGCGATGCTGGCGGGAACACTTTCGGTAACCGCCCTTGCCATGCTTCTGGCCGCTCCGGTGGGAATTGCGGCGGCTGTGTTCATGCGCTATTACGCACCGCCGGCTTTTGCGAGCTTCTATCGCCGGCTGCTGGAGTTACTATCCGGAATACCGTCGGTTGTTTTCGGTTTCTGGGGGTTGATTGTTCTGGTGCCGTTGATTGCAAAGCTTGACGGCCCCGGCGCGAGCGTACTCGCAGGTGGGCTGGTTCTGGGTCTGATGATATTGCCACTGGTGTCCCTGTCGACCGATAGCAGCCTGGCGCAGGTGCCCCGGAGCCATTGGCTCGCCGGTACGGCCCTTGGCCTTGGACGATGGGCCATTGTCCGGAAAGTTATGATTCCGTCTGCGGCGTCCGGAATCCTGGCGGGCATGGTTCTGCAAACCGGGCGGGCTCTGGGCGAGACCATGGCAGTGTTGATGGTGACTGGCAATGTGGTTCAGTTGCCTGCCAGTGTTTTTGAGCCGGTACGGGCGCTGACCTCCAACATTGCGCTGGAAATGGCCTACGCAACCGGCGATCACCGCACCGCACTGTTTGTCAGTGGGCTGATATTGCTTGTCATGACAGCAGGCCTGGTGGCGGTCGCTGCCGTTATTCAACGGAGACTGAAGCGCTATGGTTAAGACTGTCAGCTCTAACAGTGACGGCCTGGTCAGCCTGGTGCTATGGGGGCTTTTCAGCCTGGTGACCGTGGTTTCGCTGTGGATGCTCGGGGACATCCTGCTGCTGGGCCTGGACCACCTGAGTCTGGATTTTGTGATCGGAGAACCCGCAGATGCCGGCCGCAATGGCGGCATTGCACCGCTGATTGTGTCCACGCTGCTGGTGCTGGCCGTTTGCATGGCTGTGGTAATACCGGTGGGGCTGGCGACAGCACTTGCGATCACCGAATTCCTTGCACCGGAGGGGCGTTGGCAGGCCACATTGTTGCGCAGCCTGGATTTGCTGAGCGCAGTTCCGTCCATTGTTTTTGGTCTGTTCGGCTACGCATTTTTTGCCATACAGCTGGGGCTGGGGTTTTCAATCCTCTCCGGGGGGCTGGCGCTGGCATGCATGGCGTTGCCGCTGTTCGTCCGGATCACCGCCAGTGCTCTGGCAATGGTGCCCCACAGCTACCGCCAGGCGGCGGATGCGCTGGCGATCAGCCGAGTTTCCTGGTGCGCGCGCATTCTGCTGCCCCAGTCCAGCTCTGGCATTGCTGCAGCTACGATACTGAGCATCGGCCGGTCACTGGCGGAGACAGCGGTTCTGATTTTTACTGCCGGTTATGTCATGCGAATGCCGGACTCCCTCATGGACTCTGGCCGTACCCTGGCCGTTCATATCTACGATCTGTCCATGAATGTCTCCGGGGGTGACCCGGCTGCGGGTGCAACGTCTCTTGTGCTGGTTGTCATTCTGGTCGTTCTGAATCTGATTACCCGTAAAGTACTTCCGGACCGGACTTTTTAGGAGGTGAGTGTGAAAACGAGTGCAGCCGAAGCCCAGTTCGGGCGAGAGGCGCGACTGCAAGCTCCGCCCGGGGTTCGTGTGGAGAACCTGACCGTTCGTTTCGGGCAGAAAACTGCTGTTGCAGACGCAGACCTGACCGTGAAATCCGGGCAGATTCTCGCCATGGTAGGCCCGTCCGGGTGTGGAAAAAGCACGTTGCTGGCATCCATCAACGGTATAACGGACCTGGTTCCCGGTGTGGTTATCAGCGGGCAACGCTTGGTGGGCAATCGGCCGATAGACACTATGTCTTCGGGCATCCTGCGCCGAAGGGTTGGCATGCTGTTCCAGAAGCCGAATCCGTTTCCCATGTCTATCATTGAAAATCTTGAATTTCCGCTGCGCGAGCATGGGGTTAGAGGGCGCGGTCAACGCCGTGAGCAGGCCCGGGACGCCCTGGCGCAGGTTGGTTTGTGGGGGGAAGTAAAAGACCGGCTAAAAGATCCGGCTCTGACCCTTTCCGGGGGCCAGCAGCAGCGTCTTTGCCTTGCCAGAGCGCTGGTTCTGGAGCCCGATGTGCTGCTACTTGACGAACCCTGCAGCGCCCTGGACCCGATTGCGTCAGCGAAAGTGGAAGCCTGTATCGACAGCCTGAGAGGCGGTTACACCGTTGTTATCGTTACACACAATCTGGCCCAGGCTCGCAGGATAGCCGACGAGATGGTGGTATTCTGGGTTGAGCATGACGTTGGCCGCATCATCGAGGCGGGGCCGACTGAACGCCTTTTCACGGCCCCTGTACATCCGACAACCCGCGCTTACTGTAAGGGACTTGCCGGCTGAATGGAACGCGATGAGTACAGCTATGGGCATAATCGATTGGAGATACGAAATGACCTATGAAGATGTGAAAGAATACTACGGAAAGGTGCTGCAGAAATCCGAGGATTTGCAGACCAATGCCTGTTGCACCGGCGCCGATATGCCGGACTTCCTTAAGCCGATAATGAGCAAACTGCACGATGAGGTGGTCACCCGTTATTATGGTTGCGGGCTGGTGCTGCCGGAGCAGCTGGAAGGCGCGCGCATTCTGGACCTTGGCAGTGGTTCCGGGCGTGATGTTTATGCGCTGTCCGCTCTGGTCGGGAAAACCGGAGAAGTCGTTGGCGTCGATATGACGGAGGAGCAACTGGAGGTTGCGCGCCGGCATGTGGACTACCATGCCGATGTCTTTGGCTACAAACGCCCCAACGTCCGGTTTCTGAAAGGGTATATAGAGCGCCTGGATGAACTCGATCTGGAGCCCGGTACTTTTGACCTGATTATTTCGAACTGTGTGATCAACCTCAGCCCGGATAAGGCCGCGGTGCTGCGGGAAGCTCATCGTCTACTCAAGCCCGGTGGGGAGATGTACTTTTCTGACGTTTACGCGGACAGACGGATTCCCCGGGAGCTGGCTCAGGACGCTGTTCTCTACGGGGAGTGCCTGGGCGGGGCTCTTTATTGGAATGACTTTGAGAATCTGGCGAGGTCGGCAGGATTTGCGGATCCACGACTGGTCACTGACAGTCCGATAACCATTAACAACCGTGCCCAGTCGGAAAAAGTCGGCCCCATCCGTTTTTTCTCAGCGACTTATCGCCTGTTCAAACTGAGTGATCTGGAGCCCGCCTGCGAGGACTATGGCCAGGCTGTCGTTTATCGCGGAACGATTCCACATCACCCGAATAGTTTCCGGCTGGACAAGCATCACGATATTCCCCGTGGCAAGGTGTTCCCGGTTTGTGGAAATACCCTGCAAATGCTCCGTGACACGCGTTTTCGGGAACACTTTGACTATATCGGTGGCGGCGAAACCCACTATGGTATTTTCGACGGCTGTGGTAAGACTCTGCCATTTGAATCCGGTTCCCTGGCAGAAGGTGCAGTCACATCTTCAGGGGGGTGCTGCTGATGACGTTGGAAACGGTGGCTGATCAGGATCGGAAAACAAAAGTCCTTTTCCTGTGCACGGGCAATTCTTGTCGCTCCCAGATGGCTGAAGGTCTGCTGAGAGCAGAGTATGGTGACAAGTTCGAAGCGTTCAGTGCAGGGACTCGGCCGGTAGCAGTGAACCCTCGGGCAATCCAGGTTATGTCGGAAGCCGGGTTGGATATTTCGAGTCACCGGTCGCAGGCGCTTAGTGACTTTTACGGTGAGGATATGGACCTGGTGGTCAGTGTCTGTGATGCCGCCAGCGCTGTCTGCCCGGACTTTCCGGGCAGTAAACGCCTGCATTGGAGTCTGCCGGACCCCGCCGAAGCATCAGGCACCGAGGCGGAGATTATCGAGGCGTTCCGAAAAGTGCGGGATGATATCCGCTCACGCATCCGGATGAGTCTGGCTGCTGGCTAGAGAGTAGCGCAGGGGCTAGAGCCCGTTGCGCTCTATCCACTGTGCGATGGCCTGGCCTATTGCCTTGGGCTGGTCCTCCTGAATGTAGTGAAGCCCTTTTCCCGCAAACGCGGTTTCCAGGTTCGGCAGCCTTTCCCGATACCAGTCCACGGCGGGTGCGGGAATCAGCAGACCGGGGTCTGCGTGAACCAGAAGCTTTGGCAGATCCGTCTGCTGGAGCCAGTCCATGTAAGCCGTCTGCTTCCGGTAGATGGCTGCCGGTTCCTTGCCGATACACAGGTTCTGCGGGAACTTGCACAGTATCCGCCGGGATTCCCGGTCCGTCCACGGGGCGCGATAGGCATCCATCTCATGGGGTTCAAGTTGTCTGCAGATCATTGCGGGCAGTATGCCTTCGACGAACTGGTTCTCATCCATCATCATGCGCTCGGCGTTGGCCTGTGAAGCACGCAGGGTCTGGAAAAATTGCCGGGTCTGGGGGTCAAACGCCTCATAGCCCGGAATCGGTGTCAGCATCGCTTCCATAAATGCCAGGCCCTTGATGCGCTCGGGGTGGCGGTGGGCGTAGTGGAAGCCGAAAAACGAACCCCAGTCATGACTGACGATGGTGATGCGGTCCAGCCCCAGCGCCTTGATAAAGCCGTCCAGGTAACGGATGTGGTCGTCTATGTCGTAGGGAATATCAGGCTTGTCAGACATCCCGTAGCCGATCAGGTCCACGGCAATCAGGCGGCCCTTGTCCTCGAGTTCGGATAGCACATTTCGCCATAGGTACGACCAGGTGGGCTGCCCGTGGAGGAAGAGTATCGGGTCGCCACTGCCGTGTTCCACGTAGTGCATGCGCGAACCTAATACCTCCCCGAATTGTGAGGGGTAAGGGAAATCTTCCGGCTTCTGAATCGTCATAATTCCTGCTCCTGAAATTGTTGAGCCTGTCGGCGGCTCCGGGCTTTTGGTGAATTGAACAAGGACAAAAATATTATTGTCAGGTGCCGTAACAAAAGGCCCTTTCCCGCGTCTATGGGACAGGTGACAAATAACGGCACGCGAGTTATCTCAATTACTTCGTTGAAACTGTGTGACCTCTGCATCGTTGGTCGGGTCGCAAACCCCTTGGGTGGAGCTGGTCTCCACCCTTTTTTTGATCTCTTCCTCGATAACCCATAGCCGGTCCTGGCCCCAACAGCTTGTCTCGCCGTAGCGGAAGCTGGGAACCCCCCAAAGACCGCACTCATACATGGCCTGACGGTTGTCTTCCGCCCAGTCGCGCCAGCTTTCATTGTTTAAAAGGGCTGTGGCCTTCTGCCAGTCTAGACCTGCGCGCTCTACAATCAGTTTCAGACCGATGTCGGTCTCCGAACGGATCCCCTCGGCATTGACTGCCCGGGCGTAGCTGCGCATGTAGTCGATCTCCCGATCCTGCGAGCGGGCGTAGTCAAACAGCGCATAACAACGCTCGACACCGGGGCCCAGGGGATCGGCGACAAAGCCGTAGGGTATGCCGAGCTTGTTGGCTTCCCTCTTGGTGTCATGAAAGATGTACCATTTTTTCGCATCGGGCACGGACTGCCCGCGCATCAGCATCGGCAGAACCGGCCGAAGCCGGAGCGGTATATTCCAGGCGTTGGCGAGTTGGACGGCACGTTCCAGACCAAGATAGGAATAGGGGCTGCGGATCGAGAAAAACACCTCCAGAGGAGTCGCGGCGGCCGGGTGGTTGGCAGGGAGCACGGTGGCGTTAATGGCCAGATCCGCCCAGGTGCGGGTGAAGAGGATGGCATTGGCAGAATTTCGTTTTAGCCCCTGCCTGATGAGGCTTCGCTCCAGGTGGTCCAGCCGATCCACGCCCCAGAACCAGTCGCCCAGGTACCAGACCATACTTCCCTGGTAATGCCCGAGCCGGCGGAGTATCGCTTCATTTTCCGATAAAGTCCCTTCATCTGGCCGGTCATCTGTTGCTGCACCGGTGGTTGAACCCCAGAGCTTCTCAAACACGCTCAGGGCGGCCGACAGCGCATCCGGAGTCTTTTCGGCAACCAGCAGGCGCGCGGACGCCGAGATCAGTTCAGTCTCTGAGGGTGGCGTTGCCCGGTCGGGCGGCGTGAAGCCATAGAGGTTTGCGAGCCTCGTGGCGTCTTGCTGGGCCCAGGTGCGCCAGAGTGCCGGTTCCGGAAACATGTCAGCGTCCAGCCGCCACACCGTGTGAAGGCGGAAACGCACGCGGTAGTGTTCCTGGAGCTGGGTAAGTGCCTGCAACAGCGGCAGGCCGAAAGGGTCACGGGGATTTATAAACACCAGCGCCAGATCCTGCTCGCCCCGGAGTTTTGCACGCGCGCTGCGGGTGGCATATTGCAGGGAATATCTGCCTGAACTGGACAGGGCGCGGGCGAACCAGGGCATGAGGTCCGCTTTTTCGGGACGGCGCATGGCAATTCCTCGTTGTTATTGGTGAAGCTGGAGCCAGCGGGCAAGCCGTGAATCCGGATGGCGGCTGAGGGACCAGGGTAGCCATACCATCACGGCCAGGATAGCCAGTGCAGCGACTACCGTCAGCACCGGATTCAGTTTGAACGTGTTGCCCAGCCCGGCAAATACCAGCGTCATTGGCAACATGCCGATTGCCGTTGCAACGGCAAAACGCCAGGTACGGATGGCGGTGACCCCCGCGGCATAACTGATCAGGGCAAAAGAAAAAAGTGGTATCAGACGGGTTAACAGGATGGCAATGGTCAGAAAGCGCTGTGAGCCATCCCGGGCCAGCACGGGGTTGTCCGGAAAGCGTCTGCAGATGGCTTCCCGGCCCAGGAACCGGGCAATCCAGAAGGCCACGAGGGCGCCGATAACGGCACCGGTGGCGGCAATGGCGGTTCCCGGCAGAACGCCAAAGGCAAGTCCGGCCGTCGCGCTGACCGGGAGGGTGGGAATCGGGCCTACCACGACTGCGATCAGCATCAGCAGCATTAACAGTACCGGGCCGGCCGCGCCCTGGCTCTGCAGCCAGGTCGCGAGCGCATCCGGTGAAAGGTTCGGCGGCATTCCCAGAATCTGCAGCAGCCACCAGGCACCCGCGAGCGCCCCGATTACCACAAGAGCAACCGCAATTTTTGATCTCATCAAACAGCCTTATCTATTGCCAGCGATCGGCCCTTGCCAGCCGCCAGTCTTCAGCCCAGTCTGCCGGTGCGCAGTCTTTGTGCAACAAACAACCGGGTTCGATACCGGGGTAGAGCTGTGCATAGTTCATCACCAGGCTTGGATTAACCCGCCGGTTCAGATGGCGTGGTTGCAGGTCCTCGAGGCGGTCAATGCCAAGGATGCCAAGCAGCTCCGCCAGGGCCTCCACAGAGGAGTGCTGATAGTTTGCCACCCGAACGCCTTTATCGGTTACGTCCAGCTGTTTATAGCGGGCCGGATTGGTGGTTGCGACGCCAGTCGGACATTTATCGGTGTTACAGCTGCGGGATTGTATGCAACCCAGAGCCATCATCATACCTCTTGCCGAATTGACGGTATCGGCACCAAGCACCATCAGGCGCAGCATATGGAATGCTGAAAACGACTTGCCCGAGGCGATGAGGCGCACCTGATCACGAACGCCAATGCCTTTGAGGGCATTATGCACAAACTGCAGCCCGTCCCTGAGCGGCATGCCGACCGAATTGGTCAGCTCCACCGGCGCGGCCCCGGTGCCACCCTCGCCGCCATCGACAGTGATGAAGTCAGGGAGCCGGCCGGTCTCCAGCATCGCCTTGCAGACGCCGAGGAATTCCTGACGGTTGCCGGGACAGAGTTTGAAGCCCACCGGCTTGCCACCGGACAGCGCTCTCAGTTTGGCCACGAAAGTTACCAGCTCGGTCGGGCTTGAGAATGCCGAGTGGCCTGGGGGCGACAGTACATCCTGGCCCATGGGTACTTTCCGGATGTCAGCAATTTCCCGGGTCAGTTTGGATGCTGGTAACACACCGCCATGCCCGGGCTTGGCGCCCTGGGAAAGCTTGATTTCGATCATCTTTACCGAATCCCGTCCGGCCTCCCTGGCAAATAACTCCGGGTCGAAATTGCCTTGCTCATCGCGGCACCCGAAATAGCCGGTACCAATTTGCCACACCAGATCGCCGCCGTATTTCAGGTGCCACTCACTGATGCCGCCTTCACCGGTGTTGTGAAAAAAGTTACCAAGTCTGGCGCCCCGGTTCAGGGCCATGATGGCATTGCGGCTGAGCGCACCATAGCTCATGGCGGAGATGTTCAGTGGAGCCGCGTCGTAGGGCTGGGCACATCTGCCCTCGCCGAAACGGATGCGCAGGTCGGTCGGCAGGCAGTGTTTCGGTGCTACGGAATGATTGAGCCACTCGTAGCCATCCCGGTAGACGTCAAAGATCGTCCCGAATGCGCGGGTGTCGTTGTCTTTCTTGGCTCGTTGGTAGATCAGGCTGCGGAACTCACGGTTCACCGGGGCGCCATCGAGGTCGGACTCCACAAAATACTGCTGCAGCTCTCTGCGCACCGACTCAAAAAGATATCGGAAGTGCCCGATCACCGGATAAATGCGCAGAAGCGTGTGTTTGTTTTGCAGAAGATCATAGGTGCCAAGAGCCAACAGGGGCCCGGCGATGAGCCAGAGCCATTGGCTGGATGGCCACTGGAGGGTCGCCAGAGAGATTGCAATGATGGCTGCCAGGCCTGAAAGGATGAAGGCATGTCGAAAAACCATGGTTGTATTCCTGACTTGTTGGGAGGTTATTCGTTGTTTGATCCGGTGAGCCAAGGACACCCTCGAGGCCGCGTTGTTACAGAAGCAACCACCCCCCCCACTGCCCAAAGGTGAAACAGATCGGGCGAAAGAATTTCGAAACGTGATGTAACAGTTGTAAATCTCATGTGTCGGTATCCGTGAAACGCAAGAAATCAATGCCCTGACGACGACGGGCAAGGGACAACCGGAACGGAGAGCGCGACAAGATGACTCGGCAGGATCGTCAGTATTGGATGGGTGGCAACAGGTCCTATGAACAGGATCGTTTTTTCGAGGAATCTCTCGATAAATCCCTGTGGCAAAAGGCAGAAGGCCCTGAAAACTGGGATGCCTGCTGGTACACCGGTATGCCGGACCCGGAATTTTTCAGCCAGGTGGGCCCGGAGCGGAAAATTAATCACATCCCCGGCAACAATGCCCTCACGGTGAAAAGCCGCCTTTACCGCAGCCTGATGGATTTGCGCGACCGCGTTGAGCGGCAGGAAAAGGGTGGCAAACATCTCACTGACCGCCTGGCATTCGTGCCCAAAGTGTTCTCGATGCCCGAGGATTACCACGCGTTCCAGCAGACCGCGCTGGACAATCCAGACAAGCGCTGGTTGCTGAAGCCGAAGAATGCCGCCCGCGGCAAGGGGATTCAGCTGGTGGGTGATCCGGCCGACGTGCCCATGGAATCCTCCTGGATGGTGCAGGAGTACCTGGAAAATCCCCACACCATGCACGGTCGCAAATACGTTCTGCGGCTGTATGTGCTGGTTTCTTCCGTCTCTCCCTTTCGCGTTTACCTGTATCACCAGGGTTTTGCCAAGCTGGCATCCATGCCTTACGACGAGGAAAACGCGAATAACCCCTACAGCTATCTCACCAATCCGGATGTGAACGCGCTGAATCTGGATGCCGACGTGCCCGTGGAATTCGTGGATTTCGAACGTTACCGGGCCTGGCTCCGGGAACAGGGCCACGATGATGAAGCCCTGTTTGCCAAAATCGAGGACATGGTTGCCCTCACCTGTCTGGCTGCCCTGGAGCCCATGCGAGAGCGTTCCCGGGTGATCGGTGCCGATACCCGTGGCTGCTATGAACTGATGGGCATTGATTGCCTGATCGATGCTGACATCAAGCCCTGGATCCTCGAGTGCAACCTCAGCCCTTCCCTGGAGGTCTGTGCCGGCCCGGAAAGTGGCGGTGATATCGAGGAACGTATCAAAGGATCCATTGTTGCTGACATGGTCGAAATGCTCGGCCTGAACCGGTCACCGAACAAGGAGCAGCGTGGTTCTGTTGTCGAGCAACTGGTTCGTGAGACCCAGACGGAACTGGCCAGCAGTGGCGGGTTCCGGAATCTGATACCGGGGGCGAACCCGTCGGAATACCTGCCATTCATGGCCTTGCCGAGGTTGTCGGATTGGGTCGTCGCCCAGGCGCTCTCTGACCGGCCCCTCAAGCAACCCCGCCTCGAACGCTGGGTGGCAGAGGAAACCTTCAGCGAAGACCAGGTTTACCTCTATGACACCCGCCTGGGCCACCTGAGCAGCCTGAACGAGACCGCGTCGCTGATCTGGTTGATGGCCACCGAGGGCGCCGGGCCGGATGACATTGCCTCGGCGCTGGTGGAGTCTGCCTTGAAAAGCATGCCCTCTGCCCCGGATGCCTGGGCTATCCGGAACGATGTCTGGAATACCCTGGCGGACTGGGTGAACAACCGGTTTCTGATCCAGTCAGAACAAACCACCTCAAACTCTGCCCCGGTAGAGGCTCAGCCACCCGTGCCGGAAACCTCGGCAATGATGTCGATGGCGTTGTCTTGTGGTCGTTTCCGGGCGCGGTTCTACACCGACAGTGCCCCCCTGGTTAATCGGATTGAACACTTGTTCGAGCCGATGGCTGTTCATGATGAGGCGGGTAAAGACTCCTTGCCCAGATTGGAAATTGTTCGGGATATCCCGGGTTTTACTCTGATTCTTGATGGTCAGGTGGTCCATTCCCGGCTGCCGCTCTCCGGCGTTGCCCAAGCGCTGGCCGATTGCCTGGCTGCCCATGCGGCTAAACACCATGACATTGCAGTGGACGCCGGACTGGTCTCCCGGCAGGACTCGGATCACCCCCTGTTTATGATCAGCCATTGCCGGCTGGATCTCAGAGATACCCTGACGCTGGCCCTGGCCGACCGCTGGCAGGGCGGCTATGGCCGGGGAGCAATACTGAACGCCGCGGAGGACTGTCAGGTTGAGAGTCTAAGTCTGCCGCTGCTGCATCGGGCTGAGGGTGAAGGTTTTGAGGTTGCTAAGGCGGCCACAAGCCAACACTCAGGCTTGGTACGAGCGCTGCTGGTGCCGACGGAAGAGTCTCTCTCCGAGGCGAACGGTATCCAGAGCCTTGCGGTTAATGAAGCCCTGACCCACCTGATTGCCAGTTGCTGTGCCCAGGGTGGCGTGCCTCTGGATGCCCATGGTTTCAGCCGTTTGTCGGGTTGGCTGGAGGGCTGCGAGCGATATCTGGTGGACATGAACAATCTGGAGGCCGCCGCAGAGGCGCTCTCCGCGCGGAATTCCGACAAGGTGCCGCAACGACTGTCCGGGAGCCGGTGAGCGCATGCGAACGTCGGTTCCGGGATTTGGAAGAGCCGGGCTTGTTGTCCGGTCAACGCGTTAAAACCAAGGAGGACACATCATGTCCAGAGAAGCACATAAACAGCGATTGCTTGGAAAACTTGCACGAGGCATGGCCTACACCGGTCCGGTATTTGCGGTTGTCATGGGTGCCTCGGCATTCAACGTTTCGGCATCCGAAGTATCTGCTGAGCCAGGCTACATGATGCTGGCAGCGGGAGAAGCCGAAGCCGAGGGCGAGGCCGGTAAAAAAGGCTATGGCGAAGGTGAGGCAGAAGGCAAAGCCGAAGGTGAAGCCGAGGGAGAAGGCGAAGGAGAAGGCGAGGCGGAGGGAAAAGCTGAGGCCTGATCTGGTCATCGGTGTGAGCAGGAGCGCGGCTCATGCTCACCCGATATGTCCAAAAACTGAAAACAATGGATGACAAGAATGACACAGCCAAATTCAGATCACGATCCGGGTATCCGCGGCCTCATTGAGGAAAACATCCTTGCGATCGACCAACTGGTGAACCTGCTGAACTCACTCCCAGCGGAATGTTATCGACAGAGTTTTGGTGTCAAAAAGCCGCAGATTATTGGCAAGCATGTCCGGCACATCATTGACCACTACACCGCTCTGTTGTCTGCATCTTCACGCCCGGGCGCGCTGCTGGACTACGAGAACCGACATCGCGAGTTAGTGCTCGAAACGGACCGGAGGGCCGGTCGCGACCGGCTCATGGGTATTGCACAGCAGTTGCAGGATCAATGGCGAGAGGGTTGTGAGGGTGAACTGGCGATGCTGCACAACAGCGCCGGCGCGCAACAAGTGGTCAGCACCAGTGTCGAGCGCGAACTGGTATTCCTGGCCAGCCATACCATTCACCACATGGCGATCATTGGAATGTTGGCGGAACAGGCCGGCATGGAAGTCAGCTCCGATTTCGGCGTTCATCCATCCACGTTGCGTTACCTGGAAAAACAGGCCGAAGGTCTGGCCAGAAGTGCTTGAGGTCACATCATGTGTACGGTCAGTTGGTGCCACTCGCCCCATGGACTGGATCTGCTTTTCAGCCGGGATGAGTCCCTCGAACGGCCCATGGCCGAGCCGCCTGTTGTGGATCGATATGAGGGTCTGAGTACGGTCATGCCAATAGATCCTCTCGGTGGTGGTACTTGGATAGCGGCAAATGACCGGGGTATGGCGGTCATGACTCTTAATGACTATCGATACGCGTCCAGAGTGTCTCCGGGCGATGCGCAGAGCCGTGGATTGCTGGTAAGGCGCTTAAGCCAAATGAGTAACGCTGCCCAAGTCCGCAAATACCTGTTTCGGGAGACACTCAAGTACTTTCCACCTTTTCTTTTGTTGGCGTTTGAGCGTGAAAGAGCCAGTCCGACCCACTGGGCATGGAATGGGGAGACGCTGCGGGAATCGACGTTCAGAGGTGGTTCCTGCATCAGCACATCTTCCTGGTTGCCCAGGCTGGTGCCGGGGTTACGTCGACTGTTGATTCGCAGGGCTCTTGGGCACTGTCAGCCGGATCAGGCGTTCTCGAAGCTGTTGTCACTGCATCGCAATATCGACCCCTGCCTCCCGCCAAGGCTGGCTGTGGCCATGCGGCGGGAGGGCCGAGAAACCGTGAGTCTCACACACCTGCGTGTGGGTAAAAGCGAGGTGATCATGCGGTATTGGCCGGGGCACCCCTCGGAGTCTTACAGCAACGATCCTTTCCTGGCCTCGATTGGCCTGAACAGAATGCCAGTCGAGCGAGGATGACCAAAGTCAAACTTTAAGTAACGAATACGCGGTTGGGGTGTCCGTGTTCAAAGGCCAGAAACAGGCCCGCACCCTGAATAATGAAAAAACGACCGGAGGTGACTGATTATGTCTACAGAAAACAAACGCAAGGCCCTGCTAGGCAGGCTGTCGCGAAATCTAATGGTGACGGTTCCCATGATGACCGTCGTGGCGGTTGCGGGGGCAGGTTTTAACGCCGGTGTTAGTTCCGGTTTCGGGCTGATACCGTCGGCCGAAGCCGCCCAGGGCGAGGCAGAAGGTGAGGCCCGGGGAGAAGCGGAAGGCGAAGCCCGTGGTGAAGCTGAAGGTGCAGGCGAGGCCCGGGCAGAAGGCGAAGCCGAAGGATATGCCGAGGGAGAAGGTGAAGCCGAAGGAGAGGCAGAGGGTGAGGCAGAAGGAGAAGCGGAGGGGGAAGGTGCCTCTACAGCCCTCAAAAAAGCGGTTCGCCGGCCTGACGGTTACCAGCCCTATCAGGGTAACGTAGCGGAACTCCGGGCGTTGGGTGAGAAGCTGTTTAACGATAACAGCCTATCTTCCAACGGCTTATCCTGCGCCACCTGTCATGCCAATGGCGCCGGATACAACGCCACATTCAAGAACGAATACCCGCATATGGTTGCCATGGGTCAGCGCGACTTCGGGCTGGACATGGTGCACCTGGACGAAATGGTTCAGATCTGCATGGTCGCGCCAATGGCTGCGGACCCTCTGGCATGGGGTTCGAAAGAACTGGCAGCGCTAACCGAGTATTCCCGGGTGGAACAGAAGAAGTTTATCGACAAGCAATAGTCGATTCCTGAGTCGTTCATGTTGAGTCCAGGTTGGGTGGAGCCGAAAGGCCCACCCTTTTTTGTAATACTGCAGTGTTTCGGGTGTCTCCTTAATACAACAAGCTGACTCAAGAGGCACATATGAAACCAGGTGTTGGTGTAGGCGTGAATGAACGTGCTGGCGGGCCTGCTTCAGTTGGATTTCCGCTCAACAGGCGTACTCTGCGGCAGTGGGCAAAGCAATTAGTGGCTTGTCGGCTCTGCCGCAACCTCACCCTGACGGCATTTCTGGCGATACTGGTCATCGAAGCGGCGATCCTGATCCCCTCTTACCGAAACTACGAAGAAAATCTATTAAGTGAACGGGTGGATGTCGCAAGCCAGGCGGTGATCACTTTTCTCAAGCATACCCAGAGCCATCCGATTCATCCGGAAGATCTGAATACGTTGATTGCCAGCAGCCCGCTGGTCGGGATGTCCATGAGTAGGGATGGCGTGACGTATACGGCGGGCGAGGCCATTGAACAGGCAAAGCCCGCTGATGGAGTGCTTCGTAATGCGCCAAGAACCGCAGCCGGGGCCATCGATCTGGTTTGGACCGCAGACCCAACACTCTCTGACTATGAGGTGCAAGCGCGCGTGGATGTAAGCGAGGTTCCCGCCGAACTTGTCGCCTTTGTTTTCAGGATATTGGGCTTGTCGTTGCTGATTGCCGTGTTTGTCACCGCTGTCACCATGTTTGTGATTGACCGGATGATGTTGTCGCCTCTCCTCAAGCTTCGGGAGCGGATTTCCCACGCTGGTGAAGACGCGGAACACCCGCTGAAATATCTGACACCCGCCGGCCGCCACGACGAGTTTGGGGAAGTCGAAGGCGCTTTCAACAGCATGCTCAAGCAGAATGCTTCTTACCTTGCACGCTTGCATCTGCTCAATCGGGAGCTGGATCAACTGCTGGATGAACGTACCCGAACTCTTCGCAAGACTGAGCAAGAACTGCAAATCCGCACGTTGTATGACCAGCTTACCGGGCTTGCCAACCGGAGTCTGTTCGAAGAACAGCTTGACCGCTATTTTGATCAGGTGAATCCGGGAGAATCCGGTAAAGAGGCCGTTCTTGTACTTGGGCTGAACGATTTTCAGGCCCTTAACGGCCTGGCCGGACATGAAACCGGGGATCGCGTGTTACAGGAAATTGCCCGAAGGATTGGGGGGTTCAGTGCCGACCATGGCCATGTCGCTCGGCTGGGCGGGGATGTCTTTGGCTTGCTGGTCCGTGAGCACTATCGCCACCCGTTTGAGAACCTTCAGGCGGGGATATCCGCCATCATCGAGGCTTGTCAAAGGCCGGTCCAGGTGGCTGGCAAGTCCTATGAATGTGAGGTCAGTGCGGGCGTTGCGGTTACCCAGCTGGACGGCCAGGATGCCCGAACCCTCCTCAGCCACGCCGAAATCGCCATGCATCGGGCAAAGAAATCACCAAGCGAGCGGGTACAGTTTTTTGCGTCGGAGTTCGGGGAGCAGGTTCATCGCCGGCAGGAAATGATCAGTGGTCTCAAACTGGCCATCCACAATCAACAACTGGAGTTACAATTTCAGCCCCAGTTTGATCGTGCCAGGGCGTGCACCGGCTATGAGGTGCTTCTCCGCTGGCATCACCCGGTCTTGGGCAGTGTCTCTCCCGCCGAATTTATCCCTTTGGCAGAACAAACCGGACTGATCGTCAGTATCGGAGACTGGGTGCTTGAACAGGCGCTTGCCACATTGAAACTCTGGGTGGCCCAGGGGTTCAGGGGAAGACTGGCGGTGAATGTGTCGGCCATGCAGCTTCACGACGAAGCCTTTGCCGATCGAATAGCCACCCTGCTGGAACAATACGGCGTAGCGGCTCGCTATCTGGAACTGGAAATCACCGAAACGGCACTGATGGAAAATGTCGAACGGGCTATGGCTACATTGAATCGATTTCGCGAACTTGGGTTGGATCTGGCCGTGGATGACTTTGGCACCGGATACTCATCGCTGGCGTATTTCAAAGTAATGCCGGTGTCTCGTATCAAGATCGACCGGAGTTTTGTCAGCGGCCTGCCGGAGAATGATCAGGACGAAGTGCTTTGCCGGACGATCATCAACATGGCTCACAGCATGGGCTGCGAGGTGATTGCCGAAGGTGTCGAAACCGAAGCGCAGGCAAGCTGGCTGGCGCTGGCGGGCTGCGATGAGTTGCAGGGGTATTTGTTGGGCAAGCCCGCGCTCGAGGGCTTTCTGCCGGAAAACATTGATATTTGACAAATGGCTTGTAAGGATTCGTTGCAGAAGACCGGTTTTAACCCTTTTGCCAAAAGAGTCCAGTCCGTGCCCAGCGAATTATCGGAAGAAGCGCTTGTAGACGCGCTCAGGAATCGAGATGAAGCGGCTTACCACCATGCTGTGGAGAAATACACCGGGAGCATGCTTGCAACGGCAAGGACCATGCTCGACAGCGCAGCGGCCGAGGATGTCGTGCAGGAGGCGTGGTTGTCGGTAATGCATGCGATAGACGGTTTCGAGGGGCGTTCTGGCCTGAAGTCCTGGCTGTGCCGGATAACCGCTAACAAAGCGAAGAATCACCTGCGCAAACACAAGCGTGAATCTCTGCAGGATGATTTCAGCGTACTGGAGTCCGATATGGAATCCCGATTCTCTCCGGACGGTCGCTGGGCGAATCCGTTTCATGGCTTCGAGGGTCATTCTCCGAGTGACAACCTGGAACGCGATGTTATGGACGACTGCCTTCAGAAACACCTGGGCAAAATGCCCGGTGAGCAAAGCGCAGCGCTTCTCTTAAGCCAGCAGGCCGAGATGCCGAAAGACGATGTGGCCTCACTGCTTGGCGTATCCGTTGGCAATGTCCGGGTGATGGTTCACAGGGCCAGACAGCGTCTGGTGCTGATGCTCGAGCGTTTGAGGGAGACCGGAGAATGCTGACCTGCAGAGAAGTAACAACCCTGGCCTCGGATTTCCTGGATGGTGATCTTTCCCTGTTCCGGCGCATGAGGGTGCGGTTTCACCTCGCCCGATGCTCTGGGTGTGCGGAGTTCCTCGCTGGCTTACGGGTTGCGGATCAGCGGGCTGATCGGCTTCGGCAATCGATGGTTAGGCCAGAACCGGAACTGCTCGACCGTTTGAAATCTTCGGTATCCGCCGGACTCAGCGAGGAGAAGGCTTGGTCGGTGGGGCCACGGTCGGATCTGGAAGCCTCCAATGAACCGTTGATCGAGGGCGTTGATGAGCCTTCTGACGAGCGGGTCCGGCGAATTTTTGAAGACATCCGGCAGAAAGAAGGATTCGTGCCCAACCTGTTCCGGGCTTATGCCCATCAGCCGGATGTGCTCGAGTACAACTGGCAGCGTGAGAAATCCCTCATGTATGGGGGCGTTCTGGGCGAAGCCTTCAAGAGTGCCATCGTGGTCGTGGTCTCGGCCGATAATGGCTGCGGCTACTGCGTGCACCATCATCAGGTGGCTCTGCAATCCGCCGGGTTCTCACAGGACGAATTCACGGCGTTATTGTCGAATCCGGAGGGCAGCCGATTTACGGGCCGGGAAAAAGCTTTGCTGGCCCTGGTTCGTCAGGCCAATCGTGATCCGCACGAACCGGCAGATGCGCTGCTTGCGCGAGTCCGGGCAGAGGGTGCAACAGATGCCGAAATCATTGAGGCCATGAGTGTCATGGAACTCTACTCGTCCTGGAACAAGTTCCTGGATGTCATGCGGATACCCCTTGAGACGGACGTATCCTGAAGGCTCAATCTGCCCACTGAAACTGCCGGTAATCAAACCCCTGCTCCAGCGTGGGTTTGATCACATCAAAATAGGGCGATGCATCAAAATCCCTGGGGGCAAACAGGGAGTGATGCCGAATTCGGAAGTACTCTCGTTGTTGGGCTTCCGAACCCTCCTCATCGTCAGAATCGGTCAGGCGTTCCGGTAGTATCGGGTACCGGATCGACTGAAAGCCCTGCGCAATGAAAGTTGAACAGATTGCTCGTGTGGGGTCGCCACTGCCCAATGCCAGCATGGAACGACGATAACGGGTTGGTACCGGTGGTGTGGGGCAAAGATAGCGTGCCAGGTCCCACACGTTTTTCAGGTCGTACTGGTGCCCGATCCGGCTTTTCGAATAGTCAATTAATGCTTGAATATCGCGTTCGCTGAGCCCAACTGGCCGGCAGATACGGGTATGGAAGTGCCGGTAAAAAGACAGTGGCAGAGAGCGGATACCTTGCTCAAGATCAGCCTCTACCAAGACATGGGGTTCGCCATCCTCCTGGATTGCCAGTCCCGCTCCCGGGCCGAGATAAAGTGCTGCATGCGACCAGGTGGATTGGGTCAGATACTTGATGGCTGTGCTGATCCTGGTATCGCCCTCCACCAGGAGCACATCTCCGGGCTTGATCGAGATCTGAAAGGCCTCCCAGCTGGAGGTTCGGGCAGAGTAACACTTGATCTGTTTGGAAAGGTAGGCGGCAAGGCGCCTCGACAGCCAGTTCAGTAGCATAGATTACCCCGGTTACGTGTCTGTTGTTCCTGGTACTAAGGACAGGCAACCGGGATGAATGTTACAGGTTAGGGATCCAAATCACGCAGTTACAGGAGCCGATTGCCGGGAGAGTGTCAGCGTATCGTACTCCCGCAACAGAAACAGAGCGGCGCACGCGGCGAGCATAGGCCAGGCAGCAAAAAACAGCAGGTTGTCAAAAGGCTGAATGTATTTGCCGAAAGCCGACAACGTAGAAACACCATGAAAGACCAGGATGGCACCATAGGTCCAGGTTTTAAAAATCCCCGCCAGGAATGCCAGGATCAGGACGAGTTGCGCAGCTCCGATCAGGTAGAAAGCCGTTTCCCCGAGGCCATCCAGCCCGTAAAAAGCCCCGAAAACTTTAGCAGCGTGTTCTGGCTGGACAAGTTTGTCCAAAGTCCAGAATAAAAACACGATAAAAACGCCGAGACGGAGCAGCAGCAGGGCGATGGGTAACTGTTTGGGCATTGTTGTCTCCTCGATTGATTTTTGAATGATCGCTCAAATGACAAAGTGCTCAGTGATTAGTTCCGTAAATGTCATTTTTGGTTGTAACAAACCGCATGTACTGCGTGTCTTGCTCTGGCAATTCACATTAAACTGCAAGCCCGGAGTCAGATATGCCCAAAGAAGTTGTTCTCGCCCGCCCGCACCCGTTTATCCGCAAACCCATGTCGCAAATCCTGACTAAACTTGGTTATACCCCGGTCACCGGGGCGGGCTCAGGCAAGCCCGCTGGAGTTATCGTGTCCAGCAGTGTCACGTCAGAAGCCGGTAGTTTCGAAGGGGTTCTCAGACTGGTGAAGGAGACATGGTCCGGGGTGCCGTTGATCGTGGCCACGTTGCTCAAGCCTGAAATGGCGCTTAAATCATTAGGTAAAGATCTGGAGGCTATTTTTCCGGGGAGGCGCATAGGGTTTCCGTCGGACGGACAAGTGCCGGATATCCTTATTGTCCGCCCTGATGACCTTAAGTTGCCACAGACAGAAAGGGTCATTCACGGATTTCTCAATTAAAGTCCACCACTGAGGTTTTGATGTCTGTAAACCGACTTCTGAAGATACCGATCAGCCGTTGTAAGGACGTCTGCGAACTGGCCGTTGGTCATGGAACGCCGCGGCGCGCGGCGAAGCTTGCCATTGTTGTCGGTACGCTTCTGGTTCTGATCAACCAGTGGGAAGCAATCACTGGTTCGGCCACCATTGACTGGTTAAAGCTCCTGCTGACCTATTGCGTTCCCTACATGGTCTCGACCTACACCAGCGTGAGTAAGGATCTGCACCTGCGCCAAGAAACAAGAGCCACAGAAGTTGCGGTTTATGAGGAGGTGCGGAAGTTGTGATGCATTGCCATTCACATTGCTGACACTGTAACAACTCGCCGGCTGATGTGTCCGTCACCTAAACAGCAGGTGAGGGCACTGCATTGCATCCGCCCTGCCGGGAGGAAATATGAACAGTTTCGTTCGGTCTTTGTCCGCTATTGTTTTCTGGGCGCTGCTTCCTGTGGCTGCGTCCTCCGCGTCTGAGGAGAAAAACGGTTTCGATATCAGCAATTCTCTGGTAGCCCCGGAGAAAATTCTTCGCGGCGGGCCACCACGGGATGGTATTCCATCAATCGATGCCCCATTGTTTGAGAGCAGCCGGGAAGCCAGGCTTTGGCGCGAAAACGATTTGATGATTACCCTTGATACCGGCAACGTCAGCTTCGCTTACCCTATCGGAATTCTGAACTGGCATGAAATTGTCAATCACGGTCTCGACGAGGGCCAGGTATTAATCACCTTTTGCCCGCTATGCGGCACCGGTATGGCCTTTGATCCTGTCGTCGACGGGCGCGCGCTCACTTTTGGCGTGTCTGGCCTGTTATACAACAGTGACCTGTTAATGTACGACCATCAGACCGAATCCCTCTGGTCGCAGATAGAGGGGCGGGCGATTTCCGGACCCCTGGTAGGGAAAGAGTTGAAGCCCGTCGCTATTCGCCACGAACTCTGGAGGGGCTGGCAGGAGCGAGTGGGCAAAAACGGACAGGTGCTTTCCACCGATACCGGCCATCGCCGGAATTATCGGCTATCTCCCTATGGCGATTACGATCACTCGGAGCGACTCTATTTTCCGGTTACTCATGCCAGCCGAAAGTATCACCCGAAAACCTGGGTGCTGGGCTGGAGCTATAACGGAGAAAGCAAAGCTTGGCCTTTTCCGGAGTTAGCCGACCACGGTGCCGTGCTTGAAGACCAAATTGGAGGGAAGGCTGTAACACTGCATTATGACCCCGACGTTCCCTCCGCTGAATTGCGTGATGAATACGGCACCCTGTTGCCGGCGACGCGGGCTTTCTGGTTTGCCTGGTATACCTTCCATCCGGATACCGATGTATTCGAGGCCGAATAGAAATCCCGAAAGCGTTACTCTGAATCACTTCCCTTGTTTTGTCGGTCATTCAGCGCTTCAGCCACCCTTTCGTCAATCCTGCGCAGAAACTCCTCGTCGGCCTTCCCCGAGGAGTGAGCACTCAGCAGATTACTGCTTGCTCGCAGGTTGCCGATAAACGTACGGCAGTCCTTGCACATCATCAGGTGCATTTTCACAGACAGGTTCTGCCGGCCGCTGAGTTCACCATCGATGTAGTCACTGGCAATCTCGGCCAGATCCCTGCACATTAACATTCGCCAGTCTCCTGGAAGGTCTCCACCATGAGAAAGATCTTTTGCCTCGCACGGTGTAAAAGTACACGAAGGTTAGAGGCACTGACATCCAGAATGTTACAGACGTCATCGGATTTATGCTGATGCGCTTCGTAAAGCATCAGGGCAGAACGCTGGGTTTCCGGCAGTGCAGAGAGGTGCTTGTCGAGACAATCGCTGAGGGCGCCATTTTCCATCAGGTTGTCCGCGGATTCATGGAATTGCAGCTTGGGTGGCAGATCCCAGCGTCCTGTGGAATTGAAACGGTTTGCCAGATCCGGCTCCAGAGTCTCGGAGAAATCCGTTGCGACTTCCCGGTTCGCCGTTCGTAGCCGGTTTTTGCATCGATTGGCGACAATGCGGTGCAACCAGGTTTTCAGGCCGGAGCGGCCCTCAAACTTCTGGATGGCATCTATCACGGTTACCCAGCAGTCCTGGACTATTTCTTCAGCACTTGAATGGTCCAGGTAAAACCGGGCAACGGCCAGCATACCGGGTGAGTATTCACGCACTGCCCGGTGATAGGCCGTGGCGTCGCCCCGCTTGAGGTCGTCGATCAGTGATGTTTCAGCTTCAGGGCGTGCCGCTGTGTCCATGGGTTTCCGTCCCTTCTCACTATTGGTATGGCAGTTTGTCTTTTATAGTCTTCCAGAATTGCTCAAAGTTCCGGTATTCTGTAACAAATGCTCAAAAATAATAGTGCAGGGACGGTGTAACATCCAGCCGGTGATCGTGTCTTGGCTATAACAGCGTATTGGTTTATTCAATTCTTACAGGCACGGATATGAATCGCAGCAAGCTTTTACTTCTTCTGATTATCGCCGCCATCGTCGGGATCTTTGTTGGTTTCGACGGGCACAAACTCCTTACTCTGGAAAACCTTCAGTCGCACCAGAGTGCCATTGGTCAGTGGATAGACCAGAACCTGGTGTTGGCCGTCACAGGTTTTGCCCTCATTTATGTGGTCGTGACCGCATTGTCTTTGCCAGGAGCCACCATCATGACTCTGGCCGGCGGTGCCTTTTTCGGCAACCTTTACGGTTTGGCGGCGGTCTCCATTGCGTCGACCGTGGGCGCATCCCTGGCCTTTCTGGTTGCCCGGTTCCTGATGCGGGATACCCTGCGTAAGCGCTACGGGGAAACGGTGGCCAAAATGGACCGCGGCATCGAGAAAGACGGCGCGTTCTATCTGGCCACCTTGCGTCTGGTGCCGGTGTTCCCCTTCTTCCTGATCAACCTGGCCATGGGCCTGACCGCCATGAAGCTGCGCACTTATGCGCTGGTGAGTTGGATTGCCATGTTGCCCGGCACTTTTGTGTACGTGAATGCAGGCACCCAGCTTGGACAAATCCAGTCCACCGGTGACATTCTCTCGGCCAACCTGCTGCTGTCGTTTGCCTTGCTGGGGCTGTTTCCGCTGATCGCCAAGTTTGTGGTGGGCTTTATCCGCCGACGCAAGGTGTATGCCGGCTGGCAGAAGCCGGCTCATTTCGACTACAACCTGCTGGTCATCGGCGGCGGTTCCGCCGGGCTGGTCTCCGCCTACATTGCTGCCGCGGTAAAGGCCAAAGTGGCCTTGATTGAAAAGCACAAGATGGGTGGCGATTGCCTGAACACCGGCTGCGTGCCCTCCAAGGCTCTGATTCGCAGCGCCAAGGCTGCGGATACTTTGCGCCATGCCAACCGTTACGGTCTGGAGTCGGTGCCGGTGAAAGGGTCGTTCAAGAACATTATGAACCGGGTTAAGGAGGTAGTTGCCAAAGTGGAGCCCCACGACTCCCCGGAGCGTTACCGCAAGCTGGGTGTGGAGTGCATCGCCGGCGAGGCGAGTTTCGTGTCGCCCTGGGAGTTGGAGGTGAAACACAATGATGGCCGCACCGAACGCCTCACCGCCCGTAGCATCATCGTCGCCACCGGTGGCAAACCTGCGGTACCGCCAATTCCTGGTCTGAAAGACATGCAGCCACTGACCTCCGATAACCTGTGGGATTTGCAGGAACAGCCGCAGCGTCTGCTGGTACTGGGCGGTGGCCCAATCGGGTCTGAGTTGGCCCATGCCTTTGCCAGACTTGGCTGCCAGGTAACTCAGGTAGAAAAAGGCGAGCGATTGCTGGCGAAAGAAGATCCGGATGTCTCTGAACTGGTTCTGAAACAATTCCAGGATGACGGAATTGATGTCCGGTTGAAACATTCTGCGGCCGAGTTTCGTATAGAGGATGATGAGAAGGTTGCGTATTGCGACCACGAGGGCCAGAAGGTTCGAATTCCATTTGATGAGGTTCTGGTCGCCGTGGGCCGTGCCGCCAATACCAATGGCCTGAACCTTGACAGGATTGGTGTGGATACTTTGCCGAACGGAACTGTTCCAGTGGAAGATGACATGAGCCTCCGGTATCCGAACGTATTTGCCTGTGGCGATGTGGCCGGTCCTTATCAGTTCACCCATGCAGCGGCCCACCAGGCTTGGTATGCGGCTGTAAACGGGTTGTTTGGTCAGTTCAAGCGATTCAAGGTGGATTATCGGGTGATGCCCTGGGTGACCTTCACTTCTCCGGAAGTGGCCAGGGTTGGTTTGAGTGAGGCCGAAGCGCAGCAACAGGGTATTGCCTACGAGGTTACCCGATATGGTCTCGATGACCTGGATCGGGCCATCGCCGAGAGTGAAGACCATGGCTTTATCAAGGTGCTGACGCCGCCGGGCAAGGACAAAATTCTGGGCGCTGTTGTGGTGGGTGCCCACGCCGGGGAAATCCTCGCCGAGTTCACGCTGGCGATGAAACATGGCCTGGGGCTGAACAAGATTCTGGGCACCATTCACCCGTACCCGACCTGGAATGAGTCGGCCAAGTACGCCGCTGGTGAGTGGAAACGGGCGCATGCGCCGGAAAAAGTTCTGAAACTGCTGGAAAAGCTGCATGGCTGGCGCCGTGGTAAAGGCGGAAATCAGCAGGTGAAACACAAAGAAGTGACCACAGGTTAAAAAAACGGGCTGAGTCTGTAACAAAACAGGCTCGCCCGCGTCTGTGGCTTAAAGTTTTGAGCAACCGAGGAGCATCCATGCCCCTGATTGAAACCAGACCGGCCCGCAGTGCACGTATTCCGGCCGTGGAAGTGCTGGAACCCCGGGCCCGCGACAGCTGGACTCACACCCGCAACGGTGACCCTCGGGGTTACATCGATGCGGACAAGCTCAAGGAGCTGTGGATTCACACGGGCACCGCCTGCAACCTGGCCTGCCCCTTCTGCCTGGAAGGTTCTCACCCCGGCGATGGTCGCATTCCGGGCATGAAGCTCAGTGATGTGAAACCGTTTATCCACGAAGCCATCGACATGGGCGTGGAGCAGTTTTCCTTCACCGGCGGAGAGCCGTTCGTGATCCGGGATTTCGTGAATATCCTGGATTACGCCAGCCAGCACCGGCCCTGTTTTGTGCTGACCAACGCCACCGAGCCGCTGCATAAACGGCAACACCAGGTGTTGCCGTTACTGGACAACCCGTACCCGATTCACTTCCGGGTCAGCCTGGATTTCCCGGATCGTGCCCGGCACGACAAGGACCGCGGCGAAGGCAGCTTTGACCAGGCGCTGGAGGGTATCCAATGGTTGATCGAGCAAGGTTTCAAAGTGTCCATCGCCCGCCAGACCGACCCCGGCGAAAACCCGGTGGAGGTGGAAGCCGCGTTCCGTGAGATATTCCGGCAGTGGAACATTCCGGAGAACCTGGCGTTTACCGCGTTTCCGGACCTGGGCACGCCGGGATCTGAAGACGGCAGCCCGGAGATTACCGAGACTTGCATGGAGAAGTACCCGACCAAAGAGGCCCGTTCCCACTTCATGTGCACCTACACGCGCATGCTGGTGAAGAAGGGAGATCAGGTTCGGGTGTATGCCTGCACGCTGGTGGATGACGACCCGCAGTACGACCTGGGCGGCACGCTGGCCGAGAGCATGGACGAGCGGATTATGTTGCGGCATCACCGGTGTTTTTCCTGTTACCGGTTTGGGGCTAGTTGTTCGGCGCCTGGCTGACTCGCTGTTTTGGGATTCTGAGGTTCTGGAACTTCGGAGTTGCGGCCGTTGGGTATGGTGAGCACCGGTGGTGTGCCGGGAAGCTGTTATCGATGTCGGGGGCGTTGAGCGGTGGAGGGGGTTCCAAAACCATTAGAAAATCCACGATTTTCGTTTTGGAACCCCCTCCACCGCTCAATGACCTGCACCAAAACAATGGAATAAAAAATGAACATTACTGAAGCCTCCCTGTTCTGGGGATTCTTGGTGGTCTACGGCGTGGTTATGTACGTGCTGTCGCCCAAGAGCAAGAACGCTAATTCGTTTTACAAGGGCGCGGATGACCACGGCAACCCGGTGGGCCAGTGGTCGCTCACGGCGAGTATTTTTATCAGCTGGATCTTTGCCAAATCGGTGACCAACGCCGCCAATCTCGGGGCGGCGTATGGCGTGGTCGGCGGCTTGGCCTATGCCAGTTACTGGTTGTCGATTCCGGTGGCGGGTTACGTTATCTATCTGATCCGCACCCAGACCGGGGCCAGGAGCCTGCAGGATTTCCTGACCTCCCGATTTGGTCGGTTCGCAGCCCTGGCGTTTGCCGCGGCGATCCTCATCCGGTTGTATAACGAAGTCTGGAGTAACACCGCCGTGGTCGGTGGGTATTTCGGCTTGCCCGGTGAGTGGGAATACTACGCTGCGGCGATGCTGTTTACCGTTTTTACCCTGGCGTACAGCCTCAAAGGCGGGCTGCGGTCGTCGATTTTTACCGATGTGATTCAGGCTTTTGTGTTTGTATTCTTCGTCGGGGCGGTGTTGTTTCTGATTATTCCGGCCAACGACACCAGCGCGCTGCTAACCAGCGGCGAGTTCCGCCTGAACGCTGGCTTCGACCTGTTGCTGGTGGCCTTGCTGCAGCTGTTCAGTTATCCGTTCCACGATCCGGTGCTGACCGACCGGGGCTTTGTGAACAAGGAAAAGACCATGCTCAAGAGCTTCGTGGTGGCGGGTCTTCTTGGCTTTGTGGCAGTGTTTATCTTCAGTCTGGTGGGCGTGCATGCGCGTCTCAATGGCATTGAAGCCGTGGGAAATGCGCCGGCGGCGGTTGGTCAATCCCTTGGTTTGGCCGCGCTGTTCTTCATGAGCGTGGTGATGATGACCTCGGCAGGTTCAACACTGGATTCCACCTTTACCTCCCTGGCCAAATCCCTGGCGGTGGATCTGCCCCGCCTGGCTCGCCGCGCCAAGGACAAACTGCCGAGTATGCGAGTGGGCGCGGTGGTGATGGTGATTTTCGCTTTCCTCGGCAACCTGCCCATGTTCGCCGGTACCGACATCCTCAAGGCCACGACCATCTCGGGCACCATGGTGATGGGCCTTGCACCAGTATTCCTGTTCTATGGTTTTACCCAGTGGTCTCCCTGGAGCTTCCACCTGAGTTTCTGGACCGGGCTTGGTCTTGGTGTTCTGCTGGCGGCGGGTCTGATCCCCTCCAGTTGGGCGATTGGTGATGGTGCCTACGCCATGTTGCTGGGTGTGAATGCCTATGGTTTTCTGATTTGCACGGTCGGTTTCTTCGTCCCCCTGATCCTCAGACGTTTGGCCGGTCGTTCGCTTGCGACTGATGGAGCATAATCATGACCAATACGGGTTTCGTCGACCGGCACATCGCCACCTGGAAATCGTTCAGGAGCCTGCCGCTCTGGGTGCAGGTTTGGGTGGCAGGTGTCTTGGTTCCGGTGAATGCCGCCGCCTTCTGGTTTCTGGATACGCCCGCCGGTTGGTGGGCGGCACTGTCGGCCTTTCTGGTGCTTGTTTCCAATTACCCGATTATGTTGATCTGCCAGGGCATGAGTCGGTTGATGTCTGTGCCTCACCTGATCGTCTGGGGGCCGTTGCAGGTTTTTCTGTTGTATCGGTTGACCACGGGTGGCCCGGTCAACCCAGAGTTGGCGCTGATCCTGGTGTTACTGGTTGTTAACGGCATCTCGCTGGTATTCGATGCGATTGATAGCTGGCGCTGGTTTGCGGGTGAAAGGGATGTCCCCGGGCATGCCTGATACAGAAGGGCGCAGTTGCCCTCTGGCCTACCGCTATCGGCCGGAGGAGCTTTGTCGTGAACCCACCCACGTCTTCGACAGTGTGCTGTACATCGTCGGCGGGCTGTACGGCAATCCTTTTGCCCTTGACGAAATCGAGGCGATGGTGCGGGCAGAGCAGCGCCACGGTCATCGGGTTAAGCTGGTGTTCAATGGCGATTTCAACTGGTTCAACGCCGATGCCGCTCTGTTCCGTGAAATCAATGGCCGCGTGCTGGACCATACTGCCATTCTCGGCAACGTGGATTATGAGCTCTCGATTCCCAATGCCGGAGCGGGCTGTGGTTGCGCATACCCGGAGTATGTGGGCCAGGCCGTGGTGGAGCGGTCCAATCAGATAATGGAGCGCCTGCAGGCGCTGGCGAATCAACATCCCGATATCCAAAAGAAACTATCGGTATTGCCGAGATACCGCTGCCTGATATTTGGAGGCCTAAAGATTTTGGTGTTGCATGGTGATCCCCAGTCTCTGGCCGGGTGGGGTCTGGCTCACGAATCGTTTGCCGCAGGTAACGAGGAGCAACTGGCGGATTGGTTCCGCGCCACCGATGCCGACGTGATTGCGTGCACCCACACCTGCCTGCCTGTGGTGTGGTCCAGCGAGGTCGATGGAAAACAGCGGATGGTGGCTAATAACGGGGCGGCCGGCATGGGTAATTTACGCGCCGACTCCCGGGGGTTGGTTACTCGTATTGGCTTTACAAGCCCCTTCGCGGAGCCTTTGGCGGGAATTGCACGGCCGGGCTTGCACGTTTCCCTGATGCCTGTGGCTTACGACGTGGATGCGTGGTTGTCACAGTTTGATCGGCTTTGGCCCGAGGGTTCGCCTGCCGCCGCGTCCTATCGGAGCCGCCTGACCGGCGGCACTCATCTCACGCCGGAGGACGTCGTTTTTCCGTCCTTCCGGTAACCAATCTGTCACTGGCAAATGTTTCGATTAGGTCTATTCTGAAAGAATCTACTCTGGATGGTCCTGGGTGGCTGTCTGTGGTCGACTTGAAATATATTTTGTGGTCTATATAATTCAACTCTAACTTTTGAAGCGAATTGATCACGTTATGACATCAGAAGGATCGAATACCACCGCCATCACCCTCCGCAAACCGACGAAGGATGATGGCTACAGGCTCCACCAGCTGGTAGCGGAATGCCCACCGCTGGACCCCAACTCGATTTACTGCAACCTGTTGCAGTGTAGCCACTTTGCCGAAACCGGCGTGGCCGCGGAGAAGGAAGGCGATCTGGTCGGCTTTATCTCCGGATACATCCCTCCCCAACAGCCCGAGACCGTGTTTGTCTGGCAGGTGGCGGTTCACGAGAAAGGTCGTGGACAGGGCCTCGCCAAGCGGATGCTGAAGGAAATCGTCGGCCGGGACGCGTGCAAGAAGGTTACGCACCTGGAAACCACGATTACCGAAGACAACGAGGCCTCGTGGGCGCTGTTCCGCTCATTTGCCCGTGATCTGGGAGCCGAGCTCACCTATCACGAGCACTTCGAGAAAGAGACCCACTTTGGCGGCAAGCATGATTCTGAGTTCCTGCTGCGCATTGGGCCTTTCACGAAACCTGTCTGAGAACCCTGATTCACAGCCAGTGAATCGCCGTTCGCGAACCTGAAAACAGCCGGCAGGCCACCCGGGGTGGGCTTGCCATGCGGCTGACATCAACGCACGGCGGGCCTGTTGCGACCGACATGTTTTACCAGCAGGCGCACCGCGCATTTACCTCGAACCTGACATGCTAAGAGGCAAGACAATGGAAATTTTCAAGTCCACTGAATCCGAAGTACGCGTCTATTCCCGTGCCTTCCCGGTGATTTTTAACCGCGCCAAGAACGCGCACCTGTACACCGAAGACGGCAAGCAGTATCTGGACTTCCTGGCCGGTGCCGGTTCTCTGAACTATGGCCACAATAACGACATTCTGAAGAAAGCCCTGCTTGAGTACATCGAGGCAGACGGTGTAAGCCAGGGCCTGGACCTGTTCACCACCGCCAAGCACGATTTCATGGAAGCGTACAAAAAGTACATCCTGGATCCCCGTGGCCTGGACTACAAGATGCAGTTCACCGGCCCCACCGGCACCAACTGCGTAGAGGCGGCGATGAAGCTGGCTCGTAAAGTGAAGGGCCGTACCAACATCATTTCCTTCACCAATGGCTTCCACGGTGTGACCACCGGTGCGGTTGCGGCAACTGGTAACGAACATCACCGGGGTGGAGTCGGTATTCCCCTTGGCCATGTCGACTTCATGTTCTACGACGGTTATCTGGGTGAAGACGTTGATACCCTGACCATTATGGATAAAGTGCTATCAGACAGCTCTTCTGGCGTTGAATTGCCGGCGGCGGTCATCGTTGAGGCCGTTCAGGGTGAAGGTGGCCTGAACGCTGCCCGTGCCGAGTGGCTGAAAGGCTTGTCCGAGCTTTGCAAAAAGCACGACATTCTGCTGATTGTGGACGACATCCAGGCCGGTAACGGCCGTACCGGTGAGTTCTTCAGCTTTGAGTTCGCCGGCATCAAGCCGGACATCGTGACGGTGTCCAAGTCCCTGAGTGGCTACGGCCTGCCAATGGCGCTGGTGCTGTTCAAGCCGGAGCTGGACGTATGGGAATCCGGTGAGCACAACGGTACCTTCCGTGGCAACAACATGGCCTTCGTGACCGCCCGTGCCGCCGTTGAAACCTACTGGAAGGACGATGCCTTCGCCAATGAGGTGAAAGCCAAGACCAAGGTGCTGGGTGATGCCCTGCAGGCTATCTGCGACAAGTACCCCGGTGAGTTCAGGATGAAAGGCCGTGGCCTGATGCGTGGAATTGAGGCCAAGCATGCGGACCTGACCGGCCCGATCACCAAGCGTGCGTTCCAGAAAGGCCTGATTATCGAGACCAGTGGTCCGAACGACGAAGTGATCAAGTGCCTGATGCCACTGACCACCAGTGAGGACGATCTGCGCCTGGGTGTGAGCATCCTGGCCGAGAGTGTTGATGAAATCATGCAGGAAGGTGTCAGCGAGGCGTCGTAAGACGCCCGCCATCCCACACTTACATTCCGCAGGATAGCAAAGGCGACAACATGACTACGGCACAACACACCGTCGAGAAGATCGGCGGTACGTCCATGAGTAACTACGAGGCCGTTCGCGACAACATCATTATTGCCAAGCGCAAGAAGAGCGACCTCTATCAGCGTATTTTCGTGGTCTCCGCCTACGGTGGCGTGACCAACGAGCTGCTGGAACACAAGAAAACCGGCGAGCCGGGTGTCTATGCCCTGTTTGCCGATGCCGAATCGGACTGGGCCTGGGGCGACGACCTCACCAAGCTGATCCAGTTCCTGACCGACATCAACGGCGATCTGTTTGAAGACCCCATGCTCAAACAGCAGGCCGACCAGTTCATTACCGACCGCATTGAAGGGGTTCGGGGTTGTCTGATCGACCTTCAGCGCCTGTGTTCCTATGGTCAGTTCCAACTGGAAGAGCACTTGCTGACGGTTCGGGAAATGCTCGCCGGCATCGGTGAAGCCCACAGTGCGTTCAACACCGCGCTGAAACTGCAGCAGGAAGGTATCAATGCGCGGTTTGTCGATCTGACTGGCTGGCGCGACAGCGAACTGCTGCCCCTGGACCAGAAGCTCAAGCAGGCGTTCGACAACGTAGACCTGACCCGCGAACTGCCGATTGTGACCGGTTACGCCCAGTGCAAGGAAGGCCTGATGCGCACCTTTGACCGGGGCTACAGTGAAATGACCTTCAGCCGGGTGGCGGTGATCACCAACGCCCGCGAAGCCATCATTCACAAAGAGTATCACCTGAGTTCCGCCGACCCGAATATCGTTGGCGAAGACAAGGTAGTGCCCTTGGGTCGCACCAACTACGACGTGGCCGACCAGTTGGCCAACCTGGGGATGGAAGCCATCCACCCTCGTGCCGGTAAGGGCCTGCGCCAGAATGAGATTCCGCTGCGGGTGATGAACACCTTCGAGCCGGAGCACACCGGCACACTGATCACCGGCGACTACGTCAGTGAAAAGCCGCAGGTGGAAATCGTGGCCGGCGCAAAGGGTGTGTTCGCCATCGAAGTGTTCGACCAGGACATGCAGGGCGAGCCCGGCTCAGATCGCAGAATCCTGGAAGTGCTGAGCCGCTTCAAGGTGCGCTTCATGTCCAAGGACACCAATGCCAACACCATCACCCACTATGTGGACACCACGCTCAAGCATGTAAAGCGTGTGGTCAAGGCGCTGGAGGAAGAGTTCCCCAATGCCGAAATCAGCACCCGCAAAGTGGCCCTGGTGTCTGCCATCGGCAGTGATATGAAGGTGCCTGGTATTCTGGCGCGCTCCGTAAAATCGCTGGCCGATCAGGACATCAGCGTTCTGGCGATTCACCAGTGCATGCGACAGGTGGATATCCAGTTTGTGATTGAAGAAGACCACTACAATCAGGCGATTGTGGCCCTGCACGGTGCTCTGATCGAACCCCACAATCACGAGTACGCCATTGTGGCGGCTTCAACCACCTGAAGAATTACCCGCCGGCGAAACCGGTCGCTTTGCCGGTGGGTAATGGAGGACGTCTTGCCTCCTGATCGGGCGCCCGGCCGGCCGTTTTGCCCGGTGTTTTTCACCGGGTAAGTAACATGGCCGGGCGTATCCGATCCCTTCCAGCGCTGCGCCCTGTCTCGGTTTTCTGCACTTTTTCTGGCAATCCGCCCTCTCTGCCATCGCGTATATTCAGGAAAGTTTCAACAGGTGCCTTAGCCAATGCAGATACATGATCGGCAGGGACCGTCTCCGACTCTTCCCCACGATGGTGAAAGGGATTCCCTGGTAGGGTTGTATTTCAGGGATGCGTCCCGACATGAACTTCTCAGCGACGGCGCGGAACGCCGTCTCGCACGTCAACTGATTCGCAGCTTAAGGGTGATCAGCCAGGAACTCTGTTTGCCCGATAACACGCCACAAACCCTTCGGGAAGTGGTCGGTAGCCTGGGCGACGCCTGCGCCTTCTCCAGCCGTTGTCGCCGGGCTTATCACCTGGCCATGGCCTGCCGTCGCCGGCTGATACAGTGCAATCTGAGGCTGGCGGTGCACATCGCCCGCCGTTACAGCCAGCACGGTATCCCCATGTCAGACCTGATCCAGGACGCCAATGTGGGTTTGATCAAGGCGGTTGAACGATACGACCCGGCTAAGGGTTTTCGTTTTTCCACCTATGCCTACTGGTGGATCAGCGAGGAGGTGCGGCGTTGCCTGCAGCGTGGTGTAAGGGTGGTTCACACACCAGAGAACGTCGTCGAGGAAATACGCCAGCTCCAGAAAACCTCCATGCGATTACACCAGGCCCTGGGCCGCACACCGTCCCAGACCGAACTGGCCAAAGCCATGGAAGCCTCACCCTCGCGCATCGGCGAACTGAGAGCACTGGCCGCCCGGGAAGTGTCCACCGATGTGCCTTTGCTGGAGGACGGCTCCATCACACTGGGCGACAGCCTGGCCAGCGGCGAATCCATGTCTCCGGACCACCCACTGCGGCAGCGGGACCGGCGGATTACTCTGCAGGCCATGATGGGTGAATTGACCGAGCGGGAGCGGGATATTCTGTCCCGTCGCTATGGGCTGGGCGTATCCGAGCCGGAAACGCTGCAGACCCTGTCGGATCAACTGGGAATCAGCCGTGAGCGGGTGCGACAGATAGAGAAGACGGCATTAAAGAAGCTGCAACAGTGGTTTTCCGAGCCGAACAACGGTGCCTGATATCAGGCACCGTGGGTGAGGTAGAACCATACACCAACGGTTATCTGGCACGCCAGCACCACGGTGGTCAGTACCAGGCGCAGGCGCAGATACCACGCCGGCCAGTACAGTCGCATCCAGCGAGCGTCGACAATATACAGTAGCAGGTAGGCGGCGGTGTACAGGGCAATCTTGTGGGGAGTTTGTAACAGCAGCCCCACGCCGGCGGCGACAAAAAACAACTGGCTGAGCAGCATCGAGACCAGTGGCGATTGGGGGTAAGAGCGATTCTCCAGCTGCAGTGCGATGGTCCAGTATATTCCGGCCATAAACGCGAGAATGCCGGCGCTGTAGGCGTAGAACCAGCTCAGGATTATGATACTTTTCCCCGGCATCGCAAACAGGCCGGCCGTTCCGGCAAGAAACGGCACCAGGCCGGCTATGCCAACCAGGATAGCGAGACGAGCAACTGCAATCACGACCGTTGCCTCTGAACCTGTATCCGCATAGGTTCAAATTCTGACGGCTCCATGCCCACCATTTCATGATAGGCGGACGGGTGAACAATCTGGGTTTCACGCACGTCCAGATCGCTCAGGGTGTCCTGCAGTTGCCAGGCGCTGCGAAACAGGCGTGTTTGCCCGTTGTCGTCAGACAACAGCATCAGACCTTCCGGCCGGTGAAGTCTGGCCATGTAATGCTGGCCTTCCAGTGAAATGATCTCCAGCAGTTCAATAACAGGCTGCTCAAGGTTTCTGAGTTGGTTGAGGGTGATGCGCACGGACAGACTCCCGAAGTGGTGTTACCCAGAAACTTACGTGCAACCACCCCGGTAAGATCATTGTGACAGCGTAAAGCACTCGTGATAGGCCGGGCATTGAACGAGATGATCGTTGACCATGCCCGTGGCTTGCATGAAGGCGTAAACGATGGTCGGGCCGACAAAGGTGAAACCGGCCTTCTTCAGCGCCCTTGACATGGCTTCAGATTCTTTTGTGATGGCGGGCACGTCCTCAAGGCGCTGCCAGCGGTTCTGGATTGGCTGGCCGTCCACGAATTGCCAGAGGAATGTGGTGAACTCGATGCCCCTTTCCTGCAGTTCAAGGTAACTGCGGGCGTTGGTGACCACAGATCGCACTTTCAGCCGGTTACGGATAATCTCCGGGTTTTGCATCAGGCGCGCTTCGTCCTGCTCAGTAAACCGGGCAATGACCTCAGGATCAAAGCCGGCGTACGCGTCGCGATAGCCCTGCTGTTTGCGCAGTATGGTAATCCAGCTTAGTCCGGCTTGCTGGCCGTCCAGGCACAGCTTTTCGAACAGGGCCTCGCTCCCGTATTCCGGCCGGCCCCAAACGGTATCGTGGTAATGCACGTAGAGCGGATCGGTGCCGCACCAGGGGCAGCGTTCGGCATTTTGGTCCATAACAGTGGGTCCTGGTTATCGCTTTGCCCGGATGACTCGGTGGAACATAGGTTCCCAGCTCACTTCCAGGGTGCCCGCCAACGCCAGGCTGTAGTCATCCAGGGGTGGTTCCAGCAGGGTGATGTCGGGCCAGCTGCCCGGACCATCCTGGTCTGTACCCCTGTAGACCAAGGTTACCAGAAAACCTTCTACGTAGAAGCAACTGGCGAACCAGGTGTTGTCAGGCTGGTCGCCATAGAGCTCAAACTGGTTACGCACCTCCAGGGTTTGAAGGTTACCGGCAATGCCACGGCCGGTGGCCTTGAGCCATGCTTCTTTCAGGGTCCACACCTTGAGAAAGCTGAAGGGGTCATCAGCCCGGAACAGCCACTCCTGTTCGATGGGGGAAAACCAGCGCCTGGCGACGGCGACCCAATCGGGCCGGCGTTGGCTTGGCTCTATATCAATCCCCAACGGCCGGGTGTCTGTGGCCACTGCGCAGAGCCCGTGGCTGTGGCTCAGTGACAGATACCGGCCTTCCGGGTTGACCGCGCGTTTGGGGCGCCCGTCTACCGGCAGACAGCGCTCGGGGGGCAGGCTGCTGGTGTTTGCCAGGCCCTGCCGGAGCAACCACCGACTGGTCAGGAACTCGTAACGGCGGACGCCGGCCAGGTGCGCCAGCGTTTCAGCCTCAAAACCGGTCATCCACGCCGGTGCTTGTTCTGTGTCCTGGTTAATCCGATGACACAGCCAGATGCTGGGCCGATCAGGGTTGGAGTCGTTGGATGGTCCAGCCATCGGCCTCTCTCACGTATTCAAAACGGTCGTGAAGTCGGCTTGGCCGTCCCTGCCAGAACTCGATACGTTCCGGTACCACCCGATAACCACCCCAGAAACTGGGCAAGGGAATTTCGCCGGAACTGAACTTGCGTTTCATCTCCGCTACTTTCTGTTCCAGCAGTCCCCTTGAGGTAATGGCCTTGCTCTGTTCCGAGACCCAGGCGCCGAGCTGGCTGCCACGGGGCCTGGAAGCAAAGTATTTGAGGGACTCGGCTTTGCTGACCTTCTCGACCCTGCCTTGAATACGCACCTGTCGGTTCAGTCCAATCCACGGAAAAAGAAGTGCTGCCCGGGGGTTCTCATCCAGTTCGCGGGCTTTGCGGCTGCCATAGTTGGTGTAGAACACAAAGCCATGGCTATCGAAGTACTTTAGGAGCACAGTGCGCAGATCTGGCATCTGGTCAGTGCCAGTGGTAGCCAATGACATGGCATTGGGTTCCAGAATACCGGCGTTACGGGCATCCTCAAACCAGGCCTGAAACTGAATCACCGGGTCGTCGTTCAGGTGTTCTCTGTCCAGCCCTTCACTTTCAAAATCCCGACGCATGTCGCCGATGTCCATGTACTTTTCCTCGTCTTGCGGTACCGACTGATAAGTGTCTTCAAGTACGACGCCCAAGCATAACGGGTTCACGCGGAGCTGTCAGCGGCTGACAAAGGCCCGCCGGGAGGACTATCCTTGTGTCAGGCAAGGGGCTGTCCGGCCCCGTCAGTTCGCGATCTATCAAGGAGAGTTGCGTGGCCCGGAGCCCATCCCCCAGTCGTTTGCCCAGAAACCTGGCTGTTGTGGTGCTGGTTCTGGCCGCCCTGTACGCGCTTGTCGGCTTCCTGGCATTGCCTTGGTGGCTGAAAAAAACACTGCCCGGGCAGTTCGACCAACAGATGGGCTGGCAGATGGAGCTGGCTGAGCTGCGTACCAACCCGTTCACTCTGACCGCTGAAGTGACCGGATTGTCGGCCGAGGATCGCGAGGGTGAACCGGTGTTAGGTTTCGATCGGCTGTTCGTCAACCTCGGTCTTTTCCCGCTTTTCCGGGGGGTTGTGAGTTTTCAGGACATTCGCCTGCACGAGCCGTTCATCCGCGTGGACCTGCTGGAAGACTACAGCGTCAACTTTGCCCGTGATTGGCAAGTCTCAAGACCGGAAGCCCCCGAGCCTGAAACGGCCAGTGCCCCGGAGGCGAGTACCCCGCTCAAGCTGCTGTTTCAGCAACTGGTCATCGATGGCGGAGTCTTGCTGTTTCGGGACTTTAGCCAGGCCGAGACTGCGGAATTCCGGATTACCCCGCTTGATCTGTCCATCAGCGATCTGGCCACCTGGCCCCGGGAGGCGGCTGGCAGCCAGTATTCGGTGATCGCGGCACTCGGTGAGCAGACCATTGAATGGGATGGCGAACTGAGTATTGCCCCACTCTATTCCGAAGGCCGTCTGCGGATTTCCGATCTGGACCATAACACCCTTGGTCATTTTCTTGCGCCGTTTATGCCCTGGCGCTTGCAGGATGGTCGGCTAACCATTGAGACCCACTACCAGCTTGGCGGCGGGGAGCCGTTTGAGCTGATCACCTCGGATGGCACGCTGGCAATTCGGGATATCGCCCTTGCACTGAACGACCGCACCGATGAGGCGGCCTTTGCTGCCGAAACGGTGAGTGTTGAGGGCATTGGTTTCGATCTGTCGGCCCTGAGCGCCCGCGTGGGGAAGGTCAGTATACGGCAGCCCTTTCTGGCCGCCGCCCGGGACCGCGAGGGCCGGATTGACTGGCTGGCATCATTACCGGGCGCAGACGATGAAGCAGCTCCGGAACAGCAGCCTGGCCGCTCCGAACAGTCTTTCCGCTGGTCGGTGCAGGGGGTTGAGTTGGCCGACGGCCGGGTGCGCTGGCGGGATGCGGCACTGGAATCGCCTGCCGAGCTGGAGCTGGTGGGACTGGATATTACCCTGGGCGGCCTGTCTGACCTGCTGGACGAGCCGGTAAGCTACCGAATCGGCTCCGGACTCGCCAGCGGTGGCCGTGTCTCCGCCAACGGCCAGCTGACACCCATGCCCTTTACGCTGGAAGCAGCGGTCTCAGGATCGCAGCTTGAGCTCTCGGTGATTGAGCCATACTTGCAGGAAGGCGCCAGTCTGTCTGTCGCCAATGGCCAGTTGAGCTTCGACGGCAATCTGGACCTGGACAGTCAGGATGACCCATTGACCGGTACTTTCAGCGGCACCGGCGAGATCGTGAACCTGGATTTAAGGCTGTCTGATGACGAATCCTCCCTGTTGGGCTGGCGCACCTTGCGCCTGGCACCGATCGAATTCAACGTTTACCCGCCAAGGCTGGAAATCGGCACGGTTACCCTGGCACAGCCTACTCTGAACGTCGTTCGTTCACTTGATGGCGTACACAATCTGGCCCGGATCGTTCGCAGGCAGTCGAATACTGGTAATGAGCCGACATCTACGCAATCGACCAGCCCCGAAGCCAGCTCTGGCGAACCGGAGTTTGTTTTCCGGATCAACGAACTGGTGGTTGAAGACGGCGCCGTCGGTTATTCCGATCGCACACTGGAGCCACCGTTCAGCACAAACTTCGATAATCTGACAGGTGCGGTCAGCGGCATCAGTAATGTGCCGCCACAGCAAGGACGGGTGAACCTCAAGGGCCGGCTCGCAGGCGTTGCCCCCGTCACCTTTGAAGGCACGCTGGGCGCATTGGGCACCGAGGATACCAGCGACATTCGCCTGGCCATGGAGGATCTGGCGTTGCCGGTATTGTCACCCTACTTCGGCCGATACCTGGGCTACGCCGTCGACTCGGGCAAGCTCAAAATGAATCTGGACTATGAATTCACCGGCACCCGTCTGAAAGCCTCAAATCGGGTGGTGCTGGACCGTATGGAACTGGGTCAGGCCGTACCGAGTGATGAGGCCATCAGCGCGCCGGTCAAGCTCGGCCTCGCGCTGCTGACCGACCGCCGTGGCGTCATTGAGGTCGACTTGCCGGTGCAGGGTGATATTGCCGATCCGGAATTTCGGGTCGGCCAGATCGTCATGCGCGCCTTTGTGAACCTGCTGGTGAAAGCCGCTGCATCCCCCTTCAGCATGTTGGGCTCCCTGGCGGATCTGGCGGGCTTCAGTAGTGAAGACCTGGGCGAGGTCAGTTTTGTGCCGGGTAGCGTTGAGTTGGCAGAGGGTGAGGCTGCCAAACTGTCGGCCCTGGCAAAGGCTTTGAGAGAGCGCCCTGAGCTGGTGCTGAACGTTCGCGGCGGCGTGAATCCGGAAGCTGACGCTCTGGCGCTACTGCGCGCCCGGATGGAAGCCCGGGGTGAGGAACTGACCGACGAAGCCTGGGCCCAGGCACAACAAGCCTGGCGCGAGGGTGAGCGCCCGCTGCCGCCAGAGGCCCTGGGGCAACTGGCTACCAACCGGGGGCTGGCGGTTCGCCGCCTGCTGCAGGAAACCCATGAAGTAGACCCGGCCCAGCTGTTCACCCTGGAGCCGTCCCGCCAGGCCGTTACCGATGAACAGGGGCTTGTCACCGTGCAGCTCACGCTGAACGTCCGTTAATTCTAATCGAATCAGGTAGTTCTATGGCCAGTCTGACACAGCGCACTGCCAGCCACTTCTTTGCCTATGTTTCCCGCTTGCGCTGGATCAAGCGCTGGGGCTTGATGCGTAATGCCATCGAAGAAAACGTCGCCACCCATTCCTGGGAAGTGGCCACCATCGCCCACGCCCTGGCGCTGATCCGCAACCGGCACTTTGACGGCCAGGTCAACGCGGACCGCATCGCGGCTGCCGCGCTTTACCACGATGCCACCGAGGTGATCACCGGCGATATGCCGACACCGGTGAAATATCATTCGAAAGTGATGCGGGAAGCCTTCGGTGATATCGAACACAAGGCAGAAGCGGAGTTACTGGCCTTGTTGCCGGCCGATCTCCGGGATGACTTCTCGCCCTATGTTCGGGAGTCCCGGCTGGCTGAGCAGGAAAAGGAATTGATCAAGGCGGCGGACCGGTTGTCGGCCTGGCTTAAATGCCGGGCGGAAATCCGCGCGGGAAATCCGGAGTTCGTTCCTGCCGAGGTCCAGATCAGGTCCCGCCTGGATGCCGACGGGCTGCCCGAGGTCCAGTACTTTCTGGAGGTGTTCGCGCCGGGTTATGACCAGCCTCTGGATAACCTGCTGGGATAGCGCCCCCACTGGCCCGACTGCCGGCACCGCGCGGAGTCCAGTGCCATAGGTTTGGTGCTGGCGCGCCTCTAAAGTGGCGAAGTATGCAGACGCTGCTTTAATTGAAAGACCACAACAAGAGGCTCCCGCCATGAAAGATCTGAAAAACAAAGTCGCCGTGGTGACCGGTGCAGGTTCCGGCATTGGCCGTGCCCTGGCCCATGCCCTAGCAGCCCGGGGCTGCCGCCTGGCGCTGTCGGATGTCAACGAAGCTGGCCTGGCGGAAACCGTCGCCACCCTGGACAAGAACCGTGTGAAAACCTACCGCCTGGACGTCTCTGACCGTGACGAGATCTACGCCCACGCCGAACAGGTGAAGGCAGATTTCGGCCAGGTAAACCTGGTGATCAACAACGCGGGTGTGGCGCTGTCTGCCACGGTGCGGGAAATGACTGACGACGACTTCAAGTGGGTCATGGACATCGATTTCTGGGGCGTTGCCCACGGCACACGGGCCTTTTTGCCTCATCTGATCGCCTCCGGCGACGGCCACGTGGTGAACATCTCCAGCGTATTTGGCCTGATTGGCGTGCCCAAGCAAAGCGCCTATAACGCCGCCAAGTTTGCCGTTCGTGGCTTCACCGAATCCCTGCGCCAGGAAATGAAGCTGGAGAACCAGCCGGTGCATGTCAGCTGTGTGCACCCGGGTGGCATTCGTACCAACATTGCCAACGCCGCTCGTATGGGCAAGTCCGAAAACGCCGACGCCCAGCGTAAGGGCTTCGACAAGCTGGCCATGACCACCCCGGACAAGGCGGCCGAAATCATCGTCAAAGGCATTCTGAAGAACGAATCCCGCATCCTGGTGGGCCCGGATGCCTGGGGTATTGATGCCATCAACCGCCTGTTGGGCTCTGCCTATCAGCCACTGGTGGAGCGTTTCTCCAGAAAGAACCTGTACGTCTGATCGGTTCTAACCCCCGGCCCTTGAATACCGATTGCTTATTTTACAACCAGTCTTCAAGGGCTATACTCTGAGGCTGATCCAGGGAAGAGTCAGCATGAATACGCCAAAGCATCCCGATCTGGGCGCGGCGCTGGAACACAGCCGCTCCGGTTTGCGGGACAATCACCGCCGTACGCTCGCAAGATTACTGTTTTTTGTCACCGGTTCCGCACTGGTGGTGTTTGCTGTGCTTCAGTTTTTCAACGGATTCCCCTGGGTGTCTGCCATTGAACTGCTTGCCAGCGGCCTTCTGTTCTTCGGTGCGCAACGGCTGAAGACCACGCCCCACCTGCAGCAGTGGATCTACGCCTACCTGGTGGCCATCTTCTCATTCTTTATTGTCATCATGTTGTTGCCGGATGCCTCCATCGCGGCGTTTGTCTGGGTGTTGATGATGCCGGTGCTGGCCTATTTGCTGCTGGGTAAATGCGAAGGCATGATCCTGAGCGTGCCGTTCATGGTTGTCGGCCTTGTTGTCTACTACTTCTTCCTGGAAACCGTCGGTACCGCCCATGGCATGATTGATCTGCTGAACATGGTGTTGTGCGGCGTGCTTATGCAAGTGTTCATGCATATGTACGAGGAGCGCCGGGAGGAGGCCGAGCAACGGCTGGTGGACATGGCCCAGACCGATGCCCTGACCGGCCTGGCTAACCGGGCTAATTTCCAGTCCACCCTGGCCCGCACGATTGCCGAATGCGAACGCAACGGCAGCGGGTTTGCGCTGGTGGTGATGGACATCGACCATTTCAAGCTGGTGAACGACACACTGGGCCATGATGCAGGTGATCACGTGCTGCGCAACATTGGCCAATGTCTGAGCGAACGCCTGCGTACTACTGACTCCGTGGGCCGTCTTGGTGGTGAAGAGTTCGGTTTGATCCTGCGGGACGTAAAACCCGCAGACGCCTTTGAACTGATGGACGAACTGCGAGAACGTATTGCCGGCCGGGAGCTACGCTACGGTGAGGCCGGTATCCGGGTGACGGCGTCGTTCGGCATTGCCCAGTGGCCTGACCATGGCCAGGACGCCGAAACCCTGTTCTGTGTCGCCGACCGCTGCCTTTACACCGGCAAACGCGCCGGGCGAAATCGGGTGGCCCCGGCGGGACCAATACACCGTGACCGGAGCGAAAAAACCGTGGCTGGAGGTACGGTTTGAATCGGGTATCCTAGGGCGGACAGCATCGACAGCCAAGGACCGAATTCACCATGTGCGAACTGCTGGCCATGAGCGCCAACACCCCCACCGACCTGTGTTTCAGCTTCACCGGTCTGACCCGCCGTGGTGGCGAAACCGGCCCCCACAAAGACGGCTGGGGCGTATCCTTCTATGAAGGAAAGGGCGTTCGCAGCTTCCACGATTCCGACGCCAGCGCCAGCTCCCGCCTGGCCGAAGTGGTCCAGACCCACCCGATCAAAAGCGAAGTGGCCATCTGCCACATCCGCCAGGCCAACGTCGGCGAAATCTGCCTGGCCAACACTCACCCGTTTATCCGCGAACTCTGGGGCCGCTACTGGGTCTTCGCCCACAACGGCCAGCTCTCCAAATTTCGGGCCGCAGAGGGGTTCTACGAGCCGGTGGGCGACACCGACAGCGAAGCCCTGTTCTGCGACATCCTCAACCACCTGCGCAGTCACTGTGACCGCAATGCACCTCTGGAGGAAGTGGTCGAGAGACTGGTGCGCCTGTCACAAACCTACGCCCGTGAAGGTGTGTTCAACCTGTTGCTGAGTAACGGCGACTGGCTGTTCACCTACTGCACCACCAAAATGGCCAGCATCACCCGCCGAGCCCCCTTCGGACCGGCTCGCCTAAAAGACGCCGACGTGACCGTCGATTTCGAATCCGAAACCACCCCCAACGACATTGTCAGCGTCATCGTTACCGAACCCCTGACCAGCGATGAACAATGGGATGTCTACCAGCCAGGCGAGTGGCGGCTGTGGAAAAAGGGAGAAGTGATAGCGGCAGGCGGAAAATAACACTCCGGGCCAAAAAGAGCCCAGAGCACAAAGCCTAGTCAAGCAGGAGAGTGGGTTGGGAGGGCTTACCTGCAGGAAAAAAGATGTCTGAGCGCAGCGAGTTGTTTTTTCCGGAAGGTAAGCCCTCCCAACCCGCTCGCCAGCGTAACTCCAGAACCTTCAGCGCAACTCCAGAGCCCCCGGAGTCACGCTGAGCGGCAGACCTTACTGCAGGGTCCGCCGATTGCCATTCTTATACTGCGGCGCAATATAACCTTCGATCTCCGCCTTGAACCGCCCGATCACCTCACTGTTGTCCTTGTCCCAGGGGTGGAAACCAGGCTTGAAGTACTCCAGCCAGGTCGGAATCAGGCTGGAAAACGCACCGTCCTTGCCCCACATACGCCACATGCCCTTGGCGGCATCTTTCAACGAGAAATGCTTGCGATCGTGCATGATCATTCGGCCGGTGTACCAGGTACCCACAATGCCCAGTGCGACGGTACTGAATACCTGATAGAACGCCCGCTCGGCGTAGGTGCCGCCAGCCTGTTGGAAAACATCGTAGGCCACCGCCTTGTGTTCGGTCTCCTCAATGGCGTGCCATACCCAAAGCGGGCGCATGGTCTCGTGCATATCCTCGCGCACGTCGTCCCGCTCCAGCAGCATGTCGGCCATCATCGCCGTGATGTGCTCCAGGGCACAGGTAATGGCCAGCTGGTGACGCTTTGGCAGCTTGCGGGCCACGTCCAGAATCACCTTCAGGTCACGCTCCATTTCCTCAACTGGCATGCCCTGGTCCCGCACGTGCTGGTTCATGGCAATGTGTTCCAGCGAATGCATGGCTTCCTGGCCAATAAAGCCTCGAACCTCATCCTTCAGTTTCTTGTCCTGAATCTGATCGCGGAATGCCCGTACCGAATCCACAAAGAACTGCTCGCCCTCCGGGAACAGCACCGACAGCGCATTCATGGTATGACTGATCAGGTAATTGTTATCCAACCAGTACCGGGGTACCTGTTCTCCAAATTCAAAGCCCATGCGCTGCGGCTTGATCGAGACATTGTCCGGTGTATGGGAAACCTTGTTTTGCTTGTCTGTTTGAGTTGTTGTCAGCATGTCTGTACTCCTCTGCGATTGAACGCTTTGGCTGATGTCATGGGGCCAGTGTGGAGGAGTCAACGGCGTTACAGAATGCGAGGTTGGGACGGCTGTCGTTCACATTGGGACAAAAAACGCCGCACAATTGGCCCGGGAGACAGGTAAATCGGTGCGAGCCGCCCCACTGCCAGTGGCGGTGGCTTCTGATAGAGTCAGAAACACGACAAATATCAATCAGGGACATGGCATGGCATCAACCAGTGCAGACAAAGAACGACAAATGCTGGGGCTGTTCCTGGTACCCGGCGTTTACCTGCGGGTACTGGGTGAAACGGTGCGCCAGCTTGGCCACAACGACCGGGCCCTATACCAGGGGCTGGATTTCACGGCCGACGACCTCAAGGCCAACGACAGTCGCATCTTCGTAACCGATGCCATCCTCATGGCCCAGCGCGCCCTGGAGCTGGCCGGAAAGGATGGCCTTAGCTTCCACCTGGCCAAGGAACTGCGGCTGACCATTCACGGCACTCTGGGTTTTGCCGCCCTGACCAGTCCGACCTTTGAAGGGGCACTGGATTCGGTCCGCCGCTACCTGCAACTTCGGGCCCCGTTCCTGAGCATGAAACAGTCCCTGGCCGGTGATCAGGTGCTGGTGCAGCTATGCACCGAATTCGACGTGCCGGGCTTGTATGGATTTCTGGCCGAAACCGTCAGTGCCACCCTGATCCTGTTAACCGAACAACTACTGGACCGTGCCGACGCCGAAAGCCGGGGTTTTGCCCTGGAGGACGGTAAGTTACCAGGAGTCTCGGTGCGCCTGTCCGGCCCGGAGCCGGCCTACTACGCCCGGTTTGCCAGCCAGTTACCGGTGCGCTTTGAGTACGGCCAGCCAGAGGAAATGCTGGTGTTTCCCCGCAAGCTTCTCGATGTTCGCATGCGCCTGGCCGACGCCGAAGCCTCCCGCATGGCCCGGGACCAGTGCGAGTTTGAGTTGCAGAAAGCGCTGAAGGAACAGGGCGATATCGTGCTGGCGATCCGCAACATGCTGCGCATGACGCCCGGGCCACTGCCGTCCCTGGAAGCCATGGCGGAGCGTTTCTGCGTGTCATCCCGAACCCTGAAACGGCGGCTGGCGGAGAAAGACACCAGTTACCGTGAAATCGTTGAGGCGGTACTGAAAGACCGGGCGATCCAGCTGTTGCGATACACCAATCAGTCGGTCAGCGAGATTGCCTATGAGCTGGGATACGCCGACTTGTCCAACTTCAGCCGGGCATTTCGCAAGTGGACCGGCAAGTCGGCTTCCGAGTTTCGGGAAGGTGGGGTTGATCCGGCTCCGGAGGTGGGGCCTTGATAGTTTGTTTGTTGCGCCTTTGGGTTGGGAGCGTGGTCGCAGGGTGGTCAGAGAATTTTTCCTGCGAAAAACAACTCGCTTCGCTCAGACATCTTTTTCACAGGAAAAATTCTCTGACCACCCTGCGCCCTGCTGACCTGTGAGAAGGCGTACCTCTTGATAATGGGCCGATTTTGAATGTTCTTGTCAGTGTTCTTTACCTGTTTTCGCAGTTGTCTTTCCCCGCCTATGCCCCGATATTGTGACGGACGGGGAGGTGGGATTATTTTTCCCGCCAGAAAAAATATGTCTGAGCGAAGCGAGTTGTTTTTTCCAAGGGAAAAATAATCCCACCTCCCCAGTCCCGCCCCCAAAACCAACAGGCTAGGGCCGGAGTTAAAGCCCCAAAAAAGGAACCAAGATGAACGGACAACCAGACACCCACAGCAAAATCATCGGCTACCTGCTCTGGATCTTCGGATTCCTCGGCTCCCACCGCTTTTACTACGGCAAACCCATCACCGGCACCATCTGGTTCTTCACCTTCGGGCTGTTCCTGATTGGCTGGATCATCGACCTGTTCCTGATCCCCAGCATGGACCGCCAGGCCGACAAGCGATTCCAGGAAGGCAATATCAGCTACAACATCAGCTGGATACTGCTCACCTTCCTGGGCGTGTTCGGTGTGCACCGCATGTACATGGGCAAGTGGATTACCGGCATCATCTACCTGCTCACCGGCGGCTTGTTCCTGATTGGTGTGCTGTACGATTTCTGGACCCTGAACAGCCAGATCTCGGAGCGTAATCACGCTGACCAGATCGGCTAATTAGAGGCCGGCGGCGGCTTCCAGCTCCACCAGGCCGTCTTCCAGGTAGTCCAGCATACGCTGCAGGCTGGGCAGGGTGCGGCGACAGCCAATCAGGCCGAACTCCACCTGGCCGTTGTAGCTGGTCAGGGTCATGTTCAGGGCCAAGCGGTCCATGGCGATGGATACCGGGTACATACCCTCCAGCTTGGCGCCGTTCCAGTAGCGGGGTGAGGACGGCCCGGGCACATTGGAAATCACCACATTGAAGGTCTGCCAGTTGGGCGCCATGCCCGTCAGCAGATGGAAGGCGGCCGGTGCCAGGGTCAAGGCGGTGTAGTTGATGATTTCTTCAGACGACATATGGCGGTAGCGGTCTTTGGCTTCCTGCATGCCGTGATGGATTTTCAGCAATCGTTGGCCGGCATCGTTCTCGTCCGTGTGCAGGTTGGCGAGGATGACACCCACCTGATTACCGTCGGAGCTGTCGTCCCGGTGGAGGGAGACGGGCACAAAGGCGATCAACGGTTTTGCCGGCAATGCATCCTGGTTCATCAGATAGGTACGCAGAGCCGAGGCACACATGGCCGTGACCACATCATTTACCGTGGTGCCGGAGGCCTCGCACACCGCCTTGATTCGGGTCAGGCAGTAGGATTGCGCGGCGAAGCGCCGTGAACCGGTGATCTTCTGATTTAACACGCTGCGGGGTGCATGGAAAATGGAATCGTAGGCGGGGTCTTTACGGGCCTGGTTGACCGTTTTCAGCAATTCCTTCGCCACCGTAGGAATGGTGCCCAGCTGTTTTCCGGAACTGCCCAGCAAATGCGCAACGCTGCGCCACAGGGACGGGCTGTTATCGTCCCGCTCGGCCCTTTGTCTGGGGGGTAAGGCCCAGATCGGCGGCAGGCTCATTTCGGTGGGGTCTTCACTCAGCATCCGGGTGGCCATGCGCATGGCGGACACGCCATCCACCAGGGAATGGTGAATCTTGGTGTAGATCGCGAATTGCCGGTCTTTCAGGCCCTCAATCAGATGTACCTCCCACATCGGCCGTTCGCGGTCCATCAGGTGGGAATGCTCAGCGGAGACAAACGACAACAGCTCCCGGATACGGCCAGGGGTGGGCAGCGCTTCAAAGCGGAAGTGATGTTCCAGGTCGAGATGTTCATCCTCCACCCACATCGGTTGCCCCAGTTTGTAACTCAGCCGTTGGTCGAAGGGCCTGGTCACGCGGTGCTGGGTTCTCAACTGGTCTGCGAGTTGGGCCACGTAATCATCCGGCGCGCCTTCCGGGAAGGAAAACAGCTGGAGACCACCCACGTGCATGGGTTGCTGGCGCTTTTCCAGCCAGAGAAACAGTTGATCGGTGGGGCTCAGAGGTTTCACAGCGCAATCCTTGTTATTGATCTATGGGCCGATACTAGCGCAAGTCGGCCCGGGCTTGATTGACTTTATTAACCCTACGCTGTGTTAGCCCGGCGACTACGCGGCAGGTGGTATTAGCGATGGTCACCCCGCAAGGCTTTGACTTTTTCCTCCAGCAACGGTGCAGCGGCGTGCTCCGGGGCGACCGGATCATCGGCCAGAAGGTGAATGCGGGACCAGAAACGCTTCGGCAGGTGGCTGAACGCCGGGCCGCCGCAGTGGCTGAAGAAACTGCCCCACAGGCCTCTCAGTGCCATTGGCACGACGGTGACCGGCCGGCGCTGCAGAATCATATCCACGCCGGATTTGAAGGTATCCACTTCGCCGTCCTTGGTCAGTTTGCCTTCCGGGAAGATGCACACCAGGTGGCCCGCGGCCAGTTCCTCATCAATGCGGTCAAAGGCCGCTTCGTAGATCTCCGGGACTTTGGATTTCGGTCCAATGGGGATGGTCTTGGCCAGCCGGAAGAAGCTGCCCATGATGGGGGTGGAAAAGATGTTGTGGTCCATCACAAAGCGCACCGGCCTGCGCACGGCACCGGCAATCACCAGGGCGTCCATGTAGGACACGTGGTTACAGACCAGCAGCGCCGGTCCTTCCTCGGGAATCCGGTCCAGGTGATGATGGCTGACCCGGTAAACGGTGTGGGACAGCACCCAGATCACAAAGCGCAGGGCAAAATCCGGCACCTGCTGATAGACAAAGCCCGCCACGATCAGGTTCATGATAGACAGCACCAGGAAAAACTCGGGAATGCTCAGCCCAATCATGCCCAGCATCAGCATGGCCAGCAGGGCACTGATCACCATGAACAGGGCGTTAAAAATGTTGAGGGCGGCGATCACCCGCGCCCGGGTGTCTGGCGAGGCTTCTCGCTGAACATAGGCATACAGGGGCACGATAAACAGCCCGCCAAAGATGCCGATGGCCAGCAAATCAATGGCCACCTGGCGATAGTGCGGATCGGTGATGATCATCCACCAGTCTGAGGGGATGGGCTGCTCGGGCATGTTGAAGTACAGGTCAATGCCGAAGAAACTGAGCCCGAGGGAGCCGATGGGCACAATGCCCAGCTCAATCTTGTGGCCGGACAGCCGCTCACAGGCGATGGAGCCGGCGGCAATGCCAATGGTGAAAATGGCCAGCAGGATAGTGACCACGGTTTCGTCACCCATCAGATGGGTTTTGGCAAAGTTGGGGAACTGGGTCAGGTAGGTTGCGCCGAGAAACCAGAACCAGGAGATGGCCAGAATGCTCAGGAACACATTGTGGTTGTCTCGGGCGATGGCCATCAGCTTCCAGGTTTCCCGGAGCGGGCGGAACCGAATCCTCAGATCCGGCGCGGCCGCCTCTGCCTTGGGAATCCGCAGCGCGGCGATCAGGCCTGCGACGGCAAGCAACGCAACGGCCACCGCAATCACCGGGCCCGGCACTGGGGCTTTCATCATCACGCCCGCCATTAACGTGCCCACGAGAATGGCCACAAAGGTGCCCATCTCCACCAGCGCGTTGCCACCCACCAGCTCCGAATCCTTCAGGGCCTGAGGCAGAATGGCGTATTTTACCGGTCCGAAAAAGGCCGATTGCACACCGGTGAGGAACAACAGCAGGAACAACATCTCGTACCAGCCAAACCAGAGCCCGACGGCGGCGACGCCCATGATCACCACCTCGGCAAACTTGATCCAGCGGATCACGGCAGACTTCTCGAACCGGTCCGCCACCTGGCCGGCAATGGCGGAGAACAGAAAGAACGGCAGGATAAACAGCATGGCGGCGAGGTTGACCACCACATCCGCCGACAAACCGAACAGGCCCCCGGCGGTGTAAGTGACCAGCAACAGCAAGGCGTTCTTGAACAGGTTGTCGTTGAATGCCCCGGCAAACTGGGTCACAAAAAACGGCAGGAACCGTCGCTCTGACAGCAGGCGAAACTGACTGTGATCTTCCATGACCCGGGCACCCTCGATTGGTCTTGTAATGTTGCCGGAGACTAAACCCGCCAGTGAGGGTGGTCAAGAAAGATTAATCTGCATGATCTTATATTTGGTTATGTCTCGGAGTGTGATGAAAGTCTCCCAAATGGACTTGAAAGAATATGGGCTAATGGTAATGCTTGTTTTGTAAAGTGGATGATCACCATCATTAATGGAAATGGATTTGCGAACGAAGGAACAGGGATGTAACCAGTCTGTAGAGAAGGTCTGCGTTGGTCAAAGCGCAACAGTCTTAATTCTTGTCGCGCCATACATTTCTTTTCTTTATGACCTTAGATCGTAGTCGGCAGAACGTGCCGACTACGATCTGTAATTAATTATTCAGGTGGAAAGGTATGAGAATTGACTTGCCCGCGAACCTGCTCTGGGCTTTTTTGTTTGGCTTGGCCGTGACGATTGTTGCGCCGAGAGTACAATCGGACGATTTTACTCTGGCAGGTGGAGAAAGCTCGGTTAACACGGGCAGTTTCGATTATAACGTTCCTCTAAACCTTCCGCCTCTACCCGGACGGCTTGCATTTGGTCTGACGGTTGGCTATTCGGATAGAAGGGAAGCTGGTTTGTTCGGTTCGCGGACAGAACTTCTTGGTATTCCTAACTTAAGACGATGTGGACCGTCGATTACCCGTGGAGATTACGAGAATAAACCAGTAACCGTGACATCAACAGACCGCTTGTGTCTCGATGGTAATCAGTTGAAGGCCGTCGATGGAGAATACTGGAAAAGTGGCACCACCTACAGAACGGCAAGTGAATCATACACACGGGTAACGAGTCAGCCCGGTGGCTTTAAAGTTGAGTATCGAAATGGAAATATCGCCTACCTAACATACGGTATTCGTCCAACTGACGGAACTCGCGCATATGCATGGTATGCAGAGCGAATTACAGACCGATATGGCAATGAAATCTTAATCGATTATAAGGAAAGGACAACGTATAACGGGATATCCATCTCTGCCACTGAAGCGTTACCGGAGAAGATTCGGTATGGTCACGTGCACGTAGATTTTACATACTCGGACGCAGTAGATATCGAGAGATATATTGGCTTATCGAAGGGAGCGATTCGGCGTAATCGGGCCATTAGGCAGGTAAGTATAAATATTGCCAATACGCCCGTGAGGAAGTACGAATTCTCCTACGCTTCTTACTCTGTTCCCAGCAGAAATCTTGCGAAAATTACTGAGTGCGGTACTGAAAGTTTTGGTGCTACCAATTGGGTGTGTGCCGAAGTTGCGACGTTCGATTGGCAACCCTATGCGAACACCTTTAAGCCGGAGATTAAACGGTCGGTCCAAAGAGAACTTTTCTCCGGAGATGGCCGCTGGCTAGTAAACGTGTTCAAAGGTGATTGGAACGGGGATGGCATCTCCGACATCATTACAGTCAGTGCTAGCGGGCGAGTCGTGGTCCACGAAGGCGGTCAACACGATGAGTGGCTCGAGCCTAAACAACTACTTGCACAGCAAACGAACATTCATGGCACAACCGTGGATGTTAGAACCGGGTTTGTTGTTGCAGATATCAATCATGATGGCAGAGATGACATCATATTCGCGGAAGGCAGTTTCAATACCAGTGCTTTGAGTGGTACTCACAGCTGGCATGTGTTGCTATCTCAGCCAAATGGAACGGCGGTAAAGCGCCGTCTCGACGCGATTCCCTCGACTACGGTCACCATGAGTAGTGGAGGGCAGAATGAAGCCCGCTTCTTTTTCAGCTTTTATAACAATATCGCTATTGGAATTAAGCCCATTATCGCGGATCTCAATGGGGATAAAGATAGTGAGATCCTATTTCCAGAGCGTGCCTCGAGTTCGTCTGATAGTTTTCGATGGACTGAATACTCTACCCAGCCTGCGGGTCCAGGTAACGTGTCTCTCTCAAGAAACGGAGTCATTCCTGGCATTGATGTGACGGAATACAACGTGAGTAGGGTGATTAGACTGGTAGATGATGGAACTGAGGTGGACCCAATCAGTTGGACAACCTGATGGTGTCCCTAAGCTATGATCCGGTTGTTTCCCTGGCTCAGGCTGCCAGAGATATGGGTTGC
>NZ_JBEPPY010000008.1:0-188225 GCF_040547575.1 Marinobacter sp. MBR-99 | reverse complement strand
TTCGGAGAAGGTGATCTGATCCATGCTGGCAACGATCCTATGCGATTGACGATGGCCGTATTATCGCTGATTTTGGAGACTTATTCAGAGCCTCCCTAGCAAATGGTGCTCTCAGGAAGTGCATTTACACTTGAAGCTTAACGATGACACTTTGACTATTCTTGTTGAAGACGACGGCCCAGGAGTGGCTTCACACCAGCTTGCCGATCTTACCAGGCGCCAGAAAAGACTGGATGAAACAACCCCTGGCTATGGCCTTGGTCTATCAATCGTTCAGGAAATCATAAATGACTACGGTGGCGCCATGCACTTCTCAACATCACCTAAAGGCGGTCTTCGGGTTCTAATCGAGCTTCCCAGAAGCATTTGACGACTACAAGGGCAACTTATCCAGCTTTAGTCAGCGACCAGCAGGCATAGCACCCCGATACACCAACGTCTCAACGTCAAAACTGTCGCTTTGAACTGAGTTTTCATCAGGCGACATAAAGAATAACCCTGTATTGCCTGATATGGGGGACACCGGAGCCTACGTTAGAAGACTTGTTGACTGCGTTTTGGGAGATTTCCCGAATCTCAGTGTCAACCAATCAACTCGCGTCTCATAAACACCTATCCTATCTTCGGCTGCACTGGATTCCTGTGGAATCCCAATATTAACTGCACCCTCACCAGAGCGTACTAGGAGGTTCGGCAAAAACAGTGTTTGCCTCGGACTAAACACCAGCTCAGGCGACACGTCGTAAGTCATACTCGTGCCCGCCACCCGGTTTCCAATCTCATAGCCCAGACGGGGCCCCTCAGTGCCAGCAGGAAAAAATGAAACCTCCCCTTGAGAGACGGTCACCATATTCAAAGGTCCCGATTTGCTCTGAACAACGGCATCGATTACCCGAAACACTGGCGTGTATCGGCTTAATTTTTCATGATCGACCTTATCAAGATCAGGCCCGTTTGGTGAGATTGATATTTGATAAACCTCTGAACCAAACCCCTGATCTGAGTAGAAAGACTGCCCGAGAATAGTTTCCCGGCGGCCGTCAGCATCCAAATCCTGCAATCCCAATATTAAGGGAATGAAACCGATGGCTTCGGCCTTCCCCTCGGCCAACTGGATCAAAGAACTTGAAACGCGACGGCCATTCCACTGATTCAAAATGAGGTAGTATGAGTTTTCTGAAACGTACCAGTCCATTCGGATGACTTTCTCCCGACGGGGCACCTCAATGGACGTCAGGCTCTGAACAGCCCCCCTCTGGAATCAACATGAAAAAAGCTGAGTTTGTTTCCATGCTCCGCCGCAAAATAGTAATCGCTGCCAGAACGAAGCGCGGACAACGACTTTGCGTTGATGGGCAGTCTGGCAAATGGAGATGCTAAAGCCTCCTCCTCAACCGAACCTACCCGATGTGCTTCAGCATCGGTCTGTACGATGCCGACCAACCAGGTGTTATTGTAGGTCGCAACGGCTTGACCTCTCCCGGTAACTTGAAAGCGCACCAATGGCACATCGTTTGACGCCTCTGGCTCGTCCCGCCACAAAAGATCAGGAAATCGGGCTTTCAACGCCGGCGTTACCGGCGTGGGATCGCCGACTCTGTCAGTAAACACCGCCGGAATACCGTAGAAGCGTTTCGATACAGCGCCAACGGAGGGCATCGCTCCAAACAGCACTTTCCCTACCACCCGATCCTTTCCGATACTCTCGATACCGATGACTGCAAGGTTTTTTTCCGGGATGCCTGCATCGCCAGGCTCCCGCAACACAACAAATAAATCACCCACCTCAACACTAGTATCGCCAACTTTGAGGGAAAGCACTTTTTGATCACGATCTACCTGAGTGACTTCTGCCTTTGCTGGATGCTCGCGCTCAACCGCCTGTACCGCGCCAGCTAGTAGTAGCATCAGGAACACAAATACTGCAGAACGAGTAATCATAGGAAAAAGCCACTTAATGCGGATTCATTTCGTATAACGAAAACAGGGTGGCGCTCCCACCACCCCATTTTTGTTAGAACTTGTACCTTACCCGACCGGCAACATGAACAATGTCCTGATCGCTTTTGCCGTCCTGCAAGGCAGTTTCCTCCAGCGCATCCATGGCATCACCTGATGCAAGGTATGCAGCTTCTGCCGACAGCTCCAGCGAAGGGTGTGGGAAGTAGGAGACCTTGGAGCCAAATTCCAGCCCCAGATCTTTTGAGCACGATCCATCTGCAAGTGCAATATCCTCAGCCAAGCGGTTGTAGACCATCATTCCGCTGACCGTAATATTGGCCGCTAGTTTATGATCGAGCTGAAGCTTGTTCATGAAATACCCTTTGTCGAGGATATAGGGCGTTTCGGCGAAGTAGTCATCGCTCGTCATGTTTTCCTGAAAAATCATACTGTCGCTGAAGTCGACATCCGTGGCGATGAAGGCGTCGAAGTCCGCATCTTGCTCATTGCCATCACCCGATGCGTAGAGCACGGTGTACGTCAGTTCGTTTGGCCCAAATTGCAGCCAGAGCTCGCCGCGTCCCAGAAAGGTCGTAGTTCGTATTGGGATTCGTAGCACCATTCAAAGGGACGAAATTGACACCCTCTATTGTGCCGCTTTGGCCAATCACCGTACCCTTCACGAACATGCGTCCCAGCGACGTTTCCTGATCATAATCCAGCTCCACCCCAACGCTGGAAACGGAATATTTGGAGTTATCAGCGATACTCTTCAGTTCATATTCCCTGCTATTTACCGTACCTACTCCCTCAGCAATTGATCATTCATCTGATAGAGGTAGAAAAGGCCCGCGCTCAGGTTCGGTGAGTAACGCTTGTTCAGGTTGATCGCGAAGTTGTCCGCGCCATCCCAGCCTTCGTCCTGTTCTGAGTCGACGCCGCTCTCATTGGAAGAGTCACCTCGCCCCCATAACAACTGATAGTCAAATCCAGAGCCCAGTGAGCCTTTCCAAACAGCGGCTGTGGCGGTTTCAGTCCAGACATGTCGGTTCACTGACACTGGCTGCAAGCCCAGCGAGACGCGCTGGTCTAGCGTGTTGGGCACCAAGAAATCCACATAAGCCCACCGTGTTTCGATGTTCACACCATCACCGGAATAGTCGCCACCCGACCCCTCACCGTAGCGGATGCCACCAATCTCCGTCGCGAATACACCGGTAACTTTCTTGTCGTCGGAAGTTGCCTTCGCCCAGAAGCGATATTTGACCTCGCCGAAGCTCTCGGTCGGCTCGTCATCTTTCAGCGTACCGCCACCTGAGTTACCACCAGCAAACCAGTCTCTTTGATTGGTGTAGGCCTGAAAGCGGTTATCCATATCACCGTGGAATTCAACCTCCGCTGCCGTCGCGGCCCAACTTCCCGACAGTGTTGTCATCCCTGCAATCGCAGTGGCCAGAATGTTGCGTTTCAACGTATTCCCCTCCAGTTTCTTTCTTAATTGTTTGTGATATCCGATTCGTACGGATCGTGGCGCAAATCTTAAAACCAGCTAGAACAACGAACTAAAGGTCAAAAAAAAGGCGAGAATGAAGCATTCCCGCCATTAAATAACCTTAGTTAACTCACAAGTAGACTCTCACACGAACCTTAAATGAGCTTGAAATCCGGAAAAGATTTCAGATACGTCGGTCCCCCTGTATTCAGCGATCACGCTCGACTCTACATGGAAAACTTATGCTCGAAGCCCACACCAAATGTGGAGTCCTCAGAGTCGGCCAAGTCCGCCTCCACCTGAGACACATACGCATAGACCTTACTCTTGCTCGCCAGTTTATAATCGAGCCCCAAGGCCAGCAGGGTTAGCTCCTCGTTTGTTGTCTCGGCTTCGGTCAGTCCGTACTGTGCCTTGATCTTCCAACGCTCAAGATTAACGGCACCACCAACCAGATAAGACGTATCTTCTCCAGGGCCATCGCTTTCTTCTGCCAACTGGTAAACTGCGCCGATCTCGAAGTTGCTTAATCGGACCTTCCCTACGGTTCGCAGGATATTAAGACGACTATCGCCACTTGAATCGGCTTCCAGTGAATCTTCGATATCAGAATCGTAGGCAATACTTCCGTAAAAACGATCATTCTCAAACGTAAAAGAGCTGGAAACTGCATCCGCAGGTCCGTCGTTCTCTGCCCCAGCTGACTGCTCTTCACCCGGGATGACGGCAACACTAACGCCCACAGCATCAAACAGACGTGGAGAACTGTATTGAACAATGTTGCTGGTCCGATTTTCACCAGCCATGATATTTTTTATATCCGCCTGTAAGTCGTTGAACTGGTCAACCTTGCCCTGCGCTGACTTTAAAGGTGTGTCAAATTTTCCCGCAATCAGTGCACCGAGGTTCGCCTGCTTGAAGCCACCGTAAATATTACGCTGCGAGAAAGTCTGGCCATCCTTATCTCCATCATCAATCGATATTTCAAATTCTGCCTTGTAGATCGCCTCCAAGCCTTCGAGGTCGGTATTGAGCGCCCCTTTTACCCCCAGACGGGACGCATTACTCTGGAGCTTCCAGGTATCGCTATTACCGTCGTCCTGGTTTTCATACGAAACATTGGCTTTGCCGTACAGGATAGGACCTTCCCCCGCTAGTGCATTCATTGAAGTTACTGCAACCCCACCAAACACCAACATTGATAGACACTTTTTCATGGACACCTCTTCAGATTAGATAGATTCAAAATGACACTTGAAGTCTTTCAAATGCTGAGTAGATGGTGCTTTGCACTTATTGCAGAGTTGTTACATTTTTAAATTTTTTCTTTGTATTTCAACAACCTAAAACCAAAACCTTTTATTATATCCTTTGACACTGAATTGAACTTGAATATAAGCGGCTGTCTTCGTACATCGCGTCGTGGGCACGGAAGCGCTTTCCGTCTGACGCCAGGTCATTCACTAAATTCTTCTGTTCGCTCCCTGTGGTGGCCCCCGCTAAACCGGACACCACCTTGTTAATTTGATGCCAGCTCTGCCCGGTATTCCCCGGGCGATCTAATTGTTCCGCCCGTTCACGCCCTTTTTCCAGCGACCGGCCTGCCAAGACAATGTCGCTGTCGATCCGTTGCCCAAGAGTGTTGCAATAGCCGCCCCTGCAGCTCCGTAGCTACCAAGGATTAGTACGCTCTTGTTGCCCTGCCTCATCGTTGCTCAAACTCCTTTTAATGTACTCCAGTTCAACTCTTTAGTTACTACAGGGTCATACCGCAAGTCGTCGAATCGCGGTGGGTTCACCAGTGTCGTCAAAAACTAACAACTTAACGTTGACCCTGTAGTGACTACAGGGTTTTAAATAACGGAACTTGTGTGAGAACCGGAGCCGCGAAAATGAGCAAACCCTGCGATGGACAGTGTGGCAGCGAAGATTCTGTCGTTAACAATGAGCTTCAGAGCCCCGTCACCGCCGAAACAGACAGCCAGCTCAGCACCTACAGCGTGCCGAAAATGGATTGCCCCTCAGAAGAGCGAATGATTCGAATGGCGCTCACGGGTTTTGACAACATTCAGTCACTCTCATTCGACCTATCGAATCGAAAGCTGGAAATTATCCATCAAGGCGAAGTCGGACCTATTACCAGCAAACTGGAAACCCTGGGTCTGGGCGCTTCCTTGCAGAGGACAGAAGACGCCAGCGCTGAATCCGTCAGAGCGGCTGAATCTTCTAAGGCCAACGAAAGCGAAGAGTCCGGCACTTTATGGATACTGCTGGCAATCAACGCACTGATGTTTCTGGTCGAGATGACGATGGGCCTGATCGCCCAGTCCGCTGGCCTGATTGCAGACTCGCTAGACATGCTTGCCGATGCCGCCGTCTACGGTCTCGCGCTTTACGCCGTTGGGCACGGCATCAAAATGCAGGTCAGAGCGGCGCATGTGGCTGGCATACTCCAGCTTATCCTTGCCGCTGGGGTACTGGTTGAAGTTGGCAGGCGCTTTCTGTTTGGCAGTGATCCCCAGTCGTCAATGATGATGGCCGTCGCATCTGTGGCCCTTATTGCCAACATCAGTTGCCTGCTCCTGATCGCCAAACACCGTGACGGCGGTGCTCACATGAAAGCCAGCTGGATATTTTCGGCCAATGATGTGGTTATCAATCTGGGAGTTATCCTTGCAGCCCTTCTTGTTGCCTGGACCGGCTCCAACTACCCGGATCTGGTTATTGGCGGTATTGTGGGAGGCATTGTACTCATTGGTGCCAAGCGCATCCTTGCGCTAAAAGGATAATTCGATGTCTGAAGACCGTTCTCGCTTTTTTACGCTCACTTTTCTCGGCTTTTCGGCACTTATAGCTCTGGCCGACCAACTTATTAAATGGCTCGTCCAGCAATCCATGGCTTACGGACAATCGGTTGAGATCACCCCTTTCTTTAATTGGGTGCACGTATGGAATAAAGGCGCTGCCTTCAGTCTCTTTGCCGATGGCGGTGGCTGGCAGCGATATTTTTTTATTGCGATAGCCATTGTCGTCTCGGCTGTTCTGGTCAAATTGATTCGGGACAGCCATAAGCGAACCGAAGCACTAGCCTATTCGATGGTACTTGGCGGTGCATTTGGAAATGTCATCGACCGAGTTTTTCGAGGCTATGTTGTCGATTACCTGGATTTTCATTGGCAATCCCGGCACTGGCCGGCGTTCAACCTTGCCGACGTGTTCATCGTCCTGGGCGTGGCCATGATTTTGGTCACGAGCTTCACAGCCGAGAAAGGTGCCGGGAATAACATGGAAAATCGCCAGAATGGCTAGTTTTCGCGCGGTCGCAACACTCGCTAAGCCCTCTGAGCCAGGCTTAGCGAGTGTTGCGACTACGTTTAATTGAACAGCAACGACCAAGGAGAAAACAATGGGCCACGAGCATGCTCACATGTCACCGGATACTAAGGATAAGAGAGTTGCAGTAGCTATCTGGGCGAACGGTATCCTAACCTTGGCTCAGATCGCTGGAGGGATCTTCGCTGGCAGCTTGGCGCTGATAGCCGACGCTATACACAACTTTTCGGATATGGCGTCACTATTTATCGCATTTGCGGCGCGGAAGATTGCACGCCGCCCGGCCGACTCGAAGATGACCTTTGGCTACGGGAGAATTGAGGTTGTTGCGGCACTCATAAATTACACCACTTTGATAATGATCGGGGCATATTTGATCTACGAAGGTGGCATGCGATTCATAGATCCCCCGGAAATCAAGGGGTGGTGGGTAGTTTGGCTTGGCATTATCGCATTGGTAGTGGATGGTTTGACCGCGCTGCTTACTTACTCCATGCAAAAGGACAGCGTCAACATCCGTGCGCTGTTTCTACACAACTTGTCTGATGCGTTTGCGTCAATTGCAGTCGTTGTAGGCGGCGCCCTGATTCTCCTGTACGACATGCGTTGGGTTGATCCCGCGATCACAATTGGTATCGCAAGCTATATTCTCTACCTGGGTCTAACGGAAATCGGCGGAACCATCCGGACACTCATGCTGGGTAGTCCATTGGATATCGACACAGATTCTGTCATCGAGGCTTTATCAAACGTAGAAGGCGTTTTAGACCTTCACCACGTACATTTCTGGCAGATGGGTGAGCATGATGCCTCCCTCGACGCCCATGTGGTGGTCGAAATAAGTGCCTGGAATGAACTTGAAAAAGTCAAGGGTGGGATAAAACGAGCTTTGGAAAACGAGTTCGGCATCACTCATTCAACATTGGAGTTTGAACATCCTGATCACAGTCACAAAGATGCCCATACTTATGGCCATGGCTAGCAGGGCTGCTGAAAAGGGTACCGTGTGGCAGATATGCTGCGAATGGCCGACATTCCACTCGGTTACGAGCACGCCATGCGAGACGTAATTGAACGCCACCAGGTCTGGGCCTACCTCATCGCTGTTGTTTTCGGACTGTCTGTGGATTGGACATCGTCCCTCGGTGACAGTGTGCCGGATTACTTAATCTGGGGGTTGCTCGGAGTTCTGCTCTACGCCACATTTACTCAAACACCGTTGACCCACCTGTCTGATATGTTCCGGGACCGTCGGTTCATGGGTGCCTTGCTCACCGGAAATTTTCTGGTCATGCCGGCGATCACTGCCTTGCTGATATTGGCGCTGCCGGACAATGACGCGCTGAAGTTGGGAGTGCTTCTGGTATTGCTGATGCCCTGTACCGACTGGTTTGTCACCTTCACTCACCTAGGCAAGGGGGACAGCACCCGAGCCATTGCGGCAACACCGGTTCTGCTGATTGCTCAACTGGGTCTTCTTCCACTTTACCTCTGGCTTTTCATGGGTAATCAGTTCGACGTGAATCTTGAGCTTGGGCGGCACCTCCTGCCGGCCTTTGGCGGGCTGATTATTGTCCCGCTTATCCTGGCATTTCTGACTGAAAAATGGGCCGAAAACTCCAGAAAAGCCATCGGGTTCATTCGCTTCATGGGTCTGATGCCGGTCCCTCTGCTGACAGTCGTACTGTTCATCATCTCAATGACACAGGTCAGCCAGATCGACAGTACCGGCTCACTTATCTGGCCCTTGATGATTCTGTTTCCGGCCTATCTTCTAGCTGCGGCTCTGGTTGGAAAGGCTCTGCGCCGGGTCTTTCGATTACCGGTAGAAACCGGTCGCACCGTCATCTTCAGCCTAGGAACACGCAACTCCTTCGTGGTTTTACCTTTGGCACTGTCAATGCCAGAGGCCTGGGCTGTGGCCGTCGTGGTGATTGTCGTCCAGTCTTTGTTGGAACTGTTTGGAATGATGCTTTATCTGCGGTGGGTGCCTAGTCGGCTGCTACCGGACACCTGAATAATCTGAAACCCGTAAACTCATTTAAAATAGGAAGATCTCCCGTGCAAACCCGAACCCTGGTCATCAGTCTCCTTCTTTTTTGTCTGGTTGTCTTTGCTGGTGCTTTTGTTATTTACGATCGCTCCCAGGGCACTAATGAACCCGCCGTTGTTGAAAAAACGCCACTGGTGAGGGATTACTCTCCCGTTATTGGCCCTGAGGACGCGCCGGTAACCATTGTCGAGTTCTTCGACCCATCCTGCGAAGGTTGTCGCGCCATGCATCCCTATGTGAAACAGATTCAGGCTGCCTACCCGGACAACGTGCGTCTGGTACTGCGCTACGTATTGTTTCACAAAGGCTCGGAAGAGGCCGTCAGAATCCTGGAAACCGCCCGTGAACAGGGGGTCTATGAGCCGGTACTGGACGCTGTTATGGAAGCACAACCGAAATGGCACGATGATCCAAAGGTCGCCGCAGCATGGGATGCGGCGGCGTCAGCCGGACTTGATGTCGAAGCCGCTCGGGCCGGTATGAACTCACCCGAGATTGACGGCATTATTCAACAGGATGCTGCGGACGTTAAGGCGGTTGGAATTTCCGGAACCCCAACATTCTACGTTAACGGAGACACCTTGAGCCGCCTGGGGCCTCAGGAACTGTACGACCTGGTGACATCCAAGGTAGGGTCACTGAAATAACAACAAAACAACCGGCAACGCTATGTCACTGCTTGACTACCTTTTACCCTACGATTTCTCGCCGCTGACCATACTCAGCTACATGCTCGTGATGGGATTCTATGGCGTCGGGCTAATTCGGATGCCGGAACAGGACCGGCCAGGCTCACTGCGGATCTTTGCGTTCACCCTGGGGGTACTGATCTGTTATGCGGTGATGCAGACCCGCTTCGATTACTACGCACAATACATGTTCTTCGTCCATCGGGGTCAGCACCTGATTCTTCATCATATCGGTCCGATCCTGATCGCCCTGTCCAACCCTTTACCGGTCATGCGGTTCTGGTTCGCAAAAATCAGCCCGGGCTGGAGGCATACATTGAGGCCTCTGGGCTGGGTCTATAACGTTCTGCAACAGCCTTTTATCGCCCTTTTCCTGTTTGTCGGGCTTATCTATTTCTGGCTGTGGCCATCAATCCATTTTGACGCCATGCTCAGCCGGGATCTGTATTGGGTCATGAACTGGAGCATGTTGCTGGATGGCCTGCTGTTCTGGTGGTTGATCTTTGATCCAAGACCGCCGGCGATCACCTCATCGCTGGGGTATGGCAGACGCATGTTGGTTCTGGCCGCCGCAGGTGTGCTTCAGATGTTTCTTGGGGCGTGGATCGTGTTTTCACGTGACATGGTCTATGACGTTTACGAAGTCTGTGGCAGGGCCTGGCCGCTGGATCCAGAAGTCGACCAGCTTCTGGGCGGCATGCTGACCTATATTCCTCCGGCCATGATGAGCATTCTTGGCATTCTTCTGATGCTCCGGCGAGCCATGCATCAGGACGGAAAATATACCAACCAATCCAAACAACTTGAGGAAACAGCGTCATGAGAACTCGCTTCTGGCGACAGCGCACCAACATCATATCGGCGACCTTAACGCTGATAGCATCCCTATTGCTGACTGGTTGCTTTGGCAATGACGAGGAAGACTGGAACGGTAAAAACATCAGTGGCTTGATGCCTGAGCTGGAATTCGACCTGATCAATAGCCAGGGCAAGTCTGTATCTGGCGATGATTACAGTGGCCGCGTGAGAATGCTGTTTTTCGGGTTCACCTCGTGCCCCGATGTTTGCCCGACCGCCCTGCAAAAACTCAATCAGGTAACCAGTGGCCTGGACCCCGAGCTTCAGGATGAAGTACTCACTTTGTTCGTGAGTGTCGATCCGAAACGTGACACGCCCGAGCGCCTCGCAAAATACGTGGATTTCTTCGGTGACAATATTGTAGGGCTCACTGGAAAAGAACCCCAGCTTCGTGAACTGGCAAAACGATATAGGACAACCTTCGGTTATGACGAACCTGACGCTGATGGAAATTATGCGGTGTCACACAGCAGCGCGATTTATGTATTTGATCGCGAAGGTAACCCTCGCCTTTTAATGCGGCCCGATTTGAGCGGGGAAGAAATTCGGCATGACCTCGCTGCTCTTATTCAGGAGGATGCCTGAGTTAACGAAGCTTGCCATTGGAAAGTAATGCTTAGCTGCTGCGGAATACGGCAGCAGCCCGTGACTCAAGATTTGATTGTCGGATGCTTATGTTCATCTTTTGCCGGGCTTCACATATCCAGTTTTTTTGGCCTTTGGAAAGCTGGGGGCAGGTCAATCGGGGTAAACATCGGCTTAGCCCATTATCGCTAACTCTATACCGGAATTAGTTGGCACCTGAAAGTTGCTCCATCAACCATGATGAATCAAAGGCCAATGACGAGCTTGGAACCTTCGGGGGGGGAGAAGGAAGGCCTGACTCGAATGTTCGCTTTTGTTTAAGCTCGGCGCGGTCGCAAAGCGGGCATTCGGATCTTAGAACCACGCCCAAGCGGGCCTGCCCCAGAACCAGTAAAAACGGAGGTATATGACTCTTTTAAGGTGTCCGTTAGAAACATAATCGGGATTCACCGAGCTATAAGCCACTAGCGCTTGCCGGACCACTGACCGTCCACGTTAATAATCCTGCACGGGTGATCCGCTTCATGCCTCCCATTATTCTTCCGACAATCGATCAAGGCATTTTGTATGGCGTGCGTTGCTGACGTGCGGTTTGATTTCCAGGACCAGGCACCAACAGCAGACTGGGCAAACGCCTTGTGCCTGGTGGCACTTACGTAGCCCTCCCGGTACGACTTTAGGGCTTGATTAGTCATGATCCAGTCCTCACCGACGGCAGCCTGTTCAAAAACAGGCTCTACGGCGCTCAGTTCGCTGGATGAAGTAGCTGCAGGCATTTGATAGGAAGCGCAGCCGGCCAGTAAGGCGACAGACAAGACTAGAATTCCCTGTTTCACATTTGGCTCCTTGATTGAAGATTATCTCACTCTTCCTTAAGCATCGTTTCAAAGTCCTGATCGTTTTTCGGTTTGCATTCCGCCTGATCAGCTTCGATTTTGCTCTTTTTACCTCCACGTCCGCCAGGTAGGCGTCATCAACCCTGATTTCCGGTAACCGCAGCGAATCAGCGATGCAACTGAAGCAGCGATGTTTACACATTGGTTAGAACCGCTGAGTTCATACGACATTGCGCCCAAGCCCCCACCGCCTGAAAACCTGTAACGCAGCAAATGCAACGCCCCAAACCAACACAATATTCAAAGATAGTTTGGCAAATGATACCCACGTCGGATATTCCTGGGGAAGCATGACAGCATAGGAGCGCGGAAACGAAGGTGGGTCTAGTTTTTCTAAGCTCTGCCATACAAACGGAAAGGGGAGGCCGTGAGGAACGTTACCCATTTCAGATCTACCATCAACCCTTGCCGGCACAAGCAAAGAAGCTATGACGAGGACAACCGCCAAACACACGCATCTGATAATCTGCTTTGCCATGCCACTACCTCCCTGTAGGCCCTACCCCCCAGCCAGCGTGAGCGGCTTTGAAGTGGGGTCAAAAGCCCCGTAAGAGAGCCCCTATATGTTTTTGCTGTGAGCGCCTGACTTCCAGGCAGAGCAGAATGTGCCCTTAGGCGCACCAATGAAAAGGCACGCCCGTTTACAAAGGTCAGCATGTACGACTCTGACCATGAGATGACTGTTGCGCCAGAGGTATCCGCCAGATACCAGGTTACAGAGGCAACCACGGATTCAGAACCAAGCCAACTTAAAGAAAGGTTCGAGTAGCGACATTCACGGCACCCTTGTGAGTAGTACTCATCCAGGTGTGACTGAAAATACTCTGCCAGCTGGATCCGTGAATCAAAAACATGGCAAACATCGCCTGGCCCTTTAGCCATATAAGGAAAGCTGAACTTGGTGGCCACGCGGTCGCCGTCAAAGCTCGAAAACACCGCGACAAAATCTTGAAAAAACTCCTTTACGGCGGGTTCCTGTCTTTCACCCATGTAGACCTATCTCCTTGGTGTGCCGGGAATTCGCCACATAACGCAGAGCGCACCGGTCGCCTTGACGCAGCGTAGTTGGCGTCTCGCTGACCACTTTATGCATGCTCCGGCCACATTCCATCCATCATCACTGGGTAGGTGATCGGCTTGTAATGGGTAAATTCAATGTCTCGAACATGGGTAAAATCACTCCAGAGCAACCTCGCCCCCTTCATCCACTGAGATGGCTTAACCCGTTTTTCTATCCTCTCGATTTCTTCGGGAGTGGCTTCGCGTATTGGTCCGACCTTGCCGTAAAGCCTCACGCCCGGTGGAGCAACGAAACGGCCTTTTAGAAGAGACCTTAGCCAAAAGAATCGACCGGCGTTGACTGCCATAATGCAAACATTCGGGTTCTGATCGATGTTATTACCCAAAGCCTCGGCGTAATGATCAAAAAAGTATCCGCTCTGATCAGCCCGAAGGAAAACAGTACCAACTGGCGTGATGTGGGGTGTACCGTCAGGATTAACCGTTGCAATTGAGCAGTAAACCGTAGAAGCCTGGCCCTGCTCTAGAACTGACTTCACCTTCTTCCAATCATCCTTGAGATTCATAAAGTCTCCATTTGTGCATAACGCGAAGCGAAGCCGCGGCTCGTCAGGGACGTCCGCCTTACGCGGCTTTTTATCGCTGCCTCACTCATACTCTGCATGCTGAGGCAAACCATCCGTAATCTCGAACCAAGGGGCCTTGCTGCCGACGAATACATGGCGCCCTGCTTTTACCTCCGGGTCGGTATCAAGTGTTCCGAGTGGGAAACCATAAATCTCGGGTGCTGCATCGAACCTGGTATAGAGGCTGGAGCCACAGTTTGAGCAGAAGCCTTTGTGCTCACCCGAAGAAGATTCGTAAAACTTCAGCAGCTCCTGACCTTTGACGGTGTGCCAATCAGAAGACCGCACTTTAGCGCGAGTTCTGAAGGCCGTGGCATGAAGCTTTCGGCACATTGAACAGTGACAGTTCAAAACATCGGTAAGCGGACCGTTAATTTCGTATTGAATGCCCCCGCAGAGACAACTACCTCTTTGCTTCATTGAAGCACCTCCTTGTGTGATAACGCCCGGGTTTGCACGCCGGTTTGGAGCCGAAAAGTGGCGTAAAATCAGTCGCCGTGCAGCCGATTGTCAGGGGATTTTATACTCCATGAACACGGCTTCCGGGTGTGGATTGAATCGGTAAGGCTCAATTTCCTTAAAGCCGTAATCGCTGTAAAGTCGCAATGCCTTATCAAGCTCACGAATAGTGTCTAGCCGCACCGAGCCATAACCCATTTCCTTTGCTCGACCAAAGAACGCTTCGGTCAGCGCCTTGCCCACCCCCATGCCATGGTAATCCGGAATGACATACATTCGCTTCATTTCAGCAATGCCGGACTCAAACTCTCTAAGACCGACAGCACCAACATGAATATCCTTCAGTTTGGCCAGCAGTAGCGCTCCTTTAGGTGGGCCGTACATCGTTGGCAGCGAAGCCAACTCGCTGGAAAAACCCTGGAACTCTAAATCCAGCCCGAGAAACTCAGCATACTCACGAATCAACCGGCCACCTGCATCAAACTGGTCAGTGGTCTCGGCCACCTCAATGCTTACAGACATCCCTATCTCCTCACAGCCTATTAGTTGGCATTCTTATTAAATTCCAACGCTGCCTCCCCGTCCAAACCTGATTCACATCCTCAATAACAACGACTCTTCAAAGCGTTATCTTTGGGTCGGCGGCCTTCATAGCGCTGCTCGCGCTTTGAAAAATTTGCATTCGGGCGAATGTCCGCTTTTGTTTATTATCGAGCACTCGCATTTGCGGTCATCGTCATCTGGCGAGTATATTTACCCTTCCCGACCTTGCGATCAATGTACTCACACGGTCAAATGAGCAGCGCCGGCGGCTCAAGCAAAGACCGATATGACGCCTCAGTTGAAGTGGAGGCGGATGTAGTTCATTTTCGGTTCGGTTGCGGCCGAACGTGAATAGCAACACGCCCGCTAGCGCAAGCCTTTTTGCCTGCAACCAGCCCTCTCATAGCGTACAGTTTGCCACCATGAGTTCACCAACCAGAAATAGATGCCCTTGACCTGCCCCCGGGCTTTTGATGACATCGCAATTGCCGGGTTCAAAAAGCGGCTGTTCGCCCCCAGATCCGAGAAGCATGAAACCAGTCGCCCGATAGTCACGACAAAATCACGACAATTGCTCGGGGACCCCCGTCATTACTGGGGTGAGAGTGCCGCCTCCGGGCACCATTAAGAATTCTGACAAAACCCGCCTTGTGCGGGTTTTGTTGATTCTACCCTCTCCGTTTCTTCCCGACTACCTCACCACATCCCTCAAATGCGACAACTCAGCCGCTATGTAATGACCAATCATACTCGCCAGCCCGTCCGCCATTTCATCGAAACTGACCATCGGGTCCGGGTCAGACAAATGACGGATAACGGCGAATATGCCGCCATTAATTCCGATGTAGGTGATCGCTGGAATGCGGCTAACCCGAAGGGTTTCCGGGTGCTCCATCAAGTAGCGCATGATGACGTTATTGAGCACCTTGTAGAGCGGATCCAGGTGGAGCTCAAAGTCCACCGCCATGGCGTATCGCACACACTTGAGGTACCGGCCATCGTCCTGCTCAAGAAAACTCCGGAACTGGTTCAGCAATGTGCGAATGGCCTCATCAATGGGCATCTGTACCAGGGTTGGCGTTAAGGGCTTGATCATCGCCGCGGTGTCGGAGATGAAGCGTTGGCTCATGGCATTGAAAATAGCCTGTTTGTTCTCGAAGTATTCATAAAGCGACCCCACCCCTACTCCAGCAATTTCTGCAATGTGTCGCGTTGTTGTGTCAGCCGGCCCCCGCTGGCTCAGGGCAATAAACCCGGCTTCTACGATCGCGTCCACCGTGGCGCGCGAGCGATCCTGTTTTGGTTTCCTGGGCATAATTTTCCGAATTGAATCCGAACAAGCGTTCGCTCTAATCTGCAGTCAGCTGGGCGCAAACACAAGCAGGGCAAGGCTTTCAGGCCTATTCTGCACTGGTTTTGTCCCTTTCAGGCGGCACAAGCCCTGGCAGCGTCACACCTACATCAAAACTGCGGAAATCTTCATGTTCAATAAATCTCTGACTAAAAATGCTCGTGCAGTCATCACTGGCGCCGGCAGCGGCATCGGCAAAGCGCTGGCACTGGAGCTCGCCCGGCGCGGGGGCCTTGTGGTGTGCTCTGACATCAACCTGGACGCCGCGGAACAAACCGCCAGCGAAGTCCGCCGCCTCGGTGGCCAGGCATGGGCGGAGGCCTGTGATGTCAGCAAGCTGGAACAGGTGCAGGCGCTGGCTGATAAAGCCGACGAGTTGCTGCCGGAACCGGTCAATCTGGTAATCAACAACGCCGGTGTTGGCGTGGGCGGTAAGGCCATCGGCGAAACGTCTATTGAAGACTGGGAATGGACGGTCAACATCAACTTGTGGGGCGTGGTCTACGGCTGCCATGTGTTCGCCCCCAGGCTCCGTCAGCAGGAGCAAGCCGGCATTATCAATGTAGCCTCAACCGCCAGCTTCTCCGCGGCTCCGCTTATGGGCCCCTATAACGCCACCAAGGCGGCTGCGCTGGCGATATCAGAAACCCTGGCGGCAGAACTCTCCGGCACCGGCGTCAGCGTCACCGCGCTGTGCCCTACCCTCGTGAAAACCAACATCTCCGCCAATGGCCGCATTCAGGGCGAATCCAACGATCTGTTCAATCGCCTGATGGACCGCTTTGGCATGTCCGCAGACAAAGTCGCCTGTATGGCTCTTGACGGCCTGGATAAAGGGCAGCTTTACGTCATGCCACAGGTCGATGCCCGCATGATCTGGCGGATCAAACGCCTGCTACCCAATTCCTATGCCGCGCTCACCGGGCTCATTAATCGCCGGATGACCTCCAAGTTCGTCTGACAACAGGCCTTAATACCCCCAAAAGCCAGGAGACTAACATGGCAAAGATTGATCTCGATAACATGCTGGAAAAGATCAAAAACACTCAGTGGAGCCTGTCGGATGTCGACTGGGATGCTCCGGGCGCTGAGCTGATTACCCCTGAACAGTGGCCAAAACTGAAAGCCTTCATGGCAGACCTTATGTGGATCGAGCACGTGGGTGCCAGGGCCTTTGCCGCCATGGCCAAGAAAGCGCCGGACGACACCCTGCGCCAGATCTATACCTACTTCCACGCCGAAGAACAGCGCCACGCCAACGCCGAAATGGCGTTAATGAAGCGCTGGGGCATGCTGGAAGATGGCGAATTGCCGGAGCCGAACAACAACCTGAGGCTGGTCATCGAGTGGCTGGACAGGTTTGCCGATGATCAGCCGGTCTATGTGCTGGGCACCGTGGTACCCATGCTGGAAATCGCGCTCGACGGCGCACTGTGCAAGTTTCTCCTCGACACGGTAGACGACCCCGTGTGCCATCAAGCCTTCGAACTGATCAATGGCGATGAGGCCCGCCACCTTGGCGTGGGTTTCACCGTGATGGAAATGCAGGGCCATGGCAAAACCTACATCGAGCTTATTCGGATGACCGCGCAGCTGATGGACCCTAGGCTGATCCTGGGCATTGCCTCTTATTTTCCGCTGCTTAACAAGATGCGGGACAACATTGTCGAGATGGGGTTACCTGAAGAGAAGCTGTACGAGGCCATGCGCAAGTTCGAGAAGATCGGAGGGCGAACTGGGGACGGCCGAAGGAACCCCTGGTTCCAGATCATCAAGCACCACGGCAGGTTCGTGGTCGACCGTAAAAAACGCTTCTACCACGCGCCCATTGATGCCCTGGTAAAGGTGGCCGACATCATCCCAAGAAAGGCGTTTCCGGCCGTACCCAGCTGGGTCAAAGAGATTACCTACCACCCGACCGCCTGACCACCGTTTACGAGATTACCTGATGAAGAACAACCAAGCGCTTCCTCAACAACAGTCGCCTGCCGACGCATTGATTATCGGGGCCGGCTTCGCCGGCCTGGGCACCGCCATTCGCCTGCAACAACAGGGCATTCGCAACATCACCATTCTGGAGCGATCAGACGATGTTGGAGGCACCTGGCGAGACAATCAGTATCCGGGAGCTGCCTGCGACATCCCCTCCAATCTCTATTCTTTCTCGTTCGCCCAGAACCCGAACTGGTCCCGAAGTTTCTCGGGAAGCCGGGAAATTCTGGAGTACATCCATCACCTGGTGAATCACTTCAACCTTCGGCAATACATCCGGTTCAACCAGAATGTCAGCAACCTGGCCTGGGACCAGGACAAGGGCCTCTGGCACGTCACTACCACAGATGGCGATGTATTTTCAGGGCGCACCGCAGTGATGGCCCAGGGGCCGCTTTCCAACCCCGGTTGGCCCGGCATCGCCGGCCTGGACGAGTTTGAGGGCAAGAAGATACACAGCGCAGCCTGGGATCACGATTACGACCTCAAGGGCAAGCGCATCGCGGTGATCGGCACGGGTGCCAGCGCCATACAGATCGTCCCGGAGCTAGCCAAATGCGCCAGCAAGCTGACGGTATTCCAGCGCACACCGCCGTGGATCATGCCACGGCCGGACTTCACTACACCGGACTGGAACAAGACGCTGTTCCGCAAAGCCCCCGTGAGTCAGACCGCCGTCCGCAAGGCACTCTATCTGGCCCATGAGTCCATGGCCTTGGCAGTCATCTGGAACTCGCCGCTGACCCGTTTTGCCGAACGCCTCGGGCGGTGGCACTTGCGCAAACAGGTGCCAGATCGCTGGCTACGCCGGCAACTGACCCCGGACTATCGCCTGGGCTGCAAGCGCATTCTGGTTTCCAACGACTACTACCCGGCCCTGCAGAAACCGAACACCAAGCTGATCACCTGGCCGATAGACCGGATCAGCCAACACGGCATTCGCACCGTAGAGGGCATCGAGCACCAGTTCGACTGCATTGTGTTTGCCACCGGCTTTGAGGTGAGCAACGCCGGTACACCGTTCCCGATTACCGGCATCGGCGGACGCTCACTGAACGAGGAATGGAAGCGAGGCGCCCAGGCGTATAAGAGTATCAACGTGTCGGGCTACCCCAATCTGTTTTTTACCTTTGGGCCAAACTCCGGACCGGGCCATAACTCTGCGCTGGTCTATATGGAATCCCAGATGGATTACATCGTCCGGAGCATTCGCACCATCAAGAGCCTCAAGATCAAAGCCCTGGATGTTCGGCAATCGGCGCAAGACGACCACAACCGAAGCATCCAGAGCCGGCTCGCCAAAACCAACTGGAATTCCGGATGCCAGAGTTGGTACCTCACCGAGGATGGATTCAACACGACGATGTACCCCGGCTTCGCAACACAATACGCGAAGCAGATGGCCGATCTGGAGCTGAAGGATTACCGCCTGCTGGCAGAAGAGACCGCGAGCGAGACCGTTTAAGGCCGCCCGACAGCCTCCTGAGCCCGGGCACCCGGATACCACCAGGCAATCAGCAAACTGACCAGACTGGATGCCAGCAAGGCGCCAAGGAACGGCGACAGTGTTGGAATGCTGTCCGGAAAGCTCGCCGCCAGCGCACCGGCGGTGAAGCTCCCCTGGCTAACCCAGCCGGGAAGCACGGCACCGAGTAACCCTGCTACGCCACCGGCCACCGCAGCCAGCGGTGACATACGGCGCCACAATCCCAGCAGGACCGGCACCACAATCGCCGCACACAGCAAGTCTGCGATCAGGAACAGCCGCAGCACGGAGAAGCCCTGAAGGGCCACCCACACCACCGGTACCATCAGCATCACCGTCGCCCAGCGGGCGGCGCGCACTGACAGGCCGCGTCTTCCCGAACTGGCCACCGCCATCGAAGCAATGGCGTTCTGCAAGGTATCGACACTGGATGCCACCAGCGTCACCGCCAGAACCAGCGCCGGCAAAGCAAGCCAGGCCGGTGCGGCGGAGAGTAATGCGAAGAATGGAATGGGAGGCTCGCCCAGTGGTAACCCATGCATGGCCGCCAGCATCCCCAGGCCACCAATGGCCATCACCACCAGAAACGTGCTGATGCCGCCCAACACCGCGCCGCGCCCAAGGGCACTATCCGTTTCAGCTGCCCACACCCGCTGCCAATAGCCCTGGTGAAACAGGTTGGCGGCGGTCACCGCAATCACCAGCGTGAGCGCCACAGACAGCGCACTGCCAACAGGCACAGAAGGCATGACCGCCACCGCAGGCATGGAAGGCAACCAGTACCAGGCCACGCCACCCACAAGCAGCAACAGGGCCAACAACAACCAGGCCTGCCAGCGGTCCGTCGCCAGGCTCGCCCTCAAACCACCGACAGAGGTATAGATCAGTGTGACCAGCGCCACACCGAGAACCACCAGTGCAGGAGGAACATCCGACAGCAGCGCGGCAATGGCGCCGATAGCGGTGAGTTCCGCCGCCAGGAAACAGGCCATGTAGGCTACCGACACCATAGACACCCAGCGCCTGACACCGGCACCGTAACAAGCCTCGGCAAACTCGCCGATACTCCGGCCTGCCGGTAACCGCTTACGGATGGCAGGGCCGTAGAACCCCAGCACCAGAAACGGTAACGCGGAGCCAACCGCATAACCCGCCAGCGCCACAGGCCCTACAAACGCGCCAATTTCCGGTGGCGCAAAAAGTATCCACGCCCCCATGCCCGAAGCCAGGAACGACAGCCCGATGGCTTGTGCACTCTGAGAGTTTCGGGCGGTGACATAGTCATCCAGCAGACCATCCGCACGCCTTGCCCGAAGGCCAAGAACAGCAAAACCGAGAAGCGCCGCGCTGAGCACGGCAACCGTTAGATAGAACAAGTCGCACTTCCTCCGCCGGTATTAACCGTATCAGGTTCCAGGGTCGGTGCCTGGCCCTCTCACTGGCGCATGGCTTTGAGCGCATCCGCCCACTTGGCCAGCTCCGCCAGCATACTGCCCCCCGAACTGGTGTGGTGGTCTGCCGGCTGGAATCTGCGATTATCATCCAGCAGCTCCCAGGGCATCTGCACCATCACGCTCTCAACCATAGGCATCATCTTCACCGTCGTGACCAGTTGCTTGGCCATCTGCGCGGAACGCAGGCCGCCGGAAACACCGCCATAACTGACAAAGGCGCAGGGCTTGTAATTCCACTCGTTGTACACATAGTTGATCGCGTTCATGAAGGAGGGCGGCGGGCAGAAATTGTATTCGGGAATCACGAACACGTAGGCATCCGCCTTGGCGACGCTCTCAGACCAGGCCTTGGTATGGTCGTGCTGGTAATTCTGCTGGCGGGGGTGGTTAGGTTCGTCATAAACCGGGAGGTTAAACTCCGCCAGGTCAATCAGTTCGCTGGTAAAACTGCCCTGCTCGTTGGCAAAACCGTTAAACCATTCGGCGATGGATGGGCCAACACGGCCAGGGCGGGTGCTGCAGATGATGGTTTGTAGCTTGAGAGGCATACCGGACTTCCTTCTTCAGTCATTGTTCAGTTTTGCTGATAAGCCGGGACAGAAACTTGTCCAAATCCCTCACTTCCTCCAGACAAAGGCTATGCTCCATACCATAGCAGTAATACTCCGGCTCATACCCAAGATCCTGCAGCTTTTGCTGCGCCGCCAGCCCCAGATGCTCCGCAACAATCGGATCAAATCGACCGTGCCCGATGAAAATCGGCAGCTTCCGATTGGCCTCACTTAATTGGATAGAGTCCACCGTGGCAAAGTAAGTGGACAGGGCAAACAGGCCGCCCAGCCGCTCCGGGTAACTCAGTGCCAGCTCATAGGCCACAGCGCCACCCTGGGAGAAACCACCCAGAATAATGTTCTCGCTGGCGATACCCCGTTCCCGTTCCTGCCGGATAAGCTCTGCCACCATGCCGGCAGAAGCACGTAATTGCTCAGTGTCTACCTTACGGTCCACATCCATCGCCAGGATGTCATACCAGGCGGGCATAACCATTCCGCCGTTGATGGTCACCGGCAACTCCGGCGCGTGCGGGAAGATAAAGCGGACAGGCTGCTCTTGGGAGAAGCGGAATTCCGGAACCACGGGTTGAAAATCATGGCCGCTGGCACCGAGGCCATGCAACCAGATGACGGTGGTCTGGGGATTGTCGCCGGTATCGATTTGCAGGGTGTTCAGGGCTGTCATCGGGCCTCCGGAAGTTCAGGTAAAGACCGGCGACTTTAACATTTTCTGAGTCAGCGAGCCCAAAGATCCTTCCGGACGCTCACCCACAGCTTACGAAACTCGACAGCGGCCGGGCTATTTGGCGCCAGCAGTTCAAGCGGCTGCCCTTCCTCCCCCATCCGTTCAACCACACTGGCGTAAGGAACGGCCGCATTCATCGGGGTACCAAGCAATTCCGTGGCCTGCTCCAGTATTTCCCTATGCAGATTCTTACGCCGGTCCACCATCGAAAAGAACGGCCGTAGCTTCTTGTTGCCCAGCTTCTTGTCTTTCACAAACTCCCGTAACTGGTTCCAGCTGTTCAGTGAAAGCCAGGTTGGCACCAGGGGCACGTAGACCTTGTCCGCCACCTCCAGTACCTGTTCGGTCAGCCGGGACAGCGTTGGCGGGCAGTCCAGGATAACCAGGCTGGTATCCTCCGAAAGCGGTGCCAGCAGATCCTTCAGGGCGTTGTGCCCTTCTTCCTGCTCCAGCTTGATATCGAAGTTACGAAAGCTGCTGTGGGCAGGAATGAAATCGAGATTGGGGTAGACGTCTTCGTGGATAAACCGGGCAATGGGGGATTTGCCTTCCAGCAGTTTGGACAGCTTGCGGCCTTTGACCATTTCCGCTCCGGCCAGATAGAAACTGGCAGCTCCTTGCGGGTCCAGATCCCAAAGCAGGGTGCTGATATTCTCGCGGCTGGCAAGGTAGGCCATGTTGACGGCAGCGGCAGTTTTACCCACGCCGCCTTTGGGGCTGTAGAAGGCAATTATTCTCATGACGGGGGCTCCTGCCGTGTCTGGTGTCAGAAAACACTACAGAATAACAGCCCCCCGCAAGGCTTCTATGAAGCTTTTATGACAAAGGAATAGCTGGAACAGGTGTGTCGCGGGTAAGAAGGGCTTTCGTAAAACCACGCTCACGCGGCTTTGCGGAAGCCCTCCATCCGCACGGCCTTGTCCCGGTTGCGCTTGTATTTGGTTTTGTCTTCAACCACCCGCATCTGATATTTTGGCGTTCTCAGTTCCCGTTGCACAGCGCTGTGCTGTGTGGCTTTCGCCTTTTTTCTGGCCATCTCGGTTTCTCCTTTGCTGGCCTGCATTGAATCTTAACCATTATATCACGTCCAAACGTTCCCAGAGCGTAAGCAATGACACTCACTGTGTGGCTCACATTTCTGGCCGCAGCGGCCCTGCCAAGCGCGCCTGAAAGGCCTGCGGCTCGTAGGTAGTTCTGTGTAATTGTGCGGCCACCGCGATTGCCGTCAAATACTCCGACATCAACCAGGTAGCCAACAACATGCTGATTGCCTCTCTCGCCATTCTTGCCGGTCTTGCCCTTCTGGTCTGGAGTGCAGACCGATTCGTTGAGGGCTCGGCCGCTGCAGCTGGCCATATCGGAATGCCGCCGTTGCTGATCGGTATGGTGGTGGTTGGCTTTGGCACCTCGGCACCCGAAATGGTGGTTTCAGCTTTGGCGGCAACCCAGGGAAATCCGGGGCTGGCGCTGGGTAACGCCTATGGCTCCAACATCACCAACATCGCTCTGATTCTGGGCATCACCGCTGTGATTGCGCCCATCGCCGTGCACTCGCAGGTCATGCGCAAGGAATTGCCGATTCTGGCCCTGGTCACCCTGTCGGCCGCCTGGCTTCTGTTTGATGGCGAGCTGAGTCGGCTCGATGCTGCCGGCTTGCTCGTACTCTTTGCTCTTCTGCTTGGTTGGAGCATCTGGTCTGGCATCAGGAAAACCAATGACACCTTCGCCACCGATGTGGACGCCGAACTTACCGCCCATGCCATGCCCATCCGCAAGGCTGCCGTCTGGCTGCTGGTTGGACTTGTCCTGCTGATTATCAGTTCCCGCATTCTGGTCTGGGGGGCGGTCGACCTGGCCACCCGTTTCGGCGTGAGTGATCTGGTGATCGGCCTGACCATTGTGGCGATCGGCACGTCGCTGCCGGAGCTGGCGTCCTCCATCATTGCGGCCCGAAAAGGCGAGCACGACCTGGCACTGGGTAATATTCTGGGCTCCAATCTGTTCAACACCCTGGCGGTGGTCGGTATTGCTGGCTCCATCGCACCCATGGCCGTGGCGGACGAGGTATTGATGCGCGATATTCCGGTGATGGTAGGTCTCACCCTTGCCCTGTTTGTACTTGGTTACGGCTTTCGGGGACCCGGGCGCATCAACCGGCTGGAAGGGGGCGGATTGCTGGCTGTCTTTATTGGTTACACGGTCTATCTGTTAACCACCGCCTTTTAAGACAACAAACCCGGGGTCAGCAACCATTTACTGACTCCCGGATACTGTTCCAGGTCCAGTACAAATTCCTGTCCCCGTGCCGCACTTTTCAGGCGACAGTATTCCGGGGAGCCATCCGGGCGCCAGCGCTCCGGTTTGTGATGGTAACTCAGCGGCACGCTATCGGCCCTCGGCATGAATGCTGCCGGCAGCCGCCAGTCCGTCACATTGGCCGCCTCCAGCGCCGTCAATCGATGCCGATTGTCCGGAGCAGACACCACCCCGGCAGCCGGTAGTTTCCCCATCAGACCTGGAATCTGCAGCCTGTCACCACTGACATACAGGCAGTTATGGGCGGATCGTGTACCGTGCAGATGTGGGTGGTAGACCGCCCATGCCGGCACAGACGCTGCTTCGCAAACAGGCCAGACCTCTCCCACCTGCAACCAGCCCCAGATGGCATGAAACGGCCGGCTTTGCGGCACGAAGCGCCAGCGCCTGCGATACCGCTCCACCTGCCGGAACAAAGCAAAGAACAGAAACAGATCGCCAGGCCCCACACCGTGGTTGGCGAGGTGCGCCTGGGCCGAGCCATGCTGGCCAAGTATCGGGCGCCAGCCTGGAAGCCGGGGGTACGCACCCTCGATCAGGTCCGGGTCCAGGTGGGCGCCTTTACGGGAGGAGCCGGAACGGCCGGTCAGTTGAGATACCAGGGGGCCAATGCTTTGGCCGTCGTGTTGAATCTGGCTATACCGGATGGGCGACTGACTATCCGGTATCGGCAGTGCCAGAGCACGTCCGTCCGGAAACACAGGGTTCGGGCAACCACCGGCAGAACTGTCGAAGCCTTTGCGGCTCAGGATAAGTTTCATAACCCAAGATTATCTACAAAAACAGAGTCGCCCAACCATTCGTTCGACACGCAGGGGTTCTGATTGCGGAATGTCAGGCCGTTTGTTCTGCAGCCTTTTCCCGGGCCACCGCCGCCGGCGCGCCCAACGACAACAAAACCGCACCAACCGAACAGGCCAACATGCTCAGGGTAATCGGTAACAGAGCCTCGCCACCATACGCCGAGGACAAGGCACTGATCGCCCCGGCCAGGGTAAACTGAGACGCCCCTAGCATAGCTGCAGCAGTACCGCCCATGTGTGGAAAGAACTCCAGGGCATTGGCCATGTTGTTGGGCACAATCCCACCCTGGCAACCTACTGCCGCGATGATAAATCCGGCCACCGCCCACAACGGGCCATCCAGCACGACCACCGACACCAGGCCCACCAGCATCACGAACTGGATGATGACCTGCACCCTTAACAGCACCACGGAAGAGAAGGTCCGCAGCAGCGGCCGATTAACCAGGTTGAGCGCTGCCATCACTCCGATATTGGCGGCAAACAGCACAGAGAACGTGCTGTTCGACAGTCCAAACCACTCCTGATAGATAAACGAGGAATGGGTGATAAACAGCATCATGCTGCTGAAACACATCACCTGGATGCCGACAAAACGCATTGTCGTGCGATGCTTGAGCACCAGCATGTAGTTGGTCACCAGGGTTCTGACCGGAGTGACTGCCCGTGGCCGGGGTTTGAGCCGGGGAAACAGGGCCAGTTGCAGGACAACGGCCAGGATGAACGCGTAGGCTGCCAGTAATACGTAGATCCAGTGCCAGTCACCCAGCGCCAGCATGAGGGCGCCCAATGACGGCGCCGCGGCCGGCGCGATGAACATGATCAGCCCGATCAACCCGAACAGCCTGGCCGCCTCCTGACCACCCACCTGATCTCTCACAATCGCGGGCACCGACACCGCACAGAACGCGCCGCCAATACCCTGGATCACCCGCCAGGCAATCATGCTGGCCAGGTTATCCGCCAGCGCGACCATCAGACTGGCCAGAGCAAACACCGCCAGCCCGATAAACAGGATGTTGCGGCGGCCATAACGGTCAGATAACGGCCCGCCCACCAGTTGGGCCATGCCCAGAGTTGCCACATAGGCGCTCAGCGTAAGGCCCACATCGGCATGGGGAATGGCAAACTCCCGGGCAATGGCCGGAAATGCGGGCAGGTAGGCATCCAGGGCCAGGGGCCCAAGTGCGACGGTCATACCAAGCAGAAGTGCAAGCTGAAAATGCGACAAGATCTACCTCCAGAGACAAGGTAGATAGCTAACAATAATTATGATCGCCTGGCAATCAGCGCTTTCCGAAAGCTAACTATTTCAGTACACACTTACGGCTGTAGGTCTGGCTCAGTTCCCGGCGACGCTGCCGCAGACTGTTGCCCCGATCGTTGCCATAACCGGCGCGAAGCCTCGCCTGCAAACGGTCCAGTTGCTTGCGGTACTGCTCGCATTGCCGGGCACGGGCTTCCTCCGCCTGCTGAGATTTGGCGTAACGATGCTTGCTGTTGGGCGCAAGCAGCCGGTCCAGTTCTTTGCGGTTCCGGGTTACCCGGTCAGACTGCCGGATATTCTCTGCCATCGGCATGGTGGTGGTCGGCCGCATCTGCACCCGATGGTGCTCGTCCAGCATCGGCGGCGTGTCGGAAAAGTGAATGGAGCCGTTGGCATCGGTCCAGCGATAGATTTCCGCCTGGGCCGGCAGACAGATGAAAAAACATAGGCAAAACGGCAGGGCCTTGGTCCTTGGCATGGGTTCACATCCTGTGAAGTTGCGGGTGATCGAGTGTCCCGGTGCCAGGCAGAAACCTGGCACCGGATCAGACTCTAACCGATCACGGGCGGCTTTGCAGGAACCCTGTCACCGGTCCAGCAATTCAATCCAATGCTGTACCGGTATCTCTGCACGGGATTCCAGGTGCAACTGACACCCGATATTCGCGGTGACGATTCGCACCGGATCATCAATGGTCAGCGCTTCCAGCTTGTTACTCAGCAGCTTCTGGCTCATCTCCGGCTGGGTGATTGAATAGGTTCCCGCCGAGCCACAGCACAGGTGCTTGTCTTTGGTAGCGGCCAGGTCAATGCCGGCACGGGTCAGCACCTGCTCCACCACACCGTTCTGTTTCATGGCGTGTTGCAGGGTACACGGGCAATGGAAGGCCACTTTACCCGCCTGGGCACTGGCTTTCAGGGGCTCCAGATCCTCCTTCAGCATAAAGGCGCCCAGATCGGTGCACAGTTCGCTCACTTTCCGGGCCTTGTTGGCGTAGACCGGGTCGTCCCTGAGCAGATGGCCGTAATCCTGTACCATGGCTCCGCAGCCGGACGCTGTCATCACGATGGCTTCCGCCCCCGCCTCGATGGCCGGCCACCAGGCATCGATATTCCGGCGCATCTGCTCCAGGCCACGCTCGTGCTCAGACAGGTGATAATTGACCGCGCCACAACAGCCAGCCTGGGGCGCTTCCACTAGGGTAATGCCCAGCTTATCCAGTACCCGGGCTGTCGCCGCATTGGTGTTGGGGGCCGCCGAGGGCTGCACGCATCCGGCAAGCCCCAGCACAATGCGGTTGTGGCTTGAAGCTGGCCAGGGGCTGGCCTGCCGGCGCGGCGGCACCTTGGTGCGGAGCTTTTCCGGCAGCATCGGCCGGAATGCCTGCCCGGCCCTCAGCAGCAAGCCGAACAACCGGCGATGGGGTAACACCCGGGTGAGCGCCCAGCGCAGCCATTTTTCTTTCGGCTTGCGGGGCAGCTCCTCTTCCAGCAAGCCACGGCTGATATCCACCAGACGACCATACTGGACACCTGAGGGGCACGTCGTCTCGCAGCTGCGGCAGGTCAGGCAGCGGTCCAGGTGCTCCCGGGTCTTCTCTGTCACTTCCCCGCCTTCCAGAAACATCTTCATCAGGTAGATCCGGCCCCGGGGGCCATCTCGCTCGTCATTCAGTTCCTGGTATGTGGGGCAGGTTGCGGTACAGAAACCGCAGTGCACACAGGCCCGGAGGATTTCTTCCGCCTCCTGGCCTTCGGATGTATTGGCAAATTGCTGAACCAGATTCGTTTGCATGATTACAACCAACTATAAAGGCGGCCGGGATTGAACAGGCCGTCGGGGTCAAACGAGTTTTTTACGCGGCGCTGAATGGTTTTCAGCGCTTCTGGTGGCGATTGCATCACCTCGCCCCGGCGGTCGCCGCCGCGGAACAGGCTGACCTGGCCACCCGCTGATCGCGCCAGTTTTTCCATGTCGGCAAGCGGGGCGTCACCCCGATACCAGCGCTGGCCGCCCACCCAGTCCATTAGCCAGGGGCCCGGTAGATCCTCGGTGGGCGCGGTTGATCCCACTGAAAAGCGCCAGAGGGGCGTCTCGGCATCGGAGAAAAACCCATGCTGCATATCCCGGATCTGCTGCCAGAAGCGGTCGCCGTCGTCGAATACATCGCCAGACCATTTGTCGGCGGTGGCCTCTACAGCCGAACGTGCGCCAGACAAACGCAGGTACACCTTGCCATCCACCCAGCAGGCGCCGGTGATGGGCTTGGGCTCACCGGCCCGGCGGTTCATGTAGTCGATCACCTCATCCATGGCCATATCCTGAACCAGGGTGACGGACGCTGCCGGTTTCGGCATCACTTTCAGGCTGATCTCGGTGATTAAGCCCAGGGTGCCCATTGCGCCAGCCTGCAACCGGGACACATCATAACCGGCCACGTTTTTCATCACCTGGCCACCAAAACGGAGGTGTTCACCCTTGCCGTTCAGCAGCCGAATGCCCAGCACCTGATCCCTCACCGATCCTGTCCAGGGGCGGGCGGGGCCAGACAGGTTACAGGCAAGCGTGCCGCCAATGGTGGATGACTCAGTGAAACGAGGCGGTTCAAAGTGCAGACACTGGCCTTCTGCCGCCAGCGCTTCTTCAATATCTTTTAGGGGTGTGCCGGCCCGCACCGTCAGAACCAGCTCAACCGGGTGATACTCCACAATGCCCGTGTGGCCGGCCAGGCTCAGGGTGTCGGCGTCTGCGCTTGGCTCACGGCCCATGAACGCCTTGCTGCCACCGCCAACAATATTCAGCTTGTTTCCGTTCTGCCGGGCCTGAAGCACCTGCTCCTGCAGTTGTTGAATCTGATCAGCCATGGCTGGCACCCGCCTGTTCGTGGTTGTGTTGCTTGTGTTCGATAGAGCGATATTCCTGGCAGAACCGCAGGGTCGGCACGCCCTTGCCCGGATTCAGGATGCCGGTGGGGTCAAAAGCGGCTTTTACATCGTGGAACTGCTGCAATTCTTCGTCGTTGAACTGCACGGCCATCTGGCGGATTTTCTCCACACCCACGCCATGTTCGCCGGTTATGCAGCCGCCCACTTCCACACACAGAGACAGGATGGCGCTGCCGAAAGCCTCGGCACTCTCGAACTCACCGGGCACATTGGCGTCAAACAGAATCAACGGGTGCAAGTTGCCGTCGCCGGCGTGGAACACATTGGCCACCCGCAGGCCAAACCGCTCGGACATGCTCTCCATTTCCAGAAGCACCTTGGCCAGGTGTCGGCGCGGAATGGTGCCGTCCATACAGTAATAGTCAGGCGAGATTCGACCAACCGCCGGAAACGCCGATTTACGGCCTTTCCACAACAGCGCACGCTCAGCCTCGCTAGAGGACGTGCGGATGGACGTAGCACCCAGTTTCCGGAACACCGCTTCTGCCTCGGCAATGTGTTCGTGCACTTCTTCTTCGGTGCCATCCACCTCGCACAGCAGCAAGGCCTTGGCGTCTCTCGGGTAGCCCGCCTGGCAAAAATCATCAGCAGCAATAATGGCGTGGCCATCCATCATTTCCAGACCACCGGGAATGATGCCATGGGCTATGACACCACCGACCGCATCGCCAGCTTTCTCAACACTGTCAAAACCGGCCATGATCACCCGCGTCACTTCCGGCTTGGGTAACAGTTTGACCTTCACCTCCGTGACCACACCCAGAAGCCCTTCGGAGCCGGTCAGCAGTGCCAGCAAGTCCATACCACAGCTGTCGAGCCCGTCGCTGCCCACCGTTACCCGATCACCTTCCGCCGTGACGATTTCGACACTCAGCAGGTTATGAACGGTGAGCCCGTATTTCAGGCAATGCACGCCGCCAGAGTTCTCCGCCACGTTACCGCCAATGGTGCAGGCAATCTGGGACGACGGGTCCGGCCCGTAATACAGGCCGAACTGGGCGGCCTCTTCGCTGATGGCCAGGTTCCGCACGCCCGGTTGCAGCCGGGCCGTCCGGGCCAGCGGGTCAACTTCCAGAATACGGTTAAACTTGGCCAGCGACAGCACCACGCCCTCTTTGTGGGGCATGGCCCCTGCGCACAAACCTGTACCGGCGCCGCGGGCCACCACGGGCACGCCCTGTTCGTGGCAAATTCGCATGACCCGCTGCACCTGCTGTACGGTCTCTGGCAGCACCACCAGCATGGGCATTTCCCGGTACATGGCCAGGCCATCGCACTCATAGGGTTTCAGGGTTTCATCATCGGTAATGACAAACTCCGGGTCGATAAAGGCCCGGAACTGTTCAGCCAATTCCGCTTTAGTTAACCCCGATTTGGTGGCATGTGATGTGGTTGTCATAACGTTCTCTAATTGTTATTGGCGCTGTTGTTCAAAGTAGTCGATACCCGCCTGGGCACAATCCATGTCCTGTTGCGGGGTGCCTGAACTCAAACCAATCCCGCCAACTACCTCGCCATTCACCAGTACTGGCAAGCCCCCACCCACCGTGCTTAAACGGCCACCCACTTCGGTATGAATACCGAAGGCCAGATTGCCCGGAACGTTGGCCGCGTTGTATTCGTGGGTGGCTTTGCGGGCGGCGGCGGCCGTAAAGGCTTTGTCCTGGGCAATGATGACACTGGTGGTTTTGCCACCGTCCATTCGTTCAAACGCCACCAGGTTGCCGGATTCGTCCACCACCGCTATACACATGGGAACACCGATGTCGCGGGCCTTTTCGCTGGCGCCTTTGATCAGGAGCCGGGCATCTTCAAGATCCAGACGATGGATGGTTAACATGGCTTCAACCTCGCTGACGTACAATTTCAGAATCTACAAACCTCAGAATACTCGCCATCAGCGCAGAGATCGTCTATCGTTTTAGCAGCTGGTCCTACCAGTTTGTTAAATCCCGAAACATGGAATAATTCGTAACCTCCCGCCATTCATGAAGTTTGGCGGTACAGGCAGCCTCAGCAAAAACGGATCCGTACAACCCGAAACTGGTCAGACCAGCAATAAGATCATGGGCATATCCAAAGAAATTTCCTACAAGCTTGAGCACCTGATTCTGGAAGGCGGCCTGGCGCCAGGGCAGAAGATCCCGTCGGAACGGCAGCTATCAACCAAACTTGGGGTATCCCGATCGGTGGTGCGCGAGGCACTGCATGAGCTGCAGGCCCGGGGCGTCATTGAAACCCGCCACGGCAAGGGCTCGTTTGTTGCCAGCATCGTGCCGGAGTCCGGCGTACAGGGCGCGAACAGCCCGTTGATGTACCTCTATCAGGGCCATACCCGCACCCTCTATGACCTGCTGGAAGTGCGGGAGCAACTGGAAGGCCAGGCCGCTTTTCTGGCGGCACAGCGGGCCACCAATCTGGACCGGCACCGGCTGACCCGGGCATTCCGCGCGCTGGAAAGCACAGACCCGCTGAGCAACGCCCGACCGGACCACGGCTTTCACCATGCCATTGTGGAGGCCTCCCACAACCCGATCCTGGTGCACATCCTGAGCGGCTTGAAAAACATGATGCTGCTGACCGTTCAGGCCTCGGTGTCTAACCTTAACCCGAAAGAAGACATGCGCCGGAAAATCATGGGCCAGCACCGGCAGCTCTACGAGGCCATCATGGCCGGCAAACCTGACCAGGCACGCAAAGTGGCCACCGCCCACGTTCGTTTTGTGCGGCAAACCATGAAAGAAATGGAGAAAGAGGGCGATGAATTGCTACGCATCCCCGCCCCGGAAGATCTCGCCGATCTGCTGAACGATTCAGGCTCACCGTGAGGTGTAAAATTGTTTGCATTGATCATTGATTAGACCAGAATGACCTACAGGCAAGTGCTTCGATTTTCACCAAAATCCAACAAAGCGGTATTGATTTCCACGGCAACAGTCCGTAAAACATGCGCCTTTGTATGACAGCCCCAGGAGTCACCCCATGGCGGAATCAGCGCCTCTGATTTGCAGGGACATCCACAAGACCTTTGACAAACTCGAAGTCCTCAAGGGCATTTCTCTGGAAACCCGCAAAGGCGACGTGGTCTCGCTGATCGGCAGTTCCGGCTCGGGCAAGAGTACCTTCCTGCGTTGCATAAACCTGCTCGAAACGCCGACCTCTGGCGACATTATCGTGCACGGTGACCCAATCCGGTTCAAAAACAACCGCAAGGGCGAGCGCATTCCCGCCGATAACCGCCAGGTGGAGCTGATCCGCGCGCGGCTGTCCATGGTGTTTCAAAGCTTCAATCTTTGGTCCCACATGACGGTACTGGAGAACATCATTGAAGCACCGGTGAATGTGCTCAAGATCCCCAAGAAAGAAGCCATCGAACGGGCCGAGGCCTACCTTAATAAAGTCGGCATCTACGAACGCAAAGATTACTACCCGGCCCAAATGTCCGGCGGTCAACAGCAGCGCGCAGCCATCGCCCGCGCCCTGGCTATGGAGCCAGAGGTGATGCTGTTTGATGAGCCCACGTCTGCTCTCGATCCGGAGTTGGTGGGTGAGGTTTTGAAGGTTATGCAGAGTCTGGCCGAGGAAGGCCGCACCATGATTGTGGTCACCCACGAGATGGCGTTTGCACGGGATGTGTCAACTCAGGTCCTGTTCTTGCATCAGGGCGTGATTGAGGAGCAGGGTTCACCGGACAAGGTCTTTGACCACCCGGAATCCGAACGCATGAAGCAATTTCTTGCTCCCAAGTTCTGAACTCCGGTGCTATCTTGAAACCGGAAACGGAATAGAAACTTCCATAAAGAATAAAGCCGTAACGGCAACTTACTGGAGAAGTGACACATGAAAAAACTGATTGTTGCAGCAAGCTGTGCCCTGGCCATGATCGCCGGCACCGCTCAGGCTCAGGACCGGAACCTGCGCATCGCATTCGATATCCCCTACGAGCCGTTCGAATACCGCGACGAGAACGGCGAGCTGACCGGTTTTGAAGTAGAGCTGGCCACCGCCATGTGCGAAGAGCTGAACGCCAACTGCGAATTCGTCATTCAGGCGTGGGACGGTATGATTCCCGGCCTGCTGGCCCGCAAGTTCGACCTGATCATGTCATCCATGTCGATCACCCCTGAGCGCGCCGAGCGTGTGCTGTTCTCCGAGCCGTACTACATCACTCCGGGCGGCTGGTTCGGCCCTGACTCCTTCAACACCGACGTAACCGACATGGACGCCATGAAGGGCAAAAACATCGGTGTGCAGCGTGGCACCACCATGGACACCTACGTCACCGAGAACATGGGCGGCGTGGTTTCCATCAAGCGTTACACCACCGCTGAAGACATGGTTCTGGACCTGGAAGGCAATCGTCTGGACGCGGTCTTTGTTGATTACCCGGTGGGTGAGCAGACCATCCTTAACCGCGAAGGTTACAAAGAGGTCGGCGAATCGGTAAAACTCGGTGACGGTGTGGGCGTTGCCATGCGCAAGCGCGATACCCAACTGGCCGAAGATATCAATGCCGCGCTCAAGAAGCTGAAAGAAGATGGTACTTATGATGCCATCATGGAGAAGTACTTCAGCTACGACATCAAGATTTAACAAGACCCCGGGAGCAGCCTGTTGGCTGCTCCCCGCTTTCCGGAATTTCCCATGCTTGATCTGAAAGGCTATGGCCCGGCCCTCGCGGAAGGGGCGTTGGTTACCATTGAACTGGCCTTCCTCTCTCTGGCCCTTGCCCTCACCCTTGGCCTGTTGGGCGCCTCTGCCAAACTCTCTGGCAACCGGGTGCTGACCGGCGTGGCAACCGCTTACACCACCCTGATTCGCGGCGTGCCCGATCTGGTGATGATGCTGTTGTTCTACTATGGCGGCCAGGTGGCGGTGAACGCGCTATCCGATTATTTATGGGAAACCCGGCAAATCGACTTTTTCTTCCAGTTCGATCCGTTCATCTCTGGCGTGGTGACCATCGGGCTGATCTTTGGCGCCTATATGACGGAAACCTTCCGGGGCGCTTTTCTGGCGGTAGACACCGGCCAGATCGAGGCCGCCAAGGCCTACGGTTTTTCCCGCTGGCACACCTTCCGCCGGGTGATGATTCCGCAGATGCTGCGCCATGCCCTGCCCGGTATCGGCAATAACTGGCAGGTGCTGCTGAAGACCACCGCTCTGGTGTCGATCATCGGCCTGACCGATATGGTGCGGGTGGCGGAAGAAGCCGCCAAGGCCGAGCGCATGCCGTTCCACTTCTTTATTCCGGTGGCGGCGGTTTACCTGGCGCTGACGGCAGGCTCTGAGTTGTTCATCAAGTGGCTCGACAAGCGGGCCAATGTCGGCGTGGTTCGGGGGAATTGAGGATGCCTGATTTCATTGCCGAATGGTTGAACACGAACGATATCTTCAATGCCATGACCATGATGGAATACTGGGATGGCATGGTGACCACCGTGCAGCTGGTGTTTCTGTCGCTGGTGATTGGCCTGGTGGTTGCAGTTCCCCTGGCGATTCTGCGTACGGTGCGCAATCCGTTTGTGTCTGGCCCAATCTGGCTGTACACCTATTTGTTCCGGGGCACGCCGCTGCTGATTCAGCTATACATTATCTATTACGGCGTGGCGCAGATTCCGGGCATTCACGAGACCTTCTGGTGGACGATTTTCCGGGAGCCTTTCTACCCTGCCCTGTTGGCCTTTACGCTGAATACGGCGGCCTATACCACGGAGATTATCCGGGGAGCGATTGTGGCGACGCCCAATGGCGAGATTGAGGCGGCCAAGGCCTATGGCATGAACTGGCTGTTGCGGATGCGTCGGATTATTCTGCCCAATGCGGCGCGGCGGGCGGTGCAGGCGTACTCAAATGAGGTGATTTTTATGCTTCATGCAAGTGCGATTGCCAGTGTGGTGACGATTGTGGATCTTACGGGGGCGGCGCGGAACATTTATTCGCGGTTTTATGCTCCTTTTGAGGCGTTTATTTTTGTGGCGCTGTTGTATATGGCGCTGACGTTCTTGTTGGTGTTTGCTTTCCGCAAACTTGAGAACTATCTGTTGCGGCATCAGCGGCCGGCTAACTCCTGAGTTCTGGCTTTTGGTGCAGGCCCCGCTAGCGGCGTTTATATTGAATTTTGGTGGATGGTCAGCCTGCCCCGCCGTCTGACCCCAAACTCATTACGGGGATTCGAGTCTTACCCTTCTTTGCGGGGAGTCTATGAACGTTTCCAACTCACTCTTTGACTTCCACCCTGACTGGCTGGCCCATACCCTCGCCAGCGCCTCTTCCGATTTACCCGAAACAAAACACCAACTCCCGGACGGCACGCAGGTTTCCCGTAAGGCCAATGGTGTTTTGTGGCTGACACCGCCAGCGGGGCGGGAGAATCCGAACAAGGAGGCGTTGATTATCTCGGCCGGGGTGCACGGTAACGAGACGGCGCCTATTGAGGTGTTGAACGGGTTGGTGTCGGAGTTGTTGGCCGGGCAGTGGACGCTGGCTTGCCCTGCGTTGCTGATGCTGGGGAACCCGGCGGCGATGTTGGCCGGGGAGCGGTTTGTGGATGTGAATATGAACCGGCTGTTTAACGGGGCCCACAGCAGGCCGGAGTACAAAGGCCTGCCGGAGGCGGCTCGGGCTCGGTTTCTGGAGGAGATGTGTCGGCAGTTTGCGATGGCACATCAGGGGCTGGCGTTGAGTCATTATGATTTGCACACGGCGATCCGGCCGTCGAAGCGGGAGCGGTTTGCGCTGTATCCGTTTGTGGAGGGTCGGTCGGTACCGGCGGAACAGTGTGAGTTTCTGCTGGAGGCGGAGGTGGAGACGCTGTTGTTGCAGCACCGGGAGTCCACGGTGTTTTCGTCGTTCACGGCCAGCCTGCTGAACGCTGAGAGTTTTACCGTGGAGCTAGGCAAGGTGGAGCCGTTTGGCAAGAATGATTTACGACGGTTCCGGGGCATTGAGCGGGCGCTTCGGCGGCGGTTTTGTGGCCAGCCGGCGCCTGCGGTTCAGGCGCCGTTTGATCATCTGACGGTGTTTGAGGTGGTGCACGAGATTCTGAATACCGGGCCGGCGTTCCGGTTTCATGTGCCGGATGATGTGGCGAATTTTACCGAATACCAGCCGGGCACGGTGATATGGGAAGACGACGAAACCCGTTATCAGGTGGGCACGGCGCCGGAGGCCATTGTGTTTCCGAACCGGGCGGTGCCGGTTGGCCAGCGGGTGGGTTTGATGATTCGGGCTAAGGGAAGTTTTGGGGCCAGGTAGTTCGTTACCCGGCCCCGGTCAGGCTCAGGCCGGGGCGTTTTCCGGTTCGGCCACTGGCAGTTTGATCAGTTTGGTGCACACAGACGGGATCACCAGCAGGGTCAGTACCGTTGAGGCCAGCAGACCGGAGATAATGGCCCAGGCCATGGGTGGCCACAGGGTGGAGCTGGAGAATGCCAGGGGCAGCAATCCGGCAACCGTGGTGGCCGTGGTTAACAGGATCGGCCGGGTTCGGCGCTCCACGGCGGTACGAACCGCATCGCGGATGCCCCTGCCCCGCTCCAGTTCCCGGTCCATCACATCAAGCAGCACGATGGCGTTGTTCACCACAATGCCCACCAGCGCAATCACTCCCAGCAGCGACTGAAACCCGAACGGCGAGCCGGACAACACAAGCCCGGGGAATATGCCCACGGTCGCCAGCGGCACGGTCAGCAGAATCACCCCCACCCGTCGGAACGAGTTGAACTGCAGCAGCAGGAAGAACAACAGCAACAAAATGCCGATGGGCGCGGCTTTCAAAAGCGCTGTGTTGGCGTCGTTGGAGCCTTCGGCGTCGCCCCCCATCTCCAGCCGCGTGCCGGCGGGCAACGGCTGATTCTCAAGAGCTGCATTCAAGCCATCCAGGGCCTGGCTGAAGCTGTAGCCGTCTTCCAGGTTAGCAGTCACAGTGTTCACCCGAACGCCGTTGCGCAGGTATCTGGCAGCCGGCTCCCAGGTGGTTTCCACGGTGGCGACAGCGGATAACGGTACGGCATCGCCCCGGTTGTTGTAGATGTTGACGGACAGCAGCCGGGACAGCGACAGGGAGGTCCCCTCGCGGGAACGCAGGATCATGGGAATCGGGTCGTCTTCCTGGCGATAACGCTCGGCCACCGCACCGAAGCTCTGGCCATAGAGGCTCTGGGCGACATCCGCCCGGCTCAGGCCATAACGGGCGGCAGTGGCGTCGTCCACGTTGATGGCAATGCTGGGCACACCGATATCCAGGTCGTTACGCACGTCCACGGTACCTTCAATACGCCTCAGCGCGGAGAACACCTGCTCCGTCGCCCGGGTGCGGGTGGCGTCGTCGGCATGGTAAACCCGGACTTCCACCGGTGCTGTCCGGGGTGGCCCCTGGCCCAGAATGCCGGCCGAGATATCCACTTCCGGCATGGTTGTCGCCGCTTCATCTCGCACCCAGTGAATAAGCCCGGTGGTGTCGGCCAGTGTCGGCGTGCGGATAACCAGCCTGGCCCGGTTGGGCGACTGGGGCGAGCGCTGAAGGTTGTAATAGAACGCCGGGCCTGTGAAGCCAACGAACCGGTGCACCTCCAGTGCTTCCGGCTGGGTGCGGATGGCCCGTTCCAGGCGCTCGGCAAATTCCGCCGTGCGGGCCTGGTCGGTGCCCTCCGGCATGTACAGCTCAACAATCACCCGGGGCCGGTCCGCATTGGGGAAGAACTGTTGCGCCATGAACGGGGTCATGGAAAGACTGATAGTCACCAGCCCTGCGCCGAGGATAATCAGGCGACCGGGATACCGGAACACCAGCCCACCCAGAAAGCGGGCGAGCCCGATCAGTCGATCACCCTGCACGTTTTTGCGGGGCTTGAGGAAACGGGCCGCCAACAGGGGCACCGCTGAAATGGCCAAAAGGTAACTGACCGACAGGGTGAGCATGATCATCACCGGCACACCCCGGGTGAAATCCGCCGCGCCACCCTTGGCCATCAGCAGGGGTGCAAAGGCTGCCAGTGTGGTGCCAGTGGACGCACCGAGCGGGCCGGCCAGCTCGCCAACCGCTTGTTTCAGGGCATCAAGGCGACGCATGCCTTCGTCCAGGTGCCCCTGAATGTTTTCGACAATAACAATCGCGTTGTCGATCAGGATGCCCAGGGAAATCACCATGCCGATCACCGCAATCTGGTGCAGCACTCCGCCGCCCAGGTCGTACAGGCCCACGCTGATCAGCGCCACCATCGGCAGTATCGAGGCCACCAGCAGGCCCATGCGAATGCCCATACCGGTGAACACCACGGCAACGATAATCAAAACCGACAACACCAGACTCCAGGCCAGGTTCACCAGGCGTTCGGCAACCTTGTCTGGCTGGAAGAACATCTCCCGGATTTCATAGGGTTCGAAATCGCCCCGAACCTGCTCTACCCGCTCGCGGATACGCTCGCCAAAGCGAATCGCGTCGGTACTGCCCTCTTCCATGATGATGGACAGCAGCACCACTCGCTCACCATCAAACCAGGTTTCCGGTTGCCGGGGTTCCGCCGGGCCCCGCCACACTTCCGCAGCGGCGGCCAGAGGCACCTGGGAGCCGTCCGGCAGTTCGATGGGGGTAGCGCGAATATCATCTATGTCAGCGAATTCGGTGTTGGGCAACACAGACAGTCGCTTGCCGTCCACCACCACAAAGCCGCCGGGAATGGTCTGGTTGCGCTGGGCCAGGGTGTCCAGCACCCGTTTCGGAGAAATGCCCAGGCGGAACAGTGCGGCATCGTCCAGGGCCAGGGTGATCTGTTCGTCGGCATCCCCCTCAAGCTCAATGCGGGAAATGCCGGGAATATCCGACAGGTTCTGTTTCAGGCGTTCGGCCACTTTCGAAAGTTCGGTTACCGAGGGCGAGCCACCCACGGCAATCACCACGGCGGGAATATCAATCAGCCGATCATCCAGGGTCATCTGGCCAACATCGTCCGGAAAGTCCTGCCGGGCCCGCTCCATGGCCTGTCGCACACGGTCCCAGGCCGGGTCGGTATCGTAGATATGGTCCCGGAGTTTGAGGCGGGAAAGCGCCACGCCGGTGCGGGCGGTACCGAAGCTGAAATCCAGTTCCTCCACCTGACGCAGTTCATCGGTCAGTGGCCGCAATACCAGGCGCTCAACCGCCTCGGCACTGGCACCGGGGTAGCTGACGGTAATCATGCCGGCACGATAGGGAAACGAGGGGTCTTCCTGCCGGGGCATGGTGCTGTAGGCCGCGATGCCCAGCAGGCACAGCATGGTCACCACCATGCCCAGCAGGCGTTGATAGTTCAGCAGTTGGCGGGCCATCAGCGGATCTCCACCCGGTCACCATCTACCAGCCGGGTAGTGCCGGCGTATACTACCTGGTCTCCCGCCTGCAATTCGCCCGGGTGCACCATCACCCGCTCACCAATCACCCGGTCGATTTTAACCGGCACCTGCCGCGCAATGGCGTCATCCACCCGGAACACACTGGTGCCCGAGTCATTTCGCACCACCGCTAGCAAAGGCACGGTTATGGCGGAGGCCCGCACCGGTGTGATACCCACCTCGACCGGTTCACCGGAACCCAGGGACTGGGGAGGCAGGCTCACCAATACCGGGTGCAGCTCACCCCGAATGGAACTGCCCTGGGCAATTTCAATGACGGTGCCGGTTTCCGCGTCCCGGTTGCGATTCTGTACAGACCAGACCGGCAACTCCTGCCCCACGCGTACGTGGCTGAGCAGATGGGCAGGCACACGCACCTCCACTTCCCGCCCCAGCGGTGACGACAATCGAATCACCGGCTGGCCGGCAGATACAAATTCATCACGCTCCACCAGCAAGGCTTCCACCTGACCGGCAAACGGCGCTTTCAATACGCTTTCTTCCAGCAAGCGGGTGGCTTCCGCCAGTGAGGCTTCCGCTGTGGCCATACTGGCTCTCAGGGAATCCCGACGGGCGGCGATCTGTTCCAGGTTCTGTTCCGACACCACACCGCGCTGGTGCAGCCGGCTGGAACGCTCCCATTCCCGCTGGGCCTGATCAAACTGGGTTTTCAGCTCTTCCAACCGTGCAGCGGCAGAATCACGGGCCGGTTCCAGGGCGGGATTGTAGAGGCGTGCCAGCACATCCCCCGGCTTCACATTCTGCCCCAGCTCTACCGGTCGCTCCCGGAGGGTGCCGCTGAGCTGGAACGTGAGGGTGGCGCGCTGGGCAGCCCGGACAATGCCGGAGAACCGTAAGGGGATTTCTTCCACCTGTCCGCCGGTCACCTCGGCCACGCGCACAGATACCGCAGCCTCCGAGGGGGCATCGGCAGTGCCACCACGGCAACCAGAGAGAACCAGAACCACCAGCGCCAGGCTGGCAAAGGAGAATGGCGCACCGCGCTTGATGAGAGACATGATATTCAGCCCCTTTCCCTGAAAAGATTGATTGTTGGCCTCCATTCCTTCGGAAACCGCCGTTTGTTTTCCGACATCATGTCATTCTTTGACAAATTGTCAATAATCGGTTTCCATTCACTTTCAGGTATCATGCAGCCATCGCACAGGAAGCCGGGAACACCATGAACGAACCCCTGAAGTCACGACGGGAACGGGAAAAACAGGCAAGGTACGACGCCATTCTGAATGCCGCCGAGCTGGTGTTCTCCGAGAAGGGTTATGAGCGCACCTCCATGGACGACATCGCGCGCACGGCAAGTCTGAGCCGGGCACTGCTGTACGTCTATTTCAAGGACAAAGCGGCCATTCAGCGCGGGATCATGCTGCGGGCCGGCCAAAGCCTGGTGACACGTTTCGAAAACGCGCTTGGTTCAGCCGAGACAGGTCTGGCGCAGATCCGCGCCATGGGGGAGGCTTACTATCGCTTTTACCTGGAAGAACCGGATTATTTCTCGGCGCTCACCAAGGCGTCTACCGCCATCGCCGATGCCGACGAAGAGCAGACCCGGGAAATGCTCTGCTCCAAGAACGAGCTGATGCAGTTGATGACGGCCGCTATTCACACCGGCCTGGAAGACGGCACCATGAGCCGGGAGCGCATCAGCTCACCGGCACAAACGGCTCTGTACCTGCGGGGCGCCCTGCACGGCGTGATCATGCTGTGCCAATCAGAAGCCACTCAGGCCGGCAGCTTTCCCGCCGATGCCCTGATTCGCCACACTATGAATATGCTGACCCGCTCCATCGCCAGCCAGTAGCGCCGCTCGCTACAACTGGAAATCGTAAATGGAACCCAGCCCCAGAATACCGGTGAGTTCATCCAGGGCCTTGCGGACTTCCTCCAGCAGCATCGGGTCTGCCAGGTCCTGTTGGTCGAGCTCACTCCGATAATGGGCGTTCACCCAGGTTACCAGGCGGTCGTAGAGTGCATCGGTCAGAATCACGCCCCGGTTGATGGCGTGTAGCTCCTCATCGTTCAACACCACCCGCAAACGCAGGCAGGCAGGCCCACCTCCGTTTCTCATGGACTGCTTCACATCGAACACTTCGACGCTGGTGATGGGGCCATCGCCTTTGACCAGCTGATCCAGGTAACGGCTTACCGATGGCACTTCCCGGCACTCACCGGGTACCGCCAGCAACATGCCGTCCGGGGTATTCAGCAGTTGGCTGTTGAACAGGTACGAGGCCACGGCATCTTCGATGGGTACCTCATTGGCAGACACCCGAACGGCCTCAAGCGCAGCCCCGGTCAGCCGGTCGTTCAGTTCCGCCAGCACCCGGCCTTCCTCCAGAAACGCCAGTTCGTGGTAGAACAGGCAGTTGCCGTTGCCCACCGCAATCACATCGTTGTGGAATACGCCGGCATCAATGGCGGCAGGGTTCTGCTGTGCAAACACCGCGTGGCGGTCGCTCAGCCCATGCAGCCGGGCGATGGCCCTGGAGGCTTCCAGGGTTTGCCGGGCCGGGTATTTGACCGGCGCCGGGGCCTGCTCGTTGAAGGCTATCTGGCCATACACAAACAGTTCCACACCGGGTTCACCATAACGGCTGCACAACCGGGTATGGTTGGCCGCGCCCTCATCCCCGAAGTGGCTAACCGAGGGCAAGGCCGGATGGTGGGCAAAGTAGCTTTCGTCCGTAAAAATGGCTTTCAGGGCGCGGCCGGTCACCCGGTGCTCGATGGACCGGTGAAACTTGGCGGAGAGATTCGCCGGAGTGAAATGTACCCGATGGTCTTTGGTATCGGCACTGGGGGACACCGTCGCCGCATTGGCGGTCCACATGGCAGATGCGGACGACACCGCGGCCAGAATGGAGGGGTCTGTACTCGCGGCCTGCTCCAGCACCTGCCGGTCATTACCGGTAAACCCGAGGGCGCGTAGTGTTGGCAGGTGTGGCCGCTCATGGGGCGGCAAGACGCCCTGAACGTAGCCCCGGTCAGCCAACTGCTTCATCTTGGCCAACCCTTGCAAGGCAGCTTCTCTGGGATTGGCCACCGAGTTCACGTTGGATTTCGACGCCACATTCCCCCAGGACAACCCTGCGTAGTTATGGGTGGGGCCCACCAGCCCGTCAAAATTCGCTTCAACCGCGTGTTTCACCATAGCAGGCTTCCTGTCAGTCAAATGTCAGGCCGGGCGCCAGGGTATCTGGCATTTCACTCTTGCCAGCCTCCAGCGAGGCCATGGGCCAGGCGCAGTAGTCCGCCGCGTAATAGGCACTGGCGCGATGGTTGCCGCTGGCGCCCACACCACCAAACGGTGCCGCGCTGCTGGCCCCGGTCAGCGGCCGGTTCCAGTTCACAATGCCCGCGCGCACCTCTTCCACCAGCCGGTTATACAGCTTGCGGTCGTCACTCAGAATGCCCGCCGACAACCCGAAACGGGTGTTGTTGGCCAGCTCCAGGGCATCGTCAAAACTCTTGTAGCGGTATACCGTCAGCAGCGGGCCAAAGAATTCCTGATCCTTCAGCTCCACCTCCGTGGCATCGACAATACCTGGTGACAACAAGCCTGTACCCGGCTTCAGCTGTTTCATCTCAAGCAGGGAACTGGCGCCTTTCTCCAGCATATCGGCCTGGGCCTGCAGCAGCATCTCAGCCGCCTGTGCAGAGATGACCGAGCCCATGAACGGCTGGGGCTCCGCATCAAAATCGCCCACCTGAATACGGGAGGCAACGTCTACAAGCCGGGCCAGGAACTCATCCCCTTTCTTGCCTTTGGGAACCAGCAGCCGGCGTGCACAGGTGCAGCGCTGGCCGGCCGACAAAAACGCAGACTGGATGGTGTGATGAACTGCACCGTCTACATCCGCCACGTTCTGCACAATCAGCGGGTTGTTTCCGCCCATTTCCAGCGCCAGGATTTTCTCTGGCTGGCCGCCAAACTGTTCGTGCAACAGATGACCAACATTGGAACTGCCGGTGAAGAACAGACCGTCGATCATCGGGTGGCGGGCCAGGCATATGCCGGTATCAGCGCCGCCCTGGACCAGGTTGATCACACCATCCGGCAGGCCCGCCTTTTCCCAGAAACGCACGGTCATTTCGGCAACGCCCGGTGTCAGCTCACTGGGCTTGAACACCACGGTGTTGCCCGCCAGCAGGGCCGGCACAATATGGCCGTTCGGCAAATGGCCAGGAAAGTTGTAAGGGCCGAACACCGCCACCACGCCATGGGGGCGATGCCGCAGTACCGCATGCCCGCCGGCTACATCCGACTCTGAGTGCCCGGTACGTTCGTTGTAAGCCCGGATGGAAATGGGCACCTTGCCGATCATGGCCGCCACCTCGGTGCGGGATTCCCACAGCGGCTTGCCGGTCTCCAGGCCAATCTGGTGGGCCAGGGCCTCTTTGTTGGCCTCCAGCTGCTGGGCAAACGCCTCCACCACCGCCTGGCGCTCGGCAAAACTCTTCCGCCGCCAGGGTGCAAATGCAGCCCGGGCCTCGCGAACGGCGGCGTCTACATCTTCCAGGTTAGCGCCGTTGCCGTCCCAGACAGTCTCACCCGTGACCGGCTGCAACGATTCAAATGGCTGCCCGTGGCCCTGAATCCACAGCCCGTCTATAAAAAGATTGCCTGACAGGTTTGCCATTGCTCCTCACCTCCAATTAGGGAATTTGTCATCGGCTTCGGCGCTAATCCTGACCATGCCGGTTACGATAATGGCGTACCCGGTCGAGAATTTTCTCGTCCTCACTTTCCTGGCCCTTCAGTGTATGAATGGGTGACAAAGCGCTTTCCTTCAAGGGCGCAAGACGAACCGGATCTCCGGACTCGATCAGCAGGGCATCCGCCACCTCGCGGGGAATACTCACGGTATCCGGCCCGATGCAGTCCATGGGCAGGGTGGTTACCCTGAAGTCCCGGAACGACCGGTTTGAAATCATCACGCGCTGTTCCGGTGGCACGTCCAGGTTCATGGGTTTATTGACCACCATGGCGTGGCGATTGATGGATTCCCGAACGGTTCGGATGTTGTTCACGAACGCCTCCACCGCCGGCCCGCCATCAAAAATATCCACCATGCCGTTAAAGTTGAAACCTTCTGCCTGCAACATTTTCAATGCCGGCCGGGTATTATCATGTACCATGCCAATCACCGCCCGCGCCTCTTCCGGCAGCATCGGCAGGTAGATCGGGTACTTGGGCATCAGCTCGGCAATAAAGGACTTGTTGCCAAGGCCAGAGAGCATGTCCGCCTGGCTGAATTCCATGTCAAAGAACTTGCTGCCAAGGGCATCCCAAAGCGGGCTGCGACCGTCTTTATCAGACACGCCACGCATCTCGGCAAAGACTTTTTCCGAGAAGTGCTTGCGAAAGTCATCGAGGAACATGAACCGGCAGCGGGATAACAACAAGCCATTGCCTCCTCCCTGATAACCTCCGGCCAGCAACAGCGAACAGATTTCGGTGGTGTCCGTCATATCGTTGGACAGGTGCAAGGTGGGTGTACGCACATGCACGCCCAGCTCCCGCGAGGCATTCACCGTAACGCTCAGCCGGTAATTGTAGAACACCTCTTCCAGGCCCACGCGGGCTTCAATGCCGCTGATGCCAACGGTTTTTCCGCTTTGGGTCTCTTCCAGGGCAAACAGGTACAGCCCGGCCTCCGGGGCACAGCGCTGGTTGAAGGATTCCCGGGTACGCTCGATCTTGCGTTGCAGCAGTTCCCGGTCTGCCGGCAGGGTGGTCAGCCCTTTGCCGGCGTTCTGGGCCATGCCATAAAGATCATCAAGATCGTTTTCCTGCAACGGGCGAATCAACAGCATGTTACGCCCTCCCCTGAGCTGGATTGATCATAATGGCGAGATCCTTACCCGGTCGCCGGCGCTCCGGCCCAATGCATGCCAGGTGCTGACCGGCACCTTTACGTCGTCCGCCAGGGTCTCAGACACCTGAGTCAGCAGGCAGCGGAAGTCTTGCCCTACTCCCGCTGAAATCAGGCAGGTTTCCCCATCCAGACCCTCACTGCCATGAAGCGTTTTCGGTTGGCTGGTCACAACGGTTTTCAGTGTGTCGGTTCGGGCTTCCAGCACCGGGCCGCCATCAAAGATATCCACGTAGCAGCCGGGCAGGAAACCTTCCCTTTGCAGCAGGTCGTAATTGGGTTTGGTCAGCGGGTGCGGCTCACCCAATGCCTCTTGCGCGGCTTCGCTGAGTAAGGTCACGTATATTGGGTTCGGGGGCATGAGTTCGGCAATGAAGGTTTTGCTGAGCTGGCCGGAGTGCTGGTCGGCGGTTTCGAAATCCATGTTAAAAAAGTGCCGGCCCAGGCTGTCCCAGAAGGGTACTTCGCCGCTTTCATGCTGTATGCCCTGGATTTCCACCACGGTGCGGTTGGTGAACCATTCCCGGTGGCTGGCGATGAACATCATGCGGGCGCGGGAAAGCAGCTCAAAGGCCGGGGTGTTTCGCAGTTCCGGTTTGAGGGTGAAGGCGCACAGCAGGGTGAGGTCAGTCAGGGCGTGGCTGGGGTAAAGCACTTCCACGCGCCGGGAGACGTTGAGTTCGTGGGAGGCGTGGATAAGGTAATCGCGGCGGTAGTTGTAGAACGGTTGGCCGTTGCCTGCCCGGGTGTCTATGCCAGCGGTGCCGGCGAGTTGGCCGGTGTCTGTGTCTTCCAGTACGAAGAGGAGGCGGCGTGGGGTGTCGGTTTTGTTGGCGAAGCTGGCCTGGGACTGTTCGAGTTTTTTGGTCAGGGCGGCTTGGGTATTGGGCAGGGTGGACGACAGCCGGCCGCTCTGGGCGTTGGTCAGGTCCAGAATCTGTTGCAGGTCATCCAGTTTGGCTGGTCTGACTCGCCACATGGCGTTTACTCCCCGGGTCTAACGGCGACTTTTGAGTTTGCCGGCCGGGGGGCGAGCTGTTCACTCCTTCCGGGAAACGCTACGAGCACCCGCTAACGCGGGTCCGGCCAGCAATCATAGATTGCTGTCGTTCGGCTGCGCATGAAGCTTCGCTTCATAAGCACTTGCCTCACCCATGTGCGCTTCGTTCCGGCCATCCATGGCCTCCAAGATTCCCGGAAGGAGTAAACAGCCCGCCCCCTGCTTTGGGTTATGCCGTCAGTTTTTTCACTGCCGCCTCAAACCGCTCCAGGGCTTCATCAATGTCCGATTCCGGAATGATCAACGAAGGCGCCAAACGAACCACGTTCGCACCGGCGACCAAAACCATCACGCCCTCATCCAGGCCAGCGTTGAGAAAGTCTTTGGCTTTGCCCTGCCACTTTTCGGTCAGCACACACCCCAAGAGTAGACCAGCACCGCGTACTTCGGAAAACACTCCGTAGCGTTCGCCGATGTCCATCATGCCTTTGCGCAGTTTTTCGGAGCGGGCTTTGACGCCTTTGAGGATTTCCGGCTGGCTGACGGTGTCGATTACTTTCTGGGCGACGGCGCAGGCCAGGGCGTTGCCGCCATAGGTGCTGCCGTGGGTGCCTACGCCGAGGCTTTTGGCGGCGTCAGCCGTGGTGAGCATGGCGGCTACCGGGAAGCCACCACCCAGGCCTTTGGCGCTGGTGAGGATGTCGGGCACGACGTTGTACATTTCGTAGGCGTAGAGGTGGCCGGTACGGCCGACGCCGCTTTGTACTTCGTCGAACACCAGCAGGGCGTTGTTGTCGTCGCAGAGCTGGCGCAGGCCTTTGAGGAATTCAGGGTCTGCGGGCATTACGCCGCCTTCGCCCTGGATGGGCTCAACCACGATGGCGCAGGTTTTTTCTTTGGAGACCAGCGCCTTTACCGAGTCCAGGTTATTGAATTCGGCGTGGTGGATGCCGCCGGGGGCCGGTTCGAAGCCTTCCAGGTATTTGGGTTGGCCACCCACGCTGACGGTGAACAGGGTGCGGCCGTGGAAGGAGTTGGTGAAGGAGATAATTTCGTTTTTCTCCGGGCCGTAGTGTTCCCAGGCGTAGCGACGGGCCAGTTTGAAGGCGGCTTCGTTGGCTTCGGCGCCGGAGTTGGCGAAGAATACTCGGTCGGCGAAGGTCTGGTCGCACAGGGTTTTGGCCAGGCGCAGGGCGGGCTCGTTGGTCATCACGTTAGACAGATGCCAGATTTTCTCGGCCTGTTCGTGCAACACGCCCACCAGGCCCGGATGGCAATGGCCAAGGCTGGTGACGGCAATGCCGCCCTGAAGGTCCACAAACTCTCGCCCTTCCTGGTCCCACACGCGGGAGCCCTCGCCTCGTACCGGGATGATATTACCGGGGGCGTAGTTGGGCACCATTACTTCATCAAACAGTTCGCGGGAGACAGGTTCTCTGTTCATGGATCTCTCTCAGTGACTCATTGCAAAGTGACAGGGTGAATGCCCCCATAATACGCCACTCACGGCATAAGAACAGCCGGTTGCGTCACAGGTGGTAGTTCGATGATTCGATACGGCTTTTTGTCACGGCCCAGCAGGGCTTTGACCAGCAGTTTGTAGGAGTCGAGATCGAAGGTGACGGGGTCAGACCCCGGTTCAAAGTTGTTCAGTTCCTCCTCGCTGCGCAGGGTGGCGATGTGCACCCAGTTGTAGACAACCAGAATGTCGGTGCGGTCGGTGTCGCGGTTGTCTTCCACCAGGGCGACGGGCCCGGGCCAGGGCCAGGTTTTCAGGCGCAGACGGTGGAAGGCGATCTGCATTCTCAGGTTGTAACGGGTGCTGTCTTCTGCGCCCTCACAGGCGCCTTTGCATCGGCCCAGGCTGCGCTGGAAGCACGGGCCGGCACCGGCAGGTTCCAACCCGAGCAGTTTGCCGCACAGGTCGTTCTTGCCGGCAACCCCGCGAATGGCGCCCAGCGCATCGCGTTTGCTGCGGAACAGTCCGAAGTAATCGCCGAGTTGATTCGGAACCACCTTTCGTGCCAGTTCCGCCTGCAGGTAACCTTCTTCATTGGTTGTCAGTGCAATGCTGACCAGGTTCTTGGCGGCACGGGAGCGGCGGTTGTAGAGCGGGTTCAGGCTTTTGATCTGTTTCAGTTCCAGCAGCAGTGCGCCAAGCTCACCGGCGGTTTCAGTAAACTCCACCCAGCGCAGGCTTTCGGACATGCGCAATCCACGGGGAGACTGGTGATCACCGGCGAAATGCGACGCCACCCTCTGAGCAATGTTGGTGCTTTTGCCCACATACAACAGCACATCGTTGTCACCGTAGAAACGATAAACCCCCGGCCCCTGTGGCAACTCCGCGAATATCTCTGGCGGCACGTTAGACGGTGTGCTCTGGCGTTGCAGCAGTCGCTGGATAGCCTGGTTTACTATGTCGGTGCCGTGCTCTGCCAGCGTATGCTCGAAGAACGCCAGCATGGCGGACACGTCACCCATGGCCCGGTGGCGATCCACCTGCGGCAGGTTGTGGCGGTTGATCAGGGCATCCATATTATGGCGACTGTGTTCCGGATAGAGCGCCCGTGACAACCGAACCGTGCACAGAACGCGCGCACTGAACGCCCTATCCAGTTTGCGGAATTCAGATTTAATAAAGCCGTAATCGAAGCGGGCGTTATGGGCAACAAAGATGACGCCTTTCAGCTGTTGTTCCAGCTCATCAGCAATCTCCGAGAATAGCGGAGCGTCCGCCACCAGCTCGTTGCTGATACCGGTCAGACGCTCGATAAAACCGGAAATCCGCGTTTCCGGGTTCAGCAGGGTTTGCCATTCCCCCACCACCTCACCGGCCCGCCAGAACCGGATACCGATCTCGGTAATCCTGTCTCGCTGCGGATTGCCACCGGTGGTTTCGATATCAAGGAAAGCAAATGTTTCGTTACGGGTCATCGGCGGTCTCTTTTTCATCGCACAGTATACGACCATCAACCAACGCCAGATCCGCCACGACCGGCCCGATGTCGCTATAGACATTCGTCTAAATAACCACCAATTATGTTTGAATTGTCACAGATTCGTAACTACCTTGTTTTTGGGTCCAACAACAATAAACGTGTGGAGACAACAACGATGCAAAGCAATAAGTTAAGAATGGCAATCCGTGCAACGGCGGCAGTGGCTGTGTTTGGCGTAGCTGGCCAGGCAAGTGCTGTTAGTTTCAGTGCGGGTGATTACGACGTAAGCGTTTACGGTTACGCTCGTATGAATGCCAGCTACGACGTGGATAGCGATCAGGCACTGAGCACTCGCTCAGGCTCATTCGAAGACCTTGCCGGCAACGATAACGCACCTGACGGCCATTTCGGCGCGGATGCGGTTCAAAGCCGCCTCGGTTTCAAGACAGTATCACCGGAAGGTGTAAGCGTTACCGTTGAGGGCGACTTCCGCCCGGGTAACCTGCGCCTGCGCCACGCGTTTGGTGAATACAATGGCGTGTTGATGGGCCAGACCTGGTCTAACTTCAACAGCTTCGTCGGCAATACCTCAACTCTGGATTTTGACTCTCTGCCCGGTTTGGCAGGCCTGCAATTCCGCGTGGCCCAGGCTCGCTATACCACTGGTCCGCTGTCGTTCTCACTGGAGCAGCCGCAGAACAGCTTGATTGACCCTGCAGGTGACGACGCCGCCGATGATAAAAAAGACGGCATGCCGGCCATTACTGCACGCTTTGAGGAATCTCAGGGTGGTCTGTCCTACAGTGCTGCAGTGCTTGCCCATCAGGTCGGCTATGACACTGGTGCCATCGATGACGACGCATTTGGCTTCGCCACCTTCGTTGCCGCCAAGATGGCTCTGACCGACATGATCACCCTGCAAGGTACGCTGACCTATACCGACGGTGCCAACAGCTACCTGTACCGTTCTGGCGAAAACTTCGGTGCCGCCAGTGCCTACGTTGATGGAAGCGGCAGCGTTGAAACCCTCTCCGGCTACGGCGGCTCCATCGGTGCCGGCATCAACCTCGGCGGCGGTCGCAGCGTCAACATCGGCTACGGCTATGTTGAAGTTGACTGGGATGATGCGGTGAGTGATCTCGGTGCAGCAGCAGTTGCTGATCAAAGCGAAAGCAACCAGGCCATTATGGCCAACTACCAGTGGACACCGGTCAAAAACGTCATGATGGGCGTTGAGTACCAGTTCCTGAAGCGTGAAAACGTGGACGGTTCAGACGGCGATGCTAACCGCATCCTGTTCGCTGCGCAGTACAACTTCTAACCCTTCCTGTTAGAAGTTAACTCAGAATTACCCCGGCTTCGGCCGGGGTTTTTCGTTCCAGGTTGGTGCAGTTTGCACCGCCACGCATCACGGCCCTCACTCGCCCCGAATTGCGCGTCACACCAACCCCCGAAAACTCAACAAGTTAGCCGTTTCCGCTTCTTTGGCACGACTGATGCAAAGTTCTGATTGCAAAGCCGGCCTCCGCAACGCTGCCCGGCCTCTACTGTCGCAACCCCATGAGGTGACACCATGAAAATAGCCCAAGACCAGTCTGTTCTGTTCGAGCTTACCCAGCCTTCTGAAGCCATTGCCATGCAGGATCTGCACGACTATTTCGATTGGATGTTCTTTGCTAATTGATCAAACCAGCAGCAGGCCAGCGGTCAAGGCCCTGACCTGCTGCTGAGGAACTCTATTAGCCAGCCCGTAATCGGGTTCGCACACCCCGGGTGGTCATCACACCCAGCACTTCCATTAACGACAGAATCCCCCTGTCATGCTGTTTCGGTGCCTTGCCACGGGCAATGCGACCGATCTGCCGTGTGTACCAGCTCACTTCCATCAGGGCCATATCGTCGATGAGGCGGATACCGGTTTTAATGGGTTTCACGGCGCTGGTGACCTGATTGCCGGCCATAATCCGATTCGGCAGATCCGGCTCAACCACTAACGGCCGGGCCAGGCCCACCAGGTCCGTAGCGCCGGAGGCGATGGCCTGGGCCATGCCGGTTTCGGTACGGAAGCCACCGGTTACCATCAGCGGTACGTCGGTCAGCTCACGCACTTTCTCTGCGAATTCCAGGAAGTAAGCCTCTCGCGCCAGGGTACTGGCTTTTACCTCGCCGTCTTCCGCACCCTTGGCCATGGCCGGGTTCTCGTAGTTGCCGCCGGAGATTTCTACCAGGTCAATCCCCTCGGCGACCAGCGCCTTGATGACCGCCAGCGATTCATCCTCGGTAAAACCGCCGCGCTGGAAGTCTGCGGAGTTCAGTTTGATGCCGATATTGAAATCGTCACCACAGGCTTTGCGGATAGCCCGGTATACCGCCAGCACAAAGCGCCGACGTTTCTCGGCGGAGCCACCCCACTCGTCTGTGCGCTGGTTATGATGGGGTGACAGGAACTGGCTCACCAGGTAGCCGTGGGCGCCGTGAATCTGCACACCGTCGAAACCGGCCTTTTGGGCAACGGCAGCGGCGCTGGCAAAGCGCTGGATGATGTCTTCAATTTCCGGGCCGGTCAGAGCCCGGGGTGTGGCGAACATGCTGCGGAGTTCTTTTTTGAACGGAATCGCACTGGGCGAGACCGGGTCTTTGTTCAGCATTTTGGGGCTTTGCTTGCCGGGATGGTTCAACTGCATCCAGATCTGTTTGCCTCCCTGCTGACCGGCCCTGGCCCAGTCGGTCAGAAGCTCGAGATCGGTTTCATCCTCGATAACCACGTTCTGTGGCTCTCCTATGTGTCGGCGGTCGATCATCACGTTACCCGTGATCGAAAGCCCAGTACCGCCCTCTGCCCACGCACGATACAGGGTTGCCAGCTCTTTGGTGGGGTGGTTATCAATGGTGCCCAGGGTCTCGCTCATGGCGGACTTGGCAAAGCGGTTGGGGATGACAGAGCCGTTTCGCAGTTTAAGCGGGGTGGAGAGCAGTTTTGCCGGGGTCATGGGAGCCTCATGTCATTGTTCTGGATGTTCATGGGGCTGATAGTGGATGGCTCCCACCAGACAGACATTGGCCGAGGAGACAGCCTTTCAGCGGAATCGCGGGACCATGCCTTACCGGCAATGGCCCCGCGTGTGGTGTTCTAACGCGCTCAGAAAAAGGCCTGGATGCCAGTCTGGGCCCGGCCCAAAATCAACGCGTGGACATCGTGGGTGCCCTCGTAGGTGTTCACCACTTCCAGGTTCACTAAGTGGCGAGCGACACCAAACTCGTCGCTGATGCCGTTGCCACCGAGCATGTCGCGAGCCAGCCGCGCCACGTCCAGCGCCTTGCCGCAGGAGTTGCGCTTCATGATGGAGGTTATTTCCACTGCGGCGGTGCCTTCGTCTTTCATCCGGCCCAGGCGCAGGCTGCCCTGCAGGGCCAGGGTGATGTCCGTTTGCATGTCCGCCAGCTTTTTCTGGATCAGCTGGTTGGCCGCCAGGGGCCGGCCAAACTGTTGGCGGTCCAGCACATACCGGCGGGCAGTATGCCAGCAGTCTTCCGCCGCACCCAGGGCACCCCAGGCAATGCCATAGCGGGCGGAATCCAGGCAAGTGAACGGGCCTTTCAGGCCGCGCACATCGGGGAAGGCGTTTTCTTCCGGCACGAAGACGTTATCCATCACGATTTCACCGGTGATGGACGCCCGCAGGCCCACCTTGCCATGAATGACCGGGGCGCTCAGGCCCTGCCAGCCCTTCTCCAGTACAAAGCCCCGAATCTTGTCGCCATCGTCCTTGGCCCAGACCACAAACACATCCGCAATGGGGCTGTTGGTGATCCACATCTTGCTGCCAGTCAGACGGTAGCCGCCGTCCACTTTTCGGGCACGGGTCATCATGGCACCGGGGTCTGAACCATGGTCCGGCTCGGTGAGGCCGAAGCAGCCAATCCATTCACCGGAGGCCAGCCTGGGCAGGTACTTCTGGCGGGTTGCTTCGTTGCCAAACTCGTAGATGGGCACCATCACCAGGGAGGATTGCACACTCATCATGGAACGATAGCCGGAATCCACACGCTCGATCTCACGGGCAATCAGGCCATAGCTAACATAATTGAGACCACTGCCGCCATATTGCTCCGGCAGAGTAGCGCCCAGCAGGCCGTTCTCGCCCATTTCGCGAAAGATAGCAGGATCGGTGTGTTCGTTACGGAAGGCCTCCACCACACGGGGGCGGAGTTTCTTTTCAGCAAACTGCCGGGCGCTGTCGCGCACCATGCGTTCGTTTTCGGAGAGCTGCTGATCCAGCAGCAGGGGGTCTTCCCAGTTGAAGCTTGGTTTGTTGGCCATGGGTCTTACCACTTTGATGGTGTTGTTACGCCCACTATCGCCTTAGCCCGGCCCGGTTTCAAGCTGCCGGAGGGCCCGCAACACATCACAAATTCCGGAACCGACGGGCGCAGCAATGTGACATCATCATCTGGGCCAGATAAAATTTCGAACCATTGAAGCAAGAAGCTTCTCTCAGCCATTGATAAGGAACGTCAACCATGAGCAATCTGGCCCATAGCCGCCTTTCCGACGGCCCTCCCTGCACCTTCTGTGATTTCATCGTTGCTGTGCTTGGCAACAACCACAGCCAGGGGCAACGCCCGGTGGTTTTTCAGACCGCAGAAGCCCCCTTCCCCGGGCTTGAACGGCGCCTGCCGGATGGTATCCAGAAAAGTTATCTGCGCGAGGTCAGCAATGCGGAATCCGCCCTGCACATCTGGCCCTGGCGCAACCAGCCTGCCAGCCGGGCGGTCCTGGAAGTGGATGCAGAATCCGGCGCGCCGATTCACCTCCCGCTCACGGATGCTCCGGCGCCCGAAAGCATCCATTCTGAAACTACCGCCAATATCCTGATGCCAACCGTGCCCATGGCCTGGGTGCGGGGAATGAATCACGAAGGCAAGCACCTGACCTGGCCCGCTCTCGCCCGCCCCGGGTTCCTTTATCTATTCCGGAACGGCACACTCTGGCGAGAGCTGCAAATCGCCTGGGAAGGCAACCGGCCGCAATTCCGCGACGTAAGGCTGGCGGACCACCGCACCGAAGACGGCCAATTTACCGAAGGCCGTCGCCCCGCCGTGGGCAAACCGCTGACAGATGTCTGGGTACCCATTCGCCTTGATGGCCAGGACCAATCCCTTGAAGCTGCTTTCAGTGAATCTCCGCTCTCCGCCGCAAGGCTGAATTGCCTGCAGAGCGATTCCGGGCTTCGACATTACCGGTGCAGCCAGTTCCGTGACCTGTACCCGGCAGATCAACCCCAGATGGGCTTCGCCCGCTGGCCAGATGCCGCCAAACGAACGGTGTTCAGGTTAGATAAAGTCGAAGCACAGAGACCCAGGGCGCCGGCCAAAGAATGGCAGTTTGAGCGGCCATGGGAATACCTGGCCGATACCACCGGCACCTACGCCGGGAAAGCCCTGGATATGGCTGCCAGTCTTTATGAAGAATGGAATGCCGGTGAGCGCACAGAGCCGTTATCACCCTTTGAACACCCTGAGCCGGCCGCGCTCGGCATTGCGATTCAAAAAGACCTGGACCGGTCCAGTGAAACCCCACCGGAACGGCCATTCAGCTACGATGAATGGCGAACCAGCGATTGCCAGACAGACGCCCTTGAAGATCTAAGAAACCGGGGCGTGTGCGGCCTGCGAGTTGAAGATCATTTTTACGAGATGCGGCACCAGCAGGCACGCATCAACACCGCACGTCATCTGTTGAACCTGTGTGCCGAAAAAGCCCGCAAGAATCCGCAGCTGGAAAACGCACTCCTGGTAAACCAGGTCATCCTGCCGGGCCGGATTGGTCGCCAGAAGAACCCCCTATTCAAATACAGCCTGGCCTTGCCCTCCAGCGGCGGGCAAACGATTCGCCGGGTGCTGATGACCGAAGAGCGCACCCTGGGCCAACACTACCTGACACTGGCCCAGGCGGAACTGTTGCAATGCCTGAAACGCCAGCCCTATCAACAAGCCTTGGCTGACTTGTTCAGCGCCGAGGGTTTCGATTATGCAGGTGCTTTCCGCTGCGCTGGACACTTTATCAGCGACACCCTGGAACCCGCCTGCAAGCAAGACCCACTGGACCCGGAGCACAGCCAGCCCAGCCCGGACAGCGACGGGAAGGCCTGGGTAAGATCGCTTTGTACCGAACAGGCAGCCGCCAGTGCCTCGCGAGAGGAAGTCTCTCTCGCCCGCATGTTGTGGCCGCAAACCACACCAGACAGCCAAACCGAACCCTACCAGCCCCCGAAAACCCCTGAACCCAACGATGGCACGGGTGTATTCCGGGGCGCCGCACTCGCCGCCCTGGAAAAGCTGGATTTGCCGGAGGATTTGAGCGAAATACTGACGGTGGAAGGACTGCGTTTGGCGGATGACATTCAAAGCGGCGCACTAACCACCCTGATGCTCGCGGGCATGAACTCCGGTATGAAGGCGTTAGACAGCTCACACAGTGAACTGCACCAGTCCATCCGTTCCGCCATGGCCGCGCTGGAGAACAACGACCGACAACTCCAGAGCCTGACCGACGAACAAACCCGTCTGGCCCAGCGCCGCGCAGCCCTAAAGACAGAGCACGATGCGGCAAGCCAGGAATGGATAAAGCGCAACAGCGATGAAGCATTCAGGAAAGAACAGGCCGCCGCCAAAGCCCTCAAAGACTTTGACGAAGCCAGCGCGCGCCTGGAACAACAACAGGCAGAAACCCGGCAGGCCATCCAGCATCGCCTGATGGCCCAACGCATTGCCGCCATGGCGAACCCGATGGAAGGCATACGCCGGGCCATGCCTGAAATGCTGCCGGATTTGCGGCAAATGACATTGAGCGACGCCATTGCCCAGGGCAAATACGTGCTTGGCCTGGAAGATCTGGGGCCAGACGGCGCACGCTATAACCCGGAAACGCCCGCCGCAGGCAAGGCACTGGTTTGGGTACTGAGCCGGGACAAGCCCACCACCCAGGCTATCCAGGCACTCACCCGAGCCGAAAATAACCTGAGCCTGGCACGCCGGGCCCTGGCCGAAGCCAATGGCAACCACGACGAGCTCCGGGCGAAGCTGCAAGCAGCCCAAAGCCGGTACAATCAGGTGGTCGACGAATTGAAACAGACCGGCGGCCGGATTCGGGATATCAATGCCGATATTCGCAAGCTGGAGGGCGAAGCGAAAGCTCACCGGGTCGACCTTAACGCTGCCGAGCGAAGCAGGTTGCACCGGGTGCTGAATACACCGGCTTTGCCGTTGGTGGTATTGGCTATTGAGGGGGTTAATGTGGCGAATGCCCTAACTAACGAAGACCGGATTTCGAGGGAGCGTGGGCGCCTGAGAGCAATCTCAGGAACAATTAGCTCTTCATATGGTGCTGGATTAGCATTGATTCTGCTCTCAGAGCGGTTTGCTAATGAAGCCCTCAAAAGAAAAATATCCGCTGTTCTAAGTCACGAATTCGAACATCAGGCCGCTACAGCTATCGCAAAATTCTTCGGCGCAAAAGCGTTGACCGTAAAAATGCTGCTTGGTGGCATCGGAGGTCTCGCCCTTACAGGCGTCAGCTTGTCTGACACCATCTACGCCATAAACACTGGCGACCAGGCAGCTCTCGGTCACGGCGTCGTTACTGTGGGTGGCGTGGTGACAACACTCTCCGCGATGGTACCCGCCCAACTCACTCTACTTGGCATGGGACCTCTGGGGTGGGCCGGCCTATGCCTGATCCTTGGGGGTGCGGTACTTGTCGCACTCTATGAAGACGAACCTATAGAGAACTGGCTGAAGAACGGTCCTTTCGGCGAACATGACGGATTGCCTCATCTGAAAGGTGACAACAACGCCTTGGAAGCCTGGTACCGGCTAGTCTACCTGCTCTCTCAGGTGCAGGTATCAATATACCCGATTCCGGAAATCACCCGAGTAGCGCTGAAACGCCAGGGGCTGGACAATCATGATCTCGCCCAGGCAACACACCTCATACGGCTTCGGAGCAATCTGTCAGGCATGACCGGTTTCACGGAACAACAAATGACGTTCAAGCTTCAACTACTCAGCCACCGAGTTAAACAGGATAGCAACCACTCGGTTCCATTGGCCTCTCAGCCGGTTCCAGACACCGAAATGCACAGATACATTCTCCGGGAGGGCGCCACGCCGGATGGTTATGAGTACATCGTTAGGACACCCTCGCCCCATACGGAAACGACCAAGTTTCTTCGCATACCGCTCAGCACTCACAATGTGAGCTACTCCTGGCATCCAAAAGCCCAGGTTCGCCTGGAAACCGGCATCCGGGGACTCGCTTTTCCGGCACCGCCACCCAAGGATTCAACTATTTTCGACGTCAAAGATAATGAACATACGGAACCGGACTTCAGTAACAAAAAACAGCTTTTCTGGATCAATGAATTCAGCAGCCCGGGAGCAACGGGATGACAACGGATAAACCTGCATCAGGATACTACGGCCCGAAGGCCTATGATTCCGAACACATCCCCCAGCAAAAGCGCCCGGCACCGGGCGCTAATCCGGCACAGCCCTGGTTTAACCAAAAAGCGGACCAGAAATTGCCTTGGGGCCACACAGAGGATGTCGTGCCGCAGATCATTCGACGGCGAAATCGTCCCGAAATGCTCCGGAAGTTCGAGAAAAACCCACTGCCGTTCGGAGATCTGCAGACTCATCAGCGCATTGACCATGAATGCTATCGGCATGCGACAACGGCACTGAGGACCCGTATTCTTCTGTTTTTCAATGCCCTCGGTAACCCTTTCGTCATCGCATTTATGATGCTGCCGGTAACAATTGGTTTTTTCTCCCACTGGAGACTCAGCCCACCAGACGAAACCTTTGGCCAGATGTTGATAGCTTTTATCCCAATTCTGGCGATTTTTGTAGGGCCCCTTATAGCCTGCAACCTCATCCCCACCGCCCTGTTCAAACTCTTCCCCCGGCAGCTTATCAAACCGGACAAGGGCCCGTTGTGGGAACTCAATCGCCGCACTGGCCTGGTGACCGTGTATCACTACGATAAAAAAGGCACCTGGGGCCAAACCGGCCAGCCGGAGGAAGAAACCGCGCCGTTTTACGAGTTCGATGCCTACACCTCCAACGAAATGATCCACGGCGGCGGGGTGGTGCACACCCTGTACCTGGCTCACCGGTATCGCAACATCCTGATCCCCATCGGCACCCTGATCGGCAAAACCAATCCCGAGGAGTGCTACGCCCTGTGGGACATGTTCCAGAACTTCATGGACACCAGCCGGCCACTGCCGGATATCCCCCTCTGGGAAGAACATCGCCCCAACGATCCGGTCACCGCCGAACACGACCGACGAACCAACCGACCGCCCCGTTACTGGCGGGACATGGATAACGATACCTGGAAACAGAAAAACGACGAGATGGCGCTTCAGGTGCTGCGACTGGGCACCCCAGGGCGGCTGGATATTATGCGGAATAGTTGGGCCTACTCACCGAGGCCCAGGCCCCGGAAGCCCGTTGCCTCACGGCGGGCCACTGAGTGAACGTATTGGGAGCTGCGGTATGACAACCGATAAAGCTGCATCGGGATATTACGGCCCGAAAGCTTACGATTCCGAACACCTCCCCCAACAAAAGCGCCCGGCTCCGGGAGCCAACCCGGAGCAGCCCTGGTTCAACCGAAAAGCCGACCGGAAACTTCCCTGGGGGCACACAGAGGATGTGGCCCCCCAGTCTTACCGGACAGATTATTCCCCAGCGACACTCAGACGTTTCGAGAAGGAACCGAATAATTTCGCCAACATTGATTTCCATCAGCGTATTGACCACGAGCGCTATCGCCATGCCACAGCCGCCCTGAGAACCCGCATCCTCCTGTTTTTCAATGCCTTCGGCAATCCTGTCGTCATCGCCTTTATGATGTTCCCACTAGCCTTAGGGTTCGCAGGCCATCTCCATATTCGGCCGAAGAGTGAGCCGTTCGGGACGACACTTCTCGCATTTCTCCCCATACTAGCAACGTTCTTAGGTCCCTTAATCGCCTGCAACCTCATCCCCACTGCCCTGTTCAAACTCTTCCCCCGGCAGCTCATCAAGCCTGACAAGGGCCCACTATGGGAACTCAATCGCCGCACGGGCCTGGTAACGGTGTATCACTACGACAAAAAAGGCACCTGGGGCAAAACCGGCCAGCCGGAAGAAGAAACCGCGCCGTTCTACGAGTTCGATGCCTACACCTCCAACGAACTGATCCACGGCGGCGGGGTGGTGCACACCCTGTACCTGGCTCACCGGTACCGCAACATCCTGATCCCCATCGGCACCCTGATCGGCAAAACCAACCCCGAGGAATGCTACGCCCTGTGGGACATGTTCCAGAACTTTATGGACACCAGCCGGCCGCTGCCGGACATTCCTCTCTGGGAAGAACACCGCCCCAACGACCCGGTCACCGCCGAACACGACCGGCGAACAAACCGACCGCCCCGTTACTGGCGGGATATGGATAACGATACCTGGAAACAAAAGAACGACGAGATGGCGCTTCAGGTGCTGCGGCTTAACACCCCGGGGCGGCTGGATATTATGCGGAATAGTTGGGCGTATTCACCAAGGACACGCCGGCAGCGTACGGCTTCAGCAGAGTAGATACCTTACGCCAGCCACAAACGGCGGCCCGACCAGGGCATCCGGTGGAGGCCGAAGGCAGGAACGAATCTGATGCAGCAAGTTGATATAGGTTTGGCCAGGCTCAACGCAAAGACGAGAAAGCCGCCCCGCCACTAAGAAGCTACGGAGCGGCCCTCAATTCAGGACTACAGCAGCAAGGTCCGAATATCCCCCAGCAGCTGCGCCAGCAGGTTGGTAAACCGGGCTGCATCCGCCCCGTTCACCGCCCGGTGGTCATAAGACAGCGACAGCGGCAGCATCAGCCGCGGCTGGAATGCCTTACCGTCCCACACCGGTTTCATGGAGGCCTTGGAGACACCCAGAATCGCCACTTCGGGCGTGTTCACGATGGGTGTGAACGCGGTGCCGCCAATGCCACCCAGGCTGGTGATGGTAAAGCAGGCGCCCTGCATTTCTGCCGGCTTGAGCTGCTTGTCCCTCGCCTTCTGGGCCAGTTCGGCGCTCTCGGCGGCCAGTTCCCACAGGCCTTTCTGGTCAACATCCCGGATCACCGGCACCATCAGGCCGTGGGGTGTATCCACCGCAATGCCGATATGGATGTACTTCTTGCGCACCACCTCCTTGCGCTCCATGTCCAGGGACACGTTGAACTGAGGCAGTTCCGCCAACGCGGCGGCGCAGGCCTTGAGCAGGAACGGCAGCGGGGTCATCTTCACACCACGCTTTTCGCCAGCCGCTTTCTGAGCCTTGCGGAAGTCTTCCATCTCGGTGATGTCGGCATCGTCGAACTGGGTTACGTGGGGTACGTTCAACCAGCTGCGCTGCATGTTGGTGGCGGTAGCCGCCATCATGCGGGACATGCCCTCGCGCTCCACTTCACCAAACTGGCTGAAGTCCGGCAGTTTCACGCCCGGAATGCCGGAACCTGTCGCCACACCCGTGCCCTGCTGGGCCTGCTGCAACTGGCTCTTCACATAGGCATGCACGTCGTCTTTCAGGATGCGGCTTTTCGGGCCGGACCCTTTCACCCGTGTGAGATCGGCACCCAGCTCCCGGGCCAGTTTGCGCACGGCGGGGCCGGCATGCACCTTGGTGCCCGGCGCCGGTGGCTCGTAGGTAGAACCCTGGGGCTGGGGCGCGGCTTCCTGCTTGTCTGCCTTTGCTTCAGGTTTAGCCTCCTGGCTTTCGGCCTTGGGGCTTTCACCGGAGTCTGACGATTCTTCCTCGTCGCCACCATCCTCTTCGATGGTCATCTCCAGCAAGTCCACGCCTTCGGAAAGCTTGTCGCCCTCCTTCACCAGAATCTTGCCAATCTTGCCGGCGTAGGGCGACGGAATTTCCATGGTGGCTTTGTCGGACTCCACGGTGACCAGCGGATCATCCTCGCCGACGGTATCGCCTTCCGCCACGTTGATTTCAATCACCGGCACGTCGTCAAAACCATCCAGCGACGGAACCTTCACCACTTCGGTGCGGGTGCCGCCGGATTTTTTCTTGGGCGCCGGTTTGCTGTCTTCGGACTTGGCCTCAGTTTTACTTTCTGCTTTCGGCTCGGGCTCGTCGGCTTTATCGCTGCCTTCTTCATTGGAGCCGCCGGCACCACCTTCCATGATGCCGATCACATCGCCTTCCTTGACCTTGTCACCCACTTTCACCGTGATTTTGGTGATCTTGCCGGCGGCGGGCGCCGGCAGTTCCACGGAGGCTTTGTCGGATTCTACGGTCAGAATCGGATCTTCTTCTTCAACAGAGTCCCCTGCACTGACGATGATTTCGATGACCTCGACTTCATCAGCACCGCCGAGATCGGGAACCTTGATTTCCTGTTCACTCATGGCGGTCTCCTTAGCTCAGCACCGGGTTCGTTTTGTTGCGATCGATTCCGTACTTGCGCATGGCTTCGAGAACCTGTTCAAGCTTGATCTCACCATCTTTGGCCAGGGCTGACAGGGCGGTGACGGTGATGTAGTAGCGGTCCACCTCAAAGAAGCTACGCAGCTTCTCGCGGGTATCGCTGCGGCCGAAACCGTCTGTGCCCAAAGTCATAAAGGTTTTCGGGATAAAGGCCCGCAACTGCTCGGAGTGCAGCTTGATGTAGTCGGTGGCAGACACCACCGGCCCCTGGGCCTTCTCCAGGCACTGGGTAACGTAAGCCTGGCGCGGCTTGTCGTCCGGGTGCAGGTGATTCCAGCGCTCCACGTGCTGACCATCGCGGGCGAGTTCGTTAAAGCTGGTCACGCTCCACACGTCGGAGGCTACGCCCCAGTCGTCTTTTAGCATCTGGGCGGCTTCGCGCACTTCGTTCATGATCGCGCCGGCACCCAGCAGCTGAACCCTCGGGCTCTTCTTGCGGCCCTTGGTTTCCACCGATTCATACTTGTACATGCCTTTGATAATGCCGTCTTTGCAGTCTTTCGGCATGGCAGGCTGTTCGTAGTTTTCGTTTTCGATGGTCAGGTAGTAGAAAACGTTCTTGTTGTCTTCGAACATCTCCTTCATACCGTGGCGAATCACCACGGCCATTTCGTAACCGTAGGCTGGGTCATAGGCCTTGCAGTTTGGAATGGTGTTGGCCAGTACGTGGCTGTGGCCATCCTGGTGCTGCAAGCCTTCACCGTTGAGGGTGGTGCGGCCGGCGGTGCCGCCAATCAGGAAACCACGGGCCTGCATGTCGCCGGAAGCCCAGGCCAGGTCGCCCACACGCTGAAAGCCGAACATGGAATAAAACACATAGAACGGAATCAACGGGTAGCTGTTGGTGCTGTAGGACGTGGCAGCCGCCATCCAGGTAGCCATGGCACCGGCTTCGTTGATGCCCTCCTGCATGATCTGGCCTTTCTTGTCTTCCCGGTAGTACATGATCTGGTCACGATCCTGGGGCACATACTTCTGGCCTTCGGAGGTGTAGATACCGAGTTGACGGAACATGCCTTCCATACCAAAGGTACGGGCTTCGTCCGGCACGATGGGCACCACGCGTTTGCCGATGCGCTTATCTTTCACCAGCGCGCTCAGAATGCGCACAAACGCCATGGTGGTGGAAATGGCACGGCCATCAGAGCCTTCCAGTACCTGTTTGAAAATATCCAGGTCCGGAATCTGCAGCGGCTGGCAGTCCTTGTTGCGCTTCGGATAGAAGCCGCCGAGATCCTGCCGGCGCTTTTTCATGTAAACCAGTTCCGGGCTGTCTGGCGCCGGGCGGTAGTAGGGCACCTCTTCCAGCTCGTCGTCTTTCAGGGGCACGCCGAAACGGTCCCGGAATTCCTTCAGGGTATCGATATCCAGCTTCTTCAGGGAGTGGGCGGTGTTCTGGGCTTCGCCCGCCGCGCCAAAACCGTAGCCTTTGATGGTGTGGGCCAGAATCACCGTCGGTTTGCCGTTGGCCTGGTTCACCGCCTTGTGGTAAGCCGCATAAACCTTATACGGGTCATGACCGCCCCGGTTGAGCTTGCTGATTTCCTCATCGGACATGTTCTCAACCAGCTTGGCCAGCTCAGGATTGCGACCGAAGAATTCCTTGCGGGTGTAGGCCGGGCCCTTGAAGCTGAAGTTCTGCAGATCACCATCGCAGATTTCATCCATCGCCCGCTGCATGGCGCCATCGTCGTCATTGGCGTAGAGCGGGTCCCAATGACGACCCCAGACGACTTTGATCACGTTCCAGCCGGCACCACGGAACACGCCCTCGAGTTCCTGAATAATCTTGCCGTTACCACGCACCGGGCCATCAAGACGTTGAAGGTTACAGTTAACCACGAAGATCAGGTTATCCAGGTTCTCGCGGCCCGCCTTGGAAATGGAGCCAAGGGTTTCCGGCTCATCGCACTCGCCGTCACCGATGAACGCCCACACTTTACGGTTGTCCATATCGGTCAGCTCACGGCTGTGCAGGTACTTCATGACGTGGGCCTGGTAGATGGCCTGAATCGGCCCCAGGCCCATTGAAACCGTGGGGAACTGCCAGTAGTCCGGCATCAACCACGGATGTGGATAGGAAGACAGGCCTTCGCCGTCTACCTCTTCCCGGTACTTGTCGAGCTGTTCCTCGCTGAAGCGGCCTTCCAGGAAGGAGCGCGCATAGATACCCGGCGCGGCGTGGCCCTGGAAGTACACCAGGTCAGATTCCCGCTTGTCGTCGCCACCGTGGAAGAAATAGTTGAAGCCCACGTCATACAATGTGGCGGCAGAAGAGAAGGTGGAAATATGGCCGCCCAGGTCACCCGGGCGTTTGTTGGCCCGCACCACCATGGCCATGGCGTTCCAGCGGATCAGCGAGCGAATGCGCCGCTCCATAAACAGGTCGCCGGGCATCTGCGCCTGCTTGGCAACCGGAATGCTGTTGCGGAATGGCGTGGTGATGGAATACGGCAGCGCGGTGCCATCGCGGCTGGCGCGCTCAGACAGGCGCTCCAGAATGTATTTGGCACGATCAACGCCTTCGTTCTCGATCAGAGATTCCAGCGCATCAAGCCATTCACTGGTTTCAATGGGATCATCATCCTGGTACATCAAACCCTCCCCTTGGACTCAAAAGGTGCCTCGTGGGCCACGATCAGCAGCCTGTCACGGTGCAAACTTGAAATGCTGCGATAACCTGCAGTTTTATTGTGGATACATCAGCTTGCGAGAAATGCTTAATAGCGCGTTTGACCTCTCTCAAGCATAGAACAGCTTTCACATTTTTCCTGCCGCGCGGGCCGGCTGCGGGCGGAGCTTTTGGCCCCGGCTTTCCCGCCCCCGGTTGTACTGGGCGCGCCGCACGTCAAAACTTTCGTACTTTTACTACAAAATGAGCCAGAAAAACAAACAAACAGCCGTTTGAAATGCCAAACGACGGCTTTATTTAGATTAGTTACGCAATAATGTCCGGTTTCAATGGCTTTCACAACCAGGCATCAGACCAATGTATGAGCGCATTGGTACTTACGAATTGCATCGCCATGCTAAATACCTGAACCTCAAACACATCTACAATTTTCGGGCTATTTCGCTGTAAATTAGCGATATTCGATGAATTTAGGCGATGAACTCAGCCGCCAAACACTGAATTATTAATTAGACCTGAAAATGAATTTCGATTTATGTATACTTGCCTGCCCGTTTTTTAACCAGTGAAGGAGGTATCCACCCCTCCTTTTATCTTTGGCACCTAATCAGAGGGCGATCTATGAACTCCATCGTCACCTTTCCGAACCGCATCCCGGTTCAGGAATTCGAGGAACGCCGGTTCAAGGTTTTTACCGACCGCCAGCTCGATAAAATTGAGGCGATCCAGAATCTCCCCGAAGAGACCCTGTTCGAAATGAAAGTGGTGGCCAGCGTGCTGCCATTCCGGGTCAACGAATATGTGATCAACGAACTGATCAACTGGGACAAGGTACCGAACGATCCCATCTATCAGCTCGTATTCCCTCAGAAGGGTATGCTCAAGGACGAACATTACGAAAGAATGGCGGCACTGCATCGCGAGGGTGCCGACAAGAAGGAAATTCAGGCCGTGGCCAAGGAAATCCGGGACGAACTGAACCCACACCCGGCCGGCCAGATGGAAATGAACATGCCGGAACTGGACGGCGAAGTGCTGGACGGCGTGCAGCACAAGTACCGCGAAACCGTGCTGTTCTTCCCGTCCCAGGGCCAGACCTGCCACAGCTACTGCACCTTCTGCTTCCGCTGGGCGCAGTTTGTCGGTGACAAAGACCTGAAAATGGCCAGCACCGATGCTGAGAAGCTGCACGGCTACCTGCAGGAACACACCGAAGTAACCGACCTGCTGGTGACCGGTGGCGACCCCATGGTGATGAAGACCAAAAACCTGGTTCAGTACCTGGAGCCTCTGCTGCAGCCGGAGTTCGACCACATCCAGACCATCCGCATCGGCACCAAGGCCCTCACTTTCTGGCCGTACCGTTTCGTGACCGACAAAGATGCGGACGAGCTGATCGAACTGTTCGCCAAACTGGTTGATGGCGGCAAGCACGTGGCCATCATGGCCCACTACAACCACTGGCAGGAAATCACCACCGACATCGCGGAAGAGGCCATCCGCCGCATCCGCGCTACCGGTGCCGAGATCCGCGCCCAGGGCCCGCTGATCAAACATGTGAACGACGATGCCGACGCCTGGGCCAAGCTTTGGAAGAAAGAAGTGAAGCTGGGCATCATCCCCTACTACATGTTTGTAGAACGGGATACCGGCGCCAAGAACTACTTCGAAGTACCCCTGGCCGAGGCCTACCACATCTACCGCGAGGCCATGAAAAAGGTCAGCGGCCTGGCCCGCACCGCCCGCGGCCCCAGCATGAGCGCCGGACCCGGCAAAGTGGAAGTTCAGGGCATAACCGAAATAAAAGGCGAAAAGGTGTTCGTACTGCGCTTCCTGCAAGGCCGCAACCCGGACTGGGTACAGCGCCCGTTCTTCGCCAAGTACAGCGAAACCGCCACCTGGCTGCATGAGCTGGAGCCCGCCTTCGGTGAAGAGAAGTTCTTCTTTGAGGATGAGTTTGAGGCGATGAAGCAGGGGAAGGCGTAGCCCCCTGGTAACAGGCCCGCCCCGGCGGGCCTGTTTCAGCGCCCCTTCTTCGGCACAAACCCCGCCGGCTTATCCCGAATCCACTCCACAAACCTACTCAACTCCTCCAGCTCAAGCAGCTTCTCCCGGCTGTTGTAATGCAACCCCAATTCATACTCCGAACGAGCCCGATGAATCGCGTTATGGCATGGCCGGCACACCCACAAGGTGCGGGTGATTAGGTCCTCTTTACTGAACAGTTTCTGAAACCGTTTTTTGCGGTGGAGGTGTTTGGGTATAAGGTGGTGGCGGGTGAGCTTGGGTACGGCGCGTTCGCACAGTTCACAGTTGTCAGGCTGGGGCGGGAGTTTTAGCATGTTACTCGGTTCGTTGCGGTAAAACGGTTGCGCTGCCTTTCGCTTTTCTAAACCAGAATACGTTGTTTGGGGGATTCGGGATGTATCAGTGGTTCAAGCCTTGTCGAATGCTGGCCATGCTGGCCACTTTCCTGTTTACCTGTAGCCTCCAGGCGGGCGAACTGGTGCGCATTGCGGCTGCCTCGGATTTGCGCTATGCCCTGGACGACATCATTGAGCTGTATCGCGAAGCCAACCCCGGCTCCAACGTGCAGGTGGTATACGGTTCCTCCGGAAAGATGACCACGCAAATCATGAACGGTGCGCCCTACGATATCTTTTTCTCAGCAGACATTGCGTTTCCCAAGCGGCTCGAGCAGGAAGGGCTGACGGCTACCCCGCCCGCGGCCTACGCCATTGGCCGGATTGTGCTCTGGAGCAACACCCTGGACGCCGGCAGCCTGACCCTGAATGACCTTACTTCGGATTCCATTACCCGCATCGCCATCGCCCAGCCGGCCCATGCACCTTATGGACTGCGCGCCAAGGAAGCCATGCAGGCGGCCGGCATATGGGAGGCGGTGCAACCCAAGCTGGTGTTCGGTGAGAACATTGCCCACGCAGCGCAGATGGCCGCGTCCGGTGCCGCTCAGGTGGGTGTGATTGCACTGTCCCTGGCGAAGTTTCCGGAGCTCGCCGCCCACAGTCACCACCTGATTGACGACAGCCTGCACAACCCACTGACCCAGGGTTATGTGGTTACCCGCCACGGAGGCAATAAACCCGAGGTTATGCGTTTTGCCGACTTCAAAGCCACGGAGCAGGCAATCGCTATAATGGAGCAATATGGATTTGTAGTGCCCTGACGGGCGCACGGCCAACCGGCCTCTTCACCTGAAAGGACCCCAATGTTTCAACTCGGCCCCGCAGAGTGGCAGGCCATTGAAGTCACCTTCAAGCTCTGCCTGTATACCACCATCATTCTGTTATTGCTGGCCACACCTTTGTCCTGGTGGTTGGCGCAAGGGCGTAACCAGTTCCGTACCGTAGTGCAGGCCATTGTGGCGCTGCCACTGGTGCTGCCGCCCACCGTGCTGGGGTTCTATCTGCTGATCACTCTGGGGCCCCGGGGCGTGGTTGGGCAAACCCTGGAGGCGTGGGGCTTCCAGCACCTGGCGTTCTCGTTTGAGGGGATTCTGATCGCCTCGGTTATCTATTCCATGCCCTTTGCCGTGCAGCCGCTGACGGAAGCCTTTCGCAACCTGGGCCGGCGCCCGGTCGAGGTTGCCAGCAGTCTGGGCGCCGGCGCCTGGGACCGGTTCCGAACGGTGATATTTCCCCTCAGCCGGGGCGGTTTTGTGGTGGCAGCTACACTGACCTTCGCGCATACCCTGGGAGAGTTCGGCGTAATTTTAATGCTCGGCGGCAGCATTCCGGGTGAAACCAAGGTGCTGTCGGTTTTGATCTACGATCACGCCGAGGCCATGAATTACGACGCCGCCCATAGCCTGTCACTGATGCTGCTGATCTTCGCCTTTGTCACCCTGTTTGTGGTGTACAGCATTAACCGCCGGTTCGAGGTCGCCAAGCTATGACCCTGTACCTGCAGGCACACCTTCGCCACGGCAAGGACTTCGAACTCAAGGTCAACCATGAGCTACCGCTAGAGGGTGTCACCGCGCTGTTTGGCCGCTCCGGTTGTGGCAAAACCACCCTGCTGCGCATTATCGCCGGCCTGGAACGGCCACGGGGTGCGGTGGTGCGCTTTGACGGGCAGCACTGGCAACGGGGCCGGCAGTTTCTGCCCCTGCACAAGCGCAGGATTGGCCTGGTGTTTCAGGAACACAGCCTGCTCCCTCACCTGTCCGCTCGGGAAAACCTGCTTTACGGATACCAACGAACACCGCCGGAGCAACGTCGGCTTCACCCGGATGAAGTAACCGCCATGCTGGGAATTGAGCACCTGCTGGACCGGCGGATTGATCAACTCTCCGGGGGCCAGCGCCAGCGATTCTCCCTTGGCCGCGCGTTGTTGATCAGCCCCCAGTTGCTGCTACTGGACGAACCCATGGCGGCGCTGGATACCCAGACCAAACGGGAAATCATGCCGTTTCTGGCGCGCATGGCAGCGGAATCCGGGGTGCCGATTGTCATGGTCAGTCATTCCCCGGATGAAGTCACCCGCCTGGCAGACCGGGTGGTGTTCATGCAGAACGGCCAGATTCAGAACGTGGAAACCTTGCGGGAGGCCCTGGCCCGGCCAGACTCACCGTTGTTCGATGATGCGGGTGCGGCTTCAGTTCTGGAAGGTACTTTGGGTGAAGCGGGAGAAGATAACGCCCGGCCTTTTGGTCCGCCGGAGGCTCGCCTGTGGTTAACGAGTTCTGCGCTAGCAGCCGGGATGAACAGAACCCGGATTAGCATTCTTGCCCGGGACGTCAGTTTGTCTCTGGTAGACCCTCAACACATCAGCATTCAGAACCACCTGCCGGTGACCATTGAACGCATAGACCCGCCCAGGGACAACCGGTGCGTGGTGGCCTGCCGAACGGCGGACGGTCAGCTGCTTTTAGCGGAAATCACTGCCAGGGCCGTCCACCAGCTTGGACTGGCAACGGGCAAGCCGGTGTATGCGCTAATCAAATCCGTGGCGCTGTTGGCCTGACTCTGACAGCCAGGCCTGCCATCCGTTGTCAGTGCATCAGGGTGTAGAGTTTGCGGCGGTAGGTGCGCACATCCGGATTGTTGTTGCCCAGCTTCTCGAACAACTCCACCAGCGTGGCTTTCGCGATACCGTCCTTGTACGTGCTGTCTGATTGCATCAGGCGAATCAGCAGGTCCATGGCTTCCGCGTTTTTGTCCTGCAATACCCTATGCAGAGACAACTGGTGCAGGGCCTCCGGATCTTTCGGATTGGCTTCCAGTTTCGCCTCCAGTTCCGCCTGAGCTGGCAGTTCACCAGACTGCTTGAGGAACTTCACCCGGGCCGCCAGCTGTTTGGCCTTGTGCTGCAGCTTCTCTTCCGGCGGCAGGCTGTTGAGCACCTGCTCGGCCGTCTCGAGATCGCCCTGCTCGGCTTTCAGCTGCGCCAGGTCAATCAGTACATCCAGGTTTTCCGGGTCTTTCTGGTTCATGTCGGTGAGGATGGCCAGGGCACCGTCCACATCACCGGCTTCCCACAGGGCATGAGCTTTCTCGTACGGGTCTTCAGACGGCGCGTCGATGTGCTTTTCCAGCACCTTGCGGATCTCGCTTTCCGGCAGGGCACCGTTGAAGCCATCTACCGCCTGGCCGTTCTTAACCAGAATCACCGTGGGCAGGCTGCGTACACCCAGTGATGCAGTCAGTTCCTGTTGTTCATCGGCGTTCACCTTGGCCAACTGGAAGTTGCCCTGATATTCCTCCGCCAGCTTCTGCAGGATCGGCATCAGCTGCTTACAAGGCGCGCACCACTCGGCCCAGACATCCACCAGGATGGGCGTGGTGGCGGAAGCTTCCATCACTTTTTGCTGAAAGTTGTCGGCGGTGGCGTCGAAGATATACGGCGAAGCGGTCATAGATTTACCCGGTTATTAAAGCGTGTGATGACTTCGGTAATGGGGCCAGTCAATGAAAATTCAAGCCAGGCCCGGAGCGGTTCAAGCCCGCTGGCCGGCTGCATGTTGTTTCAGGTAGTCCCGGGGCGAACACCCGGCCCAGCGCCGGAAGGCCCGGCTGAAGTTGGTAACGTCAGAATAACCCAGCAGGTCAGACACCTCGCCAATACTTTTCTGGTTCAGCAACAGCAGGCGCTCGGCATGGTGCTGCCGAATGCTCTCTACCAGCTGGCGAAAAACCACCCCTTCAGCCTGCAAACGACGTTGCAGCGTGCGCGGGGTCATGTTCAGCTTTTCTGCCACCTCGTCCATAGACGCAAAACCCAGCTCCTCATCAAACGCCAGGTCACGCACCTGGCGAGCCAGCGAACGCCCACCCCCCAGCCGGCCCAGTTCTTCCTTGCACTGCTCCCGGGCAATCCGGGCAGCAACAGGGTCTGACATCACCAGAGGATAATCGAAAATCGACGCGTCAAAGATAAAACCGTTGAAGGCTCCGTTGAACTGAAGTTTGCCGGCAACCAGGTGGTCATAGCGTTCCATGTAGGGAGGGCGGGGAAACCGGATCACGCCCTCGCCTTTGAGCTTGCGGCCGGTCAGGGCTTCCGCCATGGCGGCAAACCCGGTCAGCAGAAACTGTGCGCCGACTTCGCTCAGCCGATAGCGTTCATCGCGTTCCCCCAGGCTCAGCCGTACCATGTCGCCTTCATGCCCTGCCTCACGCTCAATGCGTAACTGAAGGTCCGAAGAGGGCATGTCGAAATAGGCTCTGGCAATTTCCAGTGCCTCTCCCAGGGTGCGCGCGACCATCGCGGCCTGGCCAATGATCCCGTGGCAGGACACCCGCATCTGCAGGCCCAGCAAAAATCCGATACCCGGCTCCCCTGTCAGGGCGATCGCGCGCTCTATCAGGTTGGCGAAGCTGTCCCGGGGCAAACGGAAACCACTGCGCAAACAGTCCTCAGGTTGCAGCCCTTCCCCCGCCAGCAGTGTGTCTGCCGATATGTTCCAGCGTTCGGCCACATCAATCAGCAGCAGCACGTAGGTTCCCGGAACGGTCGGTTGGCTGGAAACGATAGAAACAGTTGTCATTGTAGTTGTCGTCTAATGATCGTTTTTTGTCGTCTGATCATACCCGGTTTGAGTACCACCTCGCCCACAATAGCAACTGACGATGCCAGGATCAGGTACCTGGATGCCGACAACCCCCGTTAAAAAGGTCAAACCATGTCTTTAGATCCAAGCACCATGACCGATGCCGAGAAAACCGATCATATTCGCAAGACCGTCTTGGAGGAAGGCCGTGCCCTGCGACGGCGCCACCCCTGGCTTGAGAAGCACCAGAATCTGATTGGCGCCTCCATTATGGTGGTATCGCTGTTGGGTATGATTGCCAGCGGCACGCTGTATGTTATGGACATCATTCCCTGGTGGCTGTGCATTCCTGTAACCGCCGTGTTTGCCTCCTTCATCCATGAGCTGGAACACGATCTGATCCACCTCATGTACTTCAAGAACCGCCCCTGGGCAAACAATCTGATGCTGGCCGTTGGTTGGCTGGCGCGGGCCAGCACCGTCAGCCCGTTCGTGCGGCGCAATCTGCACCTGCACCACCATAAGTACAGCGGCACCGAGAGCGACCTGGAAGAGCGTGGCATCACCAACGGTGAGCGCTGGGGATTACGCCGGCTGCTGATGACCGGTGACAACATGATGGCGGTGCTGCTGCGCCCACGGACCACCGTGCGTGCAGTGAAAGCCTATATCCGCTCCCAAAAGCCGGAATCCCGGGGCGAGGTTAAAAAAATGCGAGTCCAGCAACTGTTGGCCTATGCGCCCCTGGGCAACCTTTACTATCTGATGTTTCATGGCTGGATTGCCATCCATGTGGTGCTGTTCTCAGCACAGGCGCTGGGCTCGCCGATTACCCTGACCAGCGAATTCGCCAACCTCCTTGGGGTTCTGAATACCTTCGCCGTGGTCTACATGCTGCCATCGTTCCTGCGCACCTTCTGCCTGCACTTCATCAGCTCCAACATCCACTATTACGGGGATGTTGAAGCCCGCAACGTGATGCAGCAGTGCCAGGTTCTGAACCCCTGGTGGCTGGTTCCGATGCAAGTTTTCTGTTTCAACTTTGGTAGCACCCACGCCATTCACCATTTTGCCGTGCGGGAGCCGTTTTACATCCGCCAATGGACCGCACCGGCGGCCCATAAAGTGATGAAAGAAATGGGTGTTCGGTTTAACGATTACGGTACGTTTTTCCGGGGCAATCGCTTCTACAAACAGAGCGTCAGCAGCGAAACCCGCGCGGCCTGATCGTCGAAACCGATAGCTTTAACGCATCTTGAAAATCTCGCCAATGCCGTCACATAGGTCTTTAACCACTCAGCCTTGAGAGCAGCACGGTATGAATGACGAGAACCGCAAAGACTCCCTGGAAGAATTTGAAGAAGATGTGACCGAGTACATCGGCAAAGACGAGAACAGCAAAAGCCTGGTCTTGCCTCAACAGGCCAGGCCGCGGCGTATGTATGTGTTGCCGGTGTCGAACCGGCCGTTCTTTCCGGCCCAGGTGCAGCCCGTGGTGGTGAACCAGGACCCCTGGCAGGAAACCCTGAAACGGGTGGGTGAAACCGACCACAAGGTTCTGGGCATCTGCTTTGTGGAAGATCCGGAATCCGACACCGGTATTCCCGCCAGCGATGACCTGGAAACCATGGGTTGTGCAGTGAAGGTTCACCACGCCCAGAGCGAAGGCGGCAAGGTTCAGTTTATTGCCCAGGGCATGCAGCGGTTCCGAATTGTTCAGTGGCTGCGCCGCCGCCCACCCTACCTGGTGGAAGTGGAATACCCGGAAGAGCCGGAGGAGCCGGCGGATGAGCTCAAGGCTTACACGCTAGCCATCATCGCTGCCATCAAGGAACTGCTGCGCACCAACCCGCTGTATGGCGAAGAGGTGAAGCAGTACCTGTCCCGCTTTGGCCCGGAAGACAGCTCGCCGCTGGCGGATTTCGGCGCCTCGATGACCAGCGCCCCGGGCCGCGAGTTGCAGGATGTGCTCGATACCGTACCCCTGCTCAGGCGCATGGAGAAAGTTCTTTTACTGATGCGCAAGGAACAGGAAGTCGCCCGCCTTCAATCCGAGATCAACGAGGAAGTGAACGAAAAGGTGCAGAAGCACCAGCGGGAATTCTTCTTGCGCGAGCAGCTGAAGGTCATCCAGCGGGAGCTGGGCATCGCCAAGGATGACAAAACCGCCGATGTGGAGCGGTTTGAGGAGCGCATGGCCAAGCTGAATCCACCGGAGGCGGTGCAGGAGCGGTTCAAGGATGAAATCCAGAAACTGCAGGTACTGGAACAGGGCTCCCCGGAATACGGCGTTACCCGCAACTATCTGGACTGGATTACCCAGGTTCCCTGGGGTGTGCATTCCGAAGACCATTTCGACCTGGCCGAAGCCCGCCGCATTCTGGACCGGGACCACGATGGCCTGGACGATGTGAAGGATCGGATCATTGAGTTCCTGGCCGAAGGCACCTTCAAGGGCGAAGTGAGTGGTTCCATACTGCTGCTGGTAGGCCCGCCGGGGGTGGGCAAAACCTCCATTGGCCACTCGGTGGCCGACGCCCTGGGCCGGGAGTTTTACCGGTTCAGCGTGGGCGGTATGCGCGATGAAGCCGAGATCAAGGGCCACCGCCGCACCTACATCGGCGCCATGCCCGGCAAGTTCGTTCAGGCCCTGAAAGACAGCAAGGTGGCCAATCCGGTGATCATGCTGGATGAGATCGACAAGATCGGCTCGTCCTATCAGGGCGACCCGGCCTCTGCCCTGCTGGAAACCCTGGACCCGGAACAGAACAAAGAGTTTCTGGACCACTACCTGGATGTGCGCATGGACCTGTCCAAGGTGCTGTTCGTGTGCACCGCGAACCAGCTGGACACCATTCCCCGGCCGCTGCTGGACCGGATGGACGTGATTCGCTTGTCTGGCTACATCGGTGAGGAAAAGCTGGCCATCGCCAAGCATCATCTCCTGCCGCGCCTGCTGAAACGGGCAGGGCTGCTGAAGAAACAGCTGAACATTACCGACGCGGCGATCCGCCAGGTGATTGAAGGTTATGCCCGGGAAGCTGGTGTGCGAAACCTGGAAAAGCTGCTGCACAAGATTATCCGCAAGGGCATTGTGAGACTGCTGGAAAGCCCGGATGAACCGGTCAAGGTGGGTGTCTCTGATCTGGTAAGTTACCTGGGACAACCGGCGTTCAAAAAAGAAAAATCTCTGAAAGGCACGGGCGTGGTCACCGGCTTGGCCTGGACCGCCATGGGCGGTGCCACCCTGAGTATCGAAGCCTCCCGCATTCACACCAGCCAACGGGGCTTCAAGCTCACCGGGCAACTGGGGGATGTAATGAAGGAATCGGCAGAGATTGCTTACAGCTTTGTGTCTTCCAATCTGAAGCGATTCAAGGGTGACCCTACCTTCTTCGACAAGTCCTTCGTGCACCTGCACGTACCGGAAGGCGCCACGCCCAAAGACGGCCCCAGCGCCGGCGTCACCATGGCCACCGCCCTGCTCTCCATCGCCCGCAAAGAAGCCCCGCAGCAGAACATTGCCATGACCGGAGAGCTGACCTTAACCGGGCAGGTGTTGCCGGTGGGAGGTATTCGGGAGAAGGTGATTGCTGCGCGCAGGCAGAAGATCAACAACCTGATACTGCCGGAAGCGAACCGCGGGGATTATGAGGAGCTGCCGGAGTATTTGAAGGAAGGGATATCGGTGAATTTTGCCAAGCACTACAACGATGTGTTTCAGGTGTGTTTTGGGAATAAGCCCAAGCAGGGGTCTAGTGTGCATTAGTAATAGGGTCTGTCCCAGGGGTCTGTCCCCAAAGGGGACTGACCCGCTTTTGCCCGTCTAAAGCACCCAACTAGAACCCATGGGTCCAAGATGGGTCAGTCCCCGTTCGGGGACAGACCCCTAGCCAAACTCGAGCCCATGGGTCCAAAATGGGTCAGTCCCCATTCGGGGACAGACCCTTTTCAAGCCTTTTCCTTCCACCCATCATCCTTCAACACCGATCCAACGGTCAGCACCGGCGACGCATCAATATCATCGGCATCCATCATGTTCGCCACCCGCTGTAATGAGGCCAGGATCATGGTTTGCTCCCACTCGGCCAGGCTCTGGAATTTGGCGATGAAGTCTTCCTGCAGCGGGTTGGGGGCGCGGGCGAGTATCTCGGCGCCTTCTTCGGTCAGGTGCGCGTGTACCTTGCGCTTATCCTGAGTGCTGCGCACCCGGTACACCAGTTTGCGCAGTTCCAGGCGGTCCAGGATGGTGGTGACGGTGGCCTGGCTCAGGCTGACGTTCTCGGCGATGGTGCCGATCGTCACCTCCCCGAGATCCCGGATGGTGCGCATGATCAACAGCTGTGGCCCTGTCAGCCCGGCGTGCTTGCTCAACCGCTTGGAATGAAGATCGGTCGCCCGGATAACCCGCCGAAGCGCCACCAACACCTGCTCGTAATTGTTCACACCACTGCTCCAGAATCAACGCGTTGTTTATACCTCTAATAATTAGAGGTCTTTGCACTGGTAATTGCAAGTGGGCAGTATTACCTAGCTTGCTTCCGAAGCGAACTTGCACGCACCTACCACCAATGCGGCATTATTTCCGCCCGCCACTATGCTAAGGTCAGCAGCTTGCCACTCACACACAATACGGAAACGGTTGATGATCAGGTTTTACCTCGCATTCGCTCTTGCCATTACCTTCACCAGCGCTATTCAAGCCCAGCAAGTGACGGACGAAGACGTTGAAGAGCGCATCGGTGAACTGGAAAGCCCCCTGTACAATCCATTCGTGGAGCGCTATCTGCTGGATGAAGTGAAAGCGTTGCGGCAGGAGATGCAGAACACCCGGGCCGAGTTAATTGAAAAAGTGGTCGACAAGGAATTGTCGGTTGCCGACAAAACCATGTCCTACGCCACTGATACCGTCACCTACTTCTTTTACCTGATTGCCGGCGCCACCTCCATTCTGGTGGTGATTGGCTGGAACTCGATCCGCGACATGCGCAACCAGCTCACCAGCCTGGCCGAGAAACGGGTGAATGAACTGGTGGTGGAGTACGAGAAGCGCCTGAAATCCATTGAAGAGCAGCTGCAGCAGAAATCCGAGATCATTCATCAAAACCAGGCGGAGATCGAACGCACTAACGAGGTGCACGCGCTCTGGTTGAAGGCAAGCCAGGAGACCTCCCAGCAAAACAAGATCTCCGCCTACGACCAGATTCTGGACCTGCGCCCGGACGATGTAGAGGCCCTGAGCTACAAAGCCGATGCCGTGCTGGAAATGCGCGAACCTCTCTGGGCCATCAGCTTGTGCCAACGGGCACTGAAGCTGGCTCCGGATAACGGCCATGCCCATTACCAACTGGCCTGCGCCTACGCCGAGATTGGCCGCTGGGAAGACGCCGTCAGCACCCTGGAAAAGGCCATCGACATCTCAGAAGCCTACCGGGACGATGCCTCCGTCGACCCCAGTTTCGAGCCACTGCACGATCACGAAAGTTACAGGACTCTGGTCTTCACCGATCAGGACGACAGCACGGACGCATAACATCACAGAGACCGGCACAGAGCTTGCTAATCCAAACGGAGAAAGCGACGCTGTGTTCCAGAGCAAACCCTGGCCCGATCTGCTTGACAAGCAGCTGGCTGTGGTGTTTGTTTAAGTCTCTGAGAACATAACAATAACCCTGACAAACAGGAACATCACGATGAAAATGTCCGTTAAGAAACTCGCTACCGCTGTAGGCGCTTCTGTTGCTCTGATGGCCGCCGGCCAGGCCGCCGCTGAAATCCGAATTGGTATTGCCGGCCCGATGACCGGCCCCGTTGCCCAGTATGGTGATATGCAGTTTTCTGGCGCCCGCATGGCCATTGAACGCATCAATGCTGCCGGCGGTGTTATGGGCGAACAACTGGTAGGCGTAGAGGTAGATGACGTGTGCGACCCCAAGCAGGCCGTCACCGTTGCCAACCGCCTGGTCAACCAGGGCGTTCAATACGTGGTGGGTCACCTGTGTTCCAGCTCTACCCAGCCGGCGTCTGATATCTATGAAGACGAAGGCATACTGATGATTACCCCGGCCTCGACCAGCCCGGAAATTACCCAGCGTGGTTATGAGTTGGTATTCCGTACCATCGGCCTCGACAGCATGCAGGGACCGGTCGCCGGTGAGTACATCGTCAGCCAGAACCCGAATAAGGTCGCCGTCATCCACGACAAACAGCAGTATGGTGAGGGCATTGCTACTGCGGTACGAGACACCCTGCGCAATGCCGGTGTGGAAGTGGCCATGTTTGAAGGCATCACCGCCGGTGACAAAGACTTCTCGTCACTGGTTACCAAGATCAAACAGGCCAACGTGGATTTCGTCTACTACGGCGGCTACCACCCGGAGCTTGGTTTGATCCTTCGCCAGGCACGCCAGGCAGACGTGAACGCGAAGTTCATGGGGCCTGAAGGCGTTGGCAACAAAGACATCAACACTATTGCCGGCGAAGCCGCCGAAGGCCTGCTGGTTACCCTGCCGCCCAGCTTTGACGAGAAAGAAGAGAACCAGGATCTGGTAGCCGCCTTCGCTGACAAGGGTGAAGACCCATCCGGCCCATTTGTTCTCACCTCCTATACCGCTGTTCAGCTGGTTGCCGACGGCATCGAACAGGCCGGCACCAAAGATCCGTTTGAAGTGGCCAAGGCCCTGCGCTCCGGCACTTTCGAAACGCCCATCGGTACCGTTCAGTACAACCAGGCGGGCGATATGGAGTCCTTCGAGTTTGTCGTCTACGAATGGCACTCTGACGGCAGCAAGACTCCGGTCAACTGAGCCAACATCGTTTACAGACGGTCATTATGAGAACACCTTCCCGCCGCGACCCGGGGGAAGGTGTTTTTCTGGGCTTCTGCTGACCCGCTTGGCTACCTGACGGACACCCCGTCAACGGGACAAGGAGTGCGGGCAGCAGGCATTCGGAGTTCCACACAGATGCAAGACCTCCTTTATTTCTCACAGCAGCTCATTAACGGGCTGACGATCGGCAGCACCTATGCCCTGATCGCCATCGGCTATACGATGGTTTACGGCATCATCGGCATGATCAACTTCGCCCATGGTGAGATTTACATGATTGGCGCCTACACCGCGTTGATCGCCATCACCGGCCTGGCCACCCTGGGCATTGCCTGGTTACCCCTGGTGCTGATCGTCGCCCTGATCTGCGCCATGATCGTATCCAGCTCCATGGGCTGGGCGGTGGAAAGGGTAGCTTACCGGCCAGTACGCGGCCGGCACCGGCTGATTCCGCTGATCTCCGCCATCGGCATGTCCATTTTCCTGCAAAACTACGTACACCTGGCGCAGGGTTCCCGCAACATTGGCTTCCCGGCTCTGATCGATGGCAGCTTTCGCTTCGGCACTGGCGAGGGCTTCCAGCTATCAATCTCCTACATGCAGATCACCATTTTCATTACCACGCTTGTCTGCATGACCATTCTCTCGCTGTTTATTTCCCGCTCCCGCATCGGGCGTGCGTGTCGGGCAGTCTCCCAGGATCTTGGCATGGCCAACCTGCTGGGCATTGATACCAACCGCATCATTTCCGCCACTTTCGTGATCGGCGCCGCGCTGGCCGCGGTGGCCGGTCTGCTGCTGGGCATGTACTACGGCTCGGTAGACCCACTGTTCGGTTTTATTGCCGGCCTGAAAGCCTTTACTGCCGCGGTGCTTGGCGGCATTGGCAGCATTCCCGGCGCCATGCTGGGCGGGCTGATTCTGGGTGTTGCTGAGAGCATGACCTCCGGCTATCTGAGTGGTGAATACAAAGATGTCGTGTCATTCAGCCTGCTGATCCTGATTCTGTTGTTCAAACCCACCGGACTGCTGGGCAAACCGGAGGTTGAGAAGATCTGATGGCAGCACATAACTTTAAACACGCCCTGTTCTGTGCGGTGATCACCATCATCATCGCCTACCCCATTCTCGGCCTGAACCTGGTTGCCCAAGGCACTCGAGTGGGCCTCGAAGGCGCCGATGCCAGCACCATTATCTCTGTGATGGTGGCCGCTGGCATTGTGTTTTTCTTCCAGCTTTACCGCGACACCATCATGGTAAATCTCGGCAAATTGCCGGCACTGAATCCTTTGGCAGGCCGGGAGCCCCTGGCACAAGCCAAGCGAGTAAAGCTGGAGTCCTGGGCGCTGACCGGCATCATTGTGCTGGCCCTGTTCTGGCCATTCTTCGTGTCCAGGGGCTCGGTGGATCTGGCGACGCTGGTGCTGATCTACGTCATGCTGGCGCTGGGCTTGAACGTGGTCGTTGGCCTGGCCGGGCTGCTCGATCTTGGCTACGTCGCTTTCTACGCCGTGGGTGCCTATACCTTTGCCCTGCTGTCCCAGTACATGGGCATTTCGTTCTGGATGGCCCTGCCCATCGGGGCCCTGCTCGCCGCCCTGTTCGGCCTGGTACTGGGTTTTCCCGTACTGCGATTGCGCGGCGATTACCTGGCCATCGTGACACTTGGTTTCGGGGAAATCATCCGGATTCTGCTGAATAACTGGACCTCCATCACCGGCGGCCCAAATGGTATTGGTGGCATTCCCGAGCCCACTCTGTTCGGTATGGAATTCGGCCGGCGCGTTAAGGAAGAAGGCAATACCTCGTTCCACGAAACCTTTGGCATTGCCTACAGCGGCGAGCACAAGGTGATTTTCCTGTACCTGATAGCCCTGGTACTGGCGGTGATCACCGCTCTGGTGATTCGCCGCCTGATGCGCATGCCAGTGGGCCGCGCATGGGAAGCCCTGCGGGAAGATGAAATTGCCGCCCGCTCACTGGGCCTGAGCCGCACCGCGGTGAAGCTTTCAGCGTTCACCATCGGCGCGTTCTTTGCCGGCTTTGCCGGCACCGTGTTTGCCTCCAAGCAGGGCTTTATCAGCCCGGAGTCGTTCGTGTTCCTCGAATCCGCCATCATTCTGGCCATTGTGGTGCTCGGCGGTATGGGCTCGCAAATCGGCGTCATACTCGCCGCCATTGCGGTCACCATATTGCCGGAACTGGCCCGTGAGTTTGCCGACTACCGTATGCTGGTGTTCGGTGCAGCCATGGTGTTGATGATGGTGTGGCGGCCACAGGGCCTGATGCCCATGCGGCGGATTCACATTGAACTGAAACGGCAGGAGTGACAGACATGCTGGATGTAAAAAATCTGTCCATGCGCTTCGGCGGCCTGCTGGCAGTCGATCAGGTCAGCCTGGATGTGCAGGAACACGAAATCGTTTCCATCATCGGGCCAAACGGTGCCGGCAAAACCACGGTGTTTAACTGCATCAGCGGGTTCTACAAACCCAGTGGTGGCAAGATCCTGTTCGAAGGCAAGGAGGTGCAAGGCAAGCCCGACTACAAAATCTCGCGGCTGGGCATGGTGCGGACCTTTCAGCACGTTCGCCTGTTCAACAAAATGACCGTGGTGGAAAACCTGCTGGTGGCCCAGCATCGGCATCTGAACACCAACCTGCTGTCCGGACTGATTAAAACCCCCAACTACCGATCACGGGAGCAGAAATCCCTGGACCGGGCAGCCTACTGGCTGGAGCGGGTGGGTCTGCTTGATCTTGCCAACCGGGATGCCGGCAACCTGGCCTACGGCCAGCAACGGCGCCTGGAGATTGCCCGCTGCATGGTGACCGAGCCCAAACTGCTGATGCTGGATGAACCCGCAGCTGGCCTGAACCCGGCAGAAACCAAAGACCTCAATCAACTGATTGTCAGCCTCAAAGAGGACTATAACGTCTCGGTACTGTTGATCGAGCACGATATGAGCCTGGTGATGGACATCTCCGATCGGATTACCGTGATCAACCAGGGCCGTCCCCTGGCTGCAGGCACACCGGACGAAGTGCGCCAGAACGATGACGTTATCAAAGCTTATCTGGGCGAGGCCTGAGGAAACACCATGCTAGTACTGGAAAACGTGCACACCCACTACGGCAAGATCGAGGCCTTGCACGGGGTATCGGTAGAAGTAAACAAGGGGGAGATTGTTTCACTGATCGGTGCCAACGGCGCGGGCAAAACCACTCTGTTGATGACCGTTTGTGGCAATCCACAGGCCAGTTCCGGGAGAGTGATTCTGGAAGGCCGGGATATTACCAATGAAGCCACCTCCAACATCATGCGCTCCGGCATCGCCATTGTCCCTGAGGGCCGGAGAGTCTTCTCCGGCCTGACCGTGGAAGAGAACCTGGCCATGGGCGGGTTCTTCAACACCAAGGCCGAGATCCGCAAAAGCCAGGAGCACGTGTACGAGCTGTTCCCCCGCCTGAAGGAGCGGGAACACCAGCGGGCCGGCACCATGTCGGGCGGCGAACAGCAAATGCTGGCCATTGGCCGGGCGTTGATGAGCAAGCCCAGGATGATCATCCTGGATGAGCCGTCACTTGGCCTTGCGCCCATCATCATCAAACAGATCTTCGAGATCATCGGGCAGTTGCGGGAGGAGGGCATCACCGTATTCCTCGTGGAACAGAATGCCCACCAGGCCCTGAACCTGGCCGACCGGGGTTATGTGCTGGAAACCGGGCGCATCCGGCTGCACGATACGGGTAAAAACCTGTTAGCCAACCCAGAGGTGCGGGAGGCTTATCTGGGCGGGTGATCGTTACCCGCCGCCGACAACGACAGAATTCGGAGTGACAGATATCAATAACCCTTTGATCCGTCAGTTTGTATTCTTCCCAAACACGGGTTTTCATCTATACTGAACCCAACGGTCACACCAATCACCGGTAACCATATCGGGGCCGTTAGCTTGCAGCCGATTCAGGACTTACAGGTTGCAGGGTATGCGACGAAAGCAAAAAACCACATAAAGGAGTGGATAATGAAAAAACTGATCGCAGGTGCAATTCTTCTTGGTGCTTCCTCCATGGCATTCGCTCAGCCTGGCTGTGGCGTAGGCGCCATGATCTGGAAAGGACAGTCCGGCGTTGCGCCGCACGTACTGGCCGCCACCACCAACGGAACCTTCGGTAACCAGACCTTCGGTATGACTACCGGTACCCTCGGCTGCCAGACTAACCAGTCTGTTCAGTCCATGGCCATGTACATGGACAGCAACATCGACAAGGTTGCCCGTGACATGTCCCGTGGTTCCGGTGAAAACCTGGAAACCCTGGCAGTACTGCTGGGTGTAGACGCGGCTGACCGTGAGGCCTTCCGCAAAGTGCTGCAAGACAACTTTGCCAGCATTTTCCCGAACTCTGACACCACCTCTGGTGAAGCGGTAGATGCTATCGTTTCCCTGCTTGAGCAGAACGAGTCTCTGAGCAAGTACGTGGCTGCGTAATAACGCATTCCCAAAGGATTGACGCGGCGCCACGGATGGCGCCCTCCTGCACCCAATCGCAATCCGGACTCTGATCTCCCCTATGGGTAACATCTTGCGCCCCCGGCAGGCCGCTCTGTGGCTTGCATGCTCACTCTCGGCCCAGGCCGCCCTTGCCGTTACACCCGATGAACTGCACCACCACCCGGTATGGCTGACCCTTGGCCACTATCAAACCGAACGGTTTAGTTCCAACTATACCAGCCAAGCGGACGACCCTGCGTTCTTCCTGAGTGAGAATGGAAAAACCTCACCCAGGGAAGAGCTGGAGGCGACCCTTGCCGCCATTCAGCAACCCGGCGACGGCGACGATCACGCCCGATGCCGCTTTCCGGCCCGCGATGCCTGGCTTCGGGAGCAGCTCGACCTGCCGGATGACCCTGTCAGCTGCCCGGCCTATGACGAGTGGGCCGCCGAACTGAACACTGAGAAGGTCACACTGGTCTTTGCCGCCTCTTACCTGAACAGCCCGTCGTCCATGTTCGGCCATACCTTCCTGCGACTGGACCCACCCCAGGAGGATGAAGAAGCCGACCTGCTGCTGGCCAATACCATTTCTTACGCAGCGGACGCCGCCGAGCACGACAGCGAGCTGCTGTTTGCCTATCGGGGTATTTTCGGCGGTTATCCCGGGATTACCTCCATCCGCCCCTATTACGAAATGATCCGGCTGTACAACGACATTGAACACCGGGATCTTTGGGAATACACCCTGAACCTGACCCAGCCAGAAGTCGACACCATGCTGGCCCACACCTGGGAGATTCAGGACAAGAATTTCGATTACTACTTCTTTGATGAAAACTGCGCCTACCGTTTGCTGGCACTGATTGATGCCGCGCGCCCGGGCACCAACCTGCTCGGTGAAGTGAGCACCCACGCAATCCCCTCCGACACAGTACGCTGGGTTCGCGATGCAGACCTTGTAGAAAGCATTCACTACCGGCCCTCGGCAGCGACAGCAGTCAGCCACAGCCTCGACACCCTGCCACGCGACCATCAAACCCTGGCCGCAGCCATCGCCAATGGCTATGTGCAAGTGAATGGCCCTGAAATGCAGCAGCTCTCTGATCAGGAAAGAGCCTGGGTACTGGACGCCACTTACGACTACGTGCGCTACCAAAGCGAAGCCCGTGGCTGGCCGAGGGAATTTTCTGCCCCCCTGTCACATCAGCTATTGGTCTCCCGCAGCCGGATAGATCGTGTGGACGAAATTCCACCGGTACCGGAGCCAACCGTTCGTGACGACCAGGGCCACGATACCTTCCGGGTAAGCCTCGGCAGTGGCCAACTGGACCATGCCGAGTTCACCCAATTGACCCTGCGCCCGGCCTACCATGACGTACTGGACCCGCCGGAGGGCTACCGGTCTGGCGCCCAGTTACAGTTCCTGCGGCTGGACGCCAGGCTCTACCATGACAATGACGAACTTCAGGTGGAACAGATTGTGGGTGTGGAGATCCGCTCCCTGAGCCCTCGCAACCAGTTCTTCTCTCCCATTTCCTGGCAGGTAGGCTTTGGCGGCCGGCGCACAGACACCGGCACACAGCGGGTGCTCACGCCCTACCTGGAGGGCGGCGCCGGTGGAAGCTGGAGCCTGAACCACAACACCCAGGCCTTCGCCGTGGCCACCGCGGACCTGGAAGTCGACGATGACATCCGCCGCGGCTACGACTTCGCCCCGGGTGCCGATCTTGGCCTGCTGCACCAGAACAACCGGTTCAGCCTTCTGGCCGGCGCCAAAACCAAGGCCTGGATCATCAGCAGCCAACACCGGCAGGACCAGCTGTACCTCAAAGGCAATCTGCACATCGGTCGGGAATTCAGCCTGTTTGCCGAATTCACCCGGGAAGACCACTTCAACAGGTACCAAAGCACATGGCAGGCTGGCATTCACGCGTATTTCTGATGAACTTCAGGCTGAGCAAAAGGCCAGCACGACTCATCCTGCTGGCCTTTGTCGCCCTGCTGCAAACTGGCTGCAGCAGCGTGTTCTTCTACCCGGACAACGTAACCTACATCACCCCGGACCGCCTGAACCTGGAGTATGAAGACATTTACCTGGACACCGCCGATGGCGAAACCCTCCACGGCTGGTGGCTGCCCGCCCTCACAGACGGACCCGCCAAAGGCACCGTCTATTACCTGCACGGCAACGCCCAGAACGTCAGCGCCCACATCCTCAACGTCGCGTGGTTACCGGAACAAGGCTACAACGTCTTTGCCATCGACTACCGGGGCTACGGCCAATCCACCGGCGCGCCAGACATAGAAGGCGCCCTTCACGACACCGAAACCGGCCTGCGCTGGCTTGCCGAGCGGCACCCCGACAACGACCACCCCCTGTTCCTCCTTGGCCAAAGCCTCGGCGGCGGCCTGGGCATTGCCCTCGCCAGTGAATGGGTGCAACGCGGCGAACACCCCCAACTCAGCGGCGTAATCCTCGACGGCACCTTCTCCGGCTTCCGCCTGATCGCCCGCGAAAAACTCGGAGAATTCTGGCTCACCTGGCCATTCCAGATCCCCCTGAGCTGGAGCATCACCGACAACTACGAAGGTGTAGACCGCATCGCCAACATCGCCCCGGTCCCCGTCAAAATCATCCACAGCGCCCGCGACGGCATCATCCCGTTCCACCACGGCATGCGCCTGTACGAAGCCGCAGAACAGCCCAAAGACTTCCTGAGGACCGATACACCCCACGGCGCGACGTTTATTCTGCCAGCGTATCGGGAGGCGGTACTGGAGTTCATGGAAGGGGCTTTTTAGCCCCAGAAACGAGAAAACCCGCCAAAAGGCGGGTTTTCTCAATACTGACTAACCAAAAAATCAGTCAGCGAAGTCAGTCGGCTGCTCGCCTTCCTTAACTTCCTTCATGGACAGCTTAACGCGACCACGGTTGTCTACATCCAGCACCTTCACCAGAACTTCCTGACCTTCGCTCAGCTCGTCAGTCACGTTCTCAATGCGGCGCTCAGAGATCTGGGAAATGTGCACCAGACCGTCCTTGCCAGGCAGGATGTTAACAAAGGCACCGAAGTCCACAATGCGCTCAACGCGGCCCTTGTAAATAGCGCCCACTTCGATCTCGGCGGTGATTTCCTTCACGCGATTCACCGCGGCTTGTGCAGCTGCAGCGTTATCGGCGTAGATCTTCACATTGCCATCGTCATCCAGGTCAATAGACGCACCGGTCTCGTCACAGATAGAACGAATCACAGAACCGCCCTTACCGATAACGTCACGGATCTTGTCCGGATGGATCTTGATGGTGGTGATGCTCGGCGCACGCTCAGACAGCTCGGCACGCGGAGTGGAGATCACCTTGTTCATCTCGTCCAGGATCTGCAGACGCGCAGCGTGGGCCTGCTCCAGGGCAATTTCCATGATCTCGTCGGTGATACCCTGGATCTTGATATCCATCTGAAGGGCGGTAACGCCCTCTTTGGTACCAGCAACCTTGAAGTCCATGTCGCCCAGGTGGTCTTCGTCACCCAGGATGTCAGTCAGAACGGCGAACTTGTCACCTTCCTTGACCAGACCCATGGCGATACCGGCCACCGGCGCCTTGATGGGAACACCAGCATCCATCAGTGCAAGGCTAGAGCCACAAACGGAAGCCATGGAGCTGGAACCGTTGGATTCAGTGATCTCGGAAACCGCACGAATGGCATACGGGAATTCTTCAATGGTCGGCATAACCGCCAGAACACCACGCTTGGCCAGGCGACCATGGCCCACTTCACGACGGCCCGGAGTACCAACACGGCCGGCTTCACCGACGGAGTACGGAGGGAAGTTGTAGTGGAACAGGAACGGATCTTTACGCTCGCCTTCCAGTGCGTCGATAATCTGCACATCACGGGTGGTACCCAGAGTGGCAGTTACGATGGCCTGGGTTTCACCACGGGTGAACAGGGCAGAACCGTGAACAGACGGCAGAATGCCCACTTCCACTTCGATCGGGCGCACCGTCTTGTTGTCACGGCCGTCGATACGCGGCTTGCCATCAATAACCTGCTGGCGAACCACAGACTTCTCAACCTTGCCGAAGTACTTCTTCACCAGCTCTTCGGAAGGCTGACCTTCTTCTTCACCGGCCAGCTTTTCAACGGCCGCAGCCTTGATCTCGCCCAGACGCTCGTAGCGAGCCATCTTGTCACGAATGGCGTAGGCCTCTTCGATGGCACCACCAAACTCGGATTTGATGGCATTCAGAAGCTCGGTATTTTCAGCCTCAGGCTGCCACTCCCAACGCGGCTTGCCGTGTTCAGCGGCAAATTCCTTGATGGCGGTAATGGCCGCCTGCATTTCCTGGTGGCCGAACAGTACGCCGCCCAGCATCTGGTCTTCGGTCAGGCCTTTGGCCTCGGACTCAACCATCAGCACCGCGTCTTCGGTACCGGCAACCACCATGTCCAGATCAGAGCTGGCCAGCTCTTCAAAGGTCGGGTTCAGGAAGTAGCCTTTGTCGTTGGTGAAACCAACGCGGGCAGCACCGATAGGACCATCAAACGGGATACCGGAAATTGCCAGTGCAGCAGAGGCCGCCAGCATGGCCGCGATATCCGGATCGTGGTTCTTGCTGGCAGACATGACGGTACAGATAACCTGTACTTCGTTCATGTAGCCACTCGGGAACAATGGGCGAATCGGACGGTCGATCAGGCGGGAAGTCAGCGTCTCTTTCTCGGACGGACGGCCTTCACGCTTGAAGAAGCCACCGGGAATTTTACCGGCCGCATAGGTCTTCTCAAAGTAGTTAACGGTCAGCGGGAAAAACGGCTGACCCGGCTTGGCTTCCTTGGCACCAACAACGGTACCCAGTACAGCGGTATCGCCTGTGGACACGAGAACGGAACCGGTTGCCTGACGGGCAACACGACCGGTTTCCAGGGTGAAGGTTTCGCCACCCATTTCAAAGGTTTTCTTACGTGGTTGCAGATCCACAATAAACTCCTGCTCTTTTCAACGGTTAATACCTGACCGGGTGACACCCACCCTTGCCAGGTTTTCTTTACCACCGCAGCAGTCTGATCTGTGAACCGAAAGGCAACCCGTCTGAAAGCTAACAGGCTGTTGCAAAACCCCGGTATGGCTGGCAGCCAGTTTTTGCTACCCCGGGCTTTTCAACAACCTGCTATCAATATCGGCTTTCCATTAGACAGAGAAAATCCTTCGGTTTCACTGACAAATCAACTGCAGCATAAACACCGTCTGGCATCCCCTGAGCGGGCACACACAGACAGTGGAAGAGAAGCGCGGCTGGCCCGAGGCAACCCCGGACCAGCCTTCAGGTCGCTAAACCGGATTAGCGACGCAGACCCAAGCGCTGGATCAGTTCCAGGTAGCGGTCAGCGTTTTTACGCTTGAGGTAGTCCAGCAGCTTACGACGCTGGTTTACCATCCGGATCAGGCCGCGGCGGGAATGGTGATCCTGCTTGTTGGCCTTGAAGTGATCCTGCAGCTTGTTGATGTTGGCGCTCAGCAGTGCAACCTGAACTTCAGGAGAACCGGTATCGCCGTCACCTTGCTGAAAATCCTTAACGATCTGAGCTTTCTCATTGGCAGACAGTGCCATATTACACCTCATGGTTTGCGATGCTGATAAATCCGGCCGAACCGCGCATCTCTACAGCCCGGCTATTCAGCGGCGGTGTTACCCACCGCTGCTCTTTACCAGACGGCGTGGCACCAGTTTGGTGTCATCGCCTTCCGGCATAGCTTCTGCCAATCCCACGAAGTTGCGATCGCCGTAGACACGCACGAAGCCTTCAAGGGACTGACCCGGTATTCTAACCGGTTGTCCGTTCAATATCGATACCAGCGGCGAGCCCGACAGCCGGTGCTCCGGGAACATGGTCAATGCGCTTTCCGGCGGCAGCAACAAGCCATCCAGGCTCTCGCCGCGCTCGCGCATGGCTTCCAGGTCTTTGACATCGTGAGCGTTTTCCAGAGTGTAGCCGGAGGCCAGGGTACGCCGCAGGGCACTGACATGGGCACCGCAACCAAGTACTGCACCGATGTCTTCAACCAGTGAGCGTATATACGTACCCTTGGTACAGGTGACCGCCAGATCCAGCTCCTGCTCGCGAACCGCCAACAGGGTCAACTCATAGATGGTGACAGGCCGCGCAGGGCGTTCGATCTCAATGCCTTCGCGAGCATACTCGTACAGTGGCCGGCCTTTGTGCTTGAGCGCGGAATACATCGACGGCACCTGCTGGATATCGCCCCGAAACTGTTCAAGTACGGCCTCCACCTGGGCTTCGGTCAACGCCGGCACCGGTTTTTCTTCAACCACTGCGCCTTCGCTATCACCGGTTTCTGTCCGTATGCCCAACCGAGCGGTAGTGACATAAGCCTTGTCACTGTCGAGCATGGTCTGGGAAAACTTGGTGGCTTCGCCAAAACACAATGGCAAGACACCGGTGGCGAGAGGATCAAGGGCGCCTGTATGGCCAGCCTTGGCAGCCCCATACAAACGCTTTACCTGCTGCAGAATACCGTTGGAGGTGACACCCTGGGGCTTGTCGATCACCAGGATGCCATTAACGTCACGACCTTTACGTCTTCGACTCAAGCGTCACGCTCCGGATTATCAGAAACCGGGTCGTCGTGATCATCGCGGGGAACGGCTGGCTGATCACCGACCGCTTCCCGGATCAGACGATCCATCTTGCGGCTCTGGTTGAGCAAGCTGTCGAAATGAAAGCGCAGGTGAGGTACCACCCGCAGCTTCATCGCCCGCCCGACCTGACCACGGAGAAACCCCGAGGCCTTGTTGAGTACCGACAAAGAATCCTGCACTTCCGGAGATTGCTCGGTAAGCTCTTCGGTCGACAACAGCGAAACGTAGATATCGGCATAGCCCAGGTCACGGCTGACCTTGACAGCATTCACCGTGACCATACCAACGCGAGGGTCTTTGACCTCGCGCTGGATGAGCTGAGCCAGTTCACGCTGCATCTGATCGCCGATACGATCTATGCGACTGTATTCCCGTGCCATCAGGCCCCCGTTGATTCGAGCTGACGCTCAACGCGAACGCGATCGAACACCTCGATCTGATCGCCCACTTTCACGTCGTAGCCTTTAACACCGATACCACACTCCATGCCGTTGCGGACTTCCGGTACGTCATCCTTGAAGCGACGCAGGGATTCCAGCTCGCCCTCGAAGATAACCACGTTGTCACGCAGTACGCGGATCGGCTTGTTACGGTATACGGTACCCTCGGTCACCATGCAGCCGGCCACTTGGCCAAACTTCGGTGAACGGAACACGTCACGCACATCGGCGATACCCACGATGTCTTCCCGGAATTCGGGCTTGAGCATACCAGTCAGGGCCGACTTAACATCATCAATCAGGTTATAGATGATGCTGTAGTAGCGCAGATCCAGACCTTCCTGCTCAACCAGGCGCTTGGAAGCGGTATCCGCACGCACGTTGAAACCGAAGATAACGGCGTTGGTAGCCATGGCCAGGCTCACGTCTGTCTCGGCAATACCGCCGACACCAGATGAGACAATCTTGACCTGAACTTCCTCGTTACCCAGGTCCTGCAGGGCCTTGGTGATGGCCTCCAGGGAACCACGAACGTCGGTCTTGAGAACAACATTAAGGGTTTTGACTTCGTCTTTACCCATGTTTTCGAACATGTTCTCCAGCTTGGCGGCCTGCTGACGCTGCAGGCGCTGCTCGCGCTCGCGGGTCTGGCGGAATTCGGCCAGTTCTTTGGCTTTCTTCTCATCAGCCACGGCGAAGAACTCATCACCCGCATCCGGTGTGCCGTTCAGGCCAAGAATCTCGACCGGAATGGAGGGGCCCGCGTCCTTGACCTGCTTGCCAGCTTCGTCGGTCATCGCCCGAACCTTGCCGTAGAAGGATCCGGCTACGACCATGTCGCCCTGACGCAGGGTGCCGTTCTGAACCAGAACCGTTGCCACCGAACCACGACCACGTTCCAGACTGGACTCAACAACCACACCGCGCGCGGATGCGTCAGGTGAGGCTTCCAGCTCCAGAATCTCCGCCTGCAGCAGAACCGCTTCAAGCAGGTCATCAATACCCAGACCGGTATGGGCAGAAACCGGCACAAACTGTACATCGCCACCCCAGTCCTCAGGAATCACATCCAGGGCAGACAGTTCGTTCTTGATGCGATCCGGGTCGGCTTCTTCCTTATCCATCTTGTTGATGGCAACCACCAGCGGCACACCGGCAGAGCGTGCATGCTGAACCGCTTCCTTGGTTTGCGGCATAACGCCGTCATCTGCGGCCACAACCAGAATAACGATATCCGTACACTGAGCACCGCGTGCACGCATGGCGGTAAACGCCGCGTGGCCCGGTGTATCCAGGAAAGACACCATGCCGTGGTCGGTTTCTACGTGGTAGGCACCGATGTGCTGGGTAATACCACCGGATTCACCAGCCGCAACCTTGGTGCGACGAATGTAATCCAGCAAGGATGTCTTACCGTGGTCAACGTGACCCATCACGCTCACTACCGGGGCGCGCTTGATTTTCTCTTTGCCTTCATGCAGCTCGGTAATCTCGCTCAGCACTTCTTCTTCAAAGGCATCTTCGCTGACTGCTTTGGGCTTGTGGCCCAGCTCTTCAGTCACCAGAACAGCGGTTTCCTGATCCAGCGCCTGGTTGATGGTGGCCATAACGCCCATTCCCATCAGGGTTTTGATGACATCAGCGGCTTTGACAGCCATGCGCTGGGCAAGATCACCGACGGTGATGGTTTCCGGAATCTGTACTTCTCTAACCATTGGCTTTGTGGGCCTCTCGAAAGCATGACGCTTTTCTTTCGGTTTCTTTTTAGCCCGCAGCTGCTTGCGAGGAACGGTTTCTTCCTCGTCTTCAGAAATCACCAGAGGTTCTTCAACCGGACGGCTGCGAGGGCCGCGATGGCCAGCCTGTTTCTTCTTCGGCTTGCCTTCTTCGATATCGTCGCCGCGCTCGCGTACCTTTTCTTTCTTTTTCTTTGGCTTGCGATCCCGACCTTCGTCTTCAGGCGGAGGCATGGGCATATCCTCCGGTGCAGTTTCCAGTTCGGGTTCGGACTTTTCTTCCTGAACCGGCTCGGCCGCTGCCGGCTCCGTTGGAGCATTGGTTTCTGCCGGCTTTTCCTGCTGCTCTGCAGCCACTTTCGGTGCTTCATCGACCACCGGCGTTTCAGTCGCGGGTTGTTCCGCTACGTCTTCCGGCTTCGGTGCTTCAACCTCCGGCTCCGGCTCCGGCTGCAGTTCCGCACGCTTGATATAGGTGCGGCGCTTGCGTACTTCCACGTTTACCGTTTTTGCCTTACCAGCCTTCAACGTAGTGGTGGTTTTACGCTTCAGGGTAATCTTGTTCGGCTCTGCCTGAGCTTCACCGTGGGTCTTTCTCAGATAGGTCAGCAACTGCTGCTTCTCATCACTGGTGACAGCGTCGTTCTCACTACGGGCTTTCAGGCCCGCTTCCACGATCTGCTTCAGCAAACGATCCACGGGAGCGCCTACATCTGCGGCCAGTTGTTTTACCGTTACATCAGCCATACTGGTCCTCCTCTCCCGAATCAGGCCTGGTCTTCAAACCAGGGGGCACGCGCGGTCATGATCAGCTGACCAGCACGCTCTTCATCCATACCTTCAATTTCGAGCAGTTCGTCAATTGACTGCTCGGCCAGATCTTCCATCGTACGCACGCCCATACCGGCGAGCTTGAACGCCAGCGAACGGTCCATACCTTCCATGTTGAGAAGATCTTCGGCGGGCTCTGCGCCCTCCAGGGCTTCTTCACTTGCCAGCGCCTGGTTCAACAGGACGTCCTTGGCACGACGGCGCAGCTCTGTGACGGTTTCTTCGTCAAAACCATCGATGGCCAGCATTTCTTCCATTGGCACGTACGCCACTTCCTCGATCGAGGTAAAGCCTTCGTCGATCAGGACACCGGCAAATTCCTCGTCAACATCCAGGTGCGCGGTAAAGTGCTCCACCAGACGGGTGTATTCCTGCTCCTGACGCTCACCGGCTTCCTCTTCGGTCATCACGTTCAGGGTCCAGCCGGTCAACTCGGTGGCCAGACGAACGTTCTGGCCGTTACGGCCGATCGCCTGAGCCAGATTATCCTCTGCAACAGCGACATCCATGGTGTGGCGATCTTCATCCATCACGATGGAGGCAACCTCGGCCGGCGCCATGGCGTTGATGACCAGTTGAGCAGGGTTGTCGTCCCACAACACAATATCAACACGCTCGCCGCCCAGTTCGTTGGACACGGCCTGGACCCGGGAACCCCGCATGCCCACGCAGGCACCGACGGGATCAATACGGCGATCGTTGGTCTTCACGGCAATCTTGGCGCGGGAGCCGGGGTCACGGGCTGCACCACGGATCTCGATCAGGTCCTCGGCAATCTCCGGCACCTCAATGCGGAACAGTTCAATCAGCATCTGCGCGTCGGTACGGCTCAGGATCAGCTGCGGGCCGCGATGATCGGTGCGAATCTCCAGCAGCAGGGAGCGCACGCGGTCGCCCATGCGGAAGGTTTCCCGGGGAATCAGATGCTCACGGGGCAGAAGTGCTTCGGCATTGCCACCCAGATCCACAATAACGTTGTCCCGTGTCACCTTCTTGACCGTTCCGGAAACCAGCTCGCCAACGCGGTCGCGGTAGCTGTCGACGATCTTCATGCGCTCAGCTTCGCGAACCTTCTGGAAAATAATCTGCTTGGCAGCCTGGGCACCGATACGACCAAAGGCGACTGATTCCACTTTCTCTTCGTGGATGTCACCCGGCTTCAGGTCTGGACTGATCTCTTCGGCTTCCTGGAAGGTAAGCTCTGTACCCAGCGCTGGAACGGCGTCGTTATCCACCACCAACCAGCGGCGGAAGGTCTCGTACTCTCCGGTGCGGCGGTCAATGGCAACCCGGATGTCCGCTTCCTCGTCTTCGTAACGCTTCTTGGCAGCGGTCGCGAGCGCCAGCTCGATCGCCTCGAAAATCACGTCTTTCTCGACACCTTTCTCGTTCGAGACGGATTCTACTACCAGCAAGATCTCTTTACTCATTGGATTGCCCTGCCCTCAATATAATCGATGCATCCACAGTCTTGTTCGAATGGGTCATTCAAAAACCGGTACGATGTTGGCCTTTTCAATACTGTCAAAAGGCAACAGGTATTCGTGGTCATCAACAACCACGATGACTTCATCGCCCTCTATACCTTTGATCAGGCCGGTAAATTTGCGCCTGCCTTCAAACGCCATGCGCAGCTTGATCTGGACCTGATGGCCAACGAATTCCTGATACTGCTCGAGACGAAACAGCGGCCGGTCCATACCCGGCGACGATACCTCCAGGGTGTATTCACTCTGGATGGGGTCTTCCACATCCATCACGCCGCTTATCTGACGACTGACCTTCTCGCAGTCTTCAATGCTGATGCCATTTTCCGCATCATCAATAAACACCCGAAGCATGGACTGATAGCCCCGGGAACGGTATTCGATACCCCAGAATTCATACCCGAGCCCTTCCACTACCGGGCGCAGAATGTCTTCCAGTTGTTTAAGCTTGGCTGACAAGTGTCGCCGCCTCCGTATTCAGATTTTCGGACTACAAAAACAAAAAAAGGGCTGTTGATCAGCCCTTTTTATGCACCAGGGCCCTTTGCGCCAGGCCCCTTAATCAAAAAGCCCCTATGAATGGGGCCTTTTGTTGCAAGAATTCGCAGAAAGCTAACCCAACTCTGCCCTCTGCCGACAGACACCTGGCCTGCCTGGACACCACAACGCCGTTGCAAGGTCCAATATCCGCCGGAGTATAGAGACGCCGCGCAGACTGGTCAAGGACTGACCAAAAAAAACGGCCTGGAACTTCCAAGCCGTCTTACTCAAATATGGTGCCCGGGGCCGGACTCGAACCGGCACAGCTTTCGCTACCACCCCCTCAAGATGGCGTGTCTACCAGTTTCACCACCCGGGCAACATTCTTTACTCGAGGTCAGGGAGCTGCGATTCCCCACCCTCGCTTTCGCCACCTGCAGATTCTTCGATACCAGGCGCAGCTTCAGCTGGTGCCTGACGGGATTCCTGAACTGTCGGAATACCCGCCTCCCCTGCCACTTCAGCACGCTGCTTGGCGAAGATTGCCAGCGAAAAACTCGTCACAAAAAATACAACCGCCATAAACGTGGTCAGACGGGTCAGAAAGCTGCCACTGCCCTGACTACCGAACACGGTCTGGGACGCACCGCCACCGAAAGCAGCACCGGCATCTGCACCCTTACCCTGCTGGATAAGGACCAGACCCACCAGAGCCACGGCGATCACGACGTGAACAACGACTACCAGTGTTTCCATCCAATCCATACAGACTCTCGTAAACGTTTTGGCTTAGGCACCCACCGGAAACGCACGGCAGATACTTACAAAATCTTCAGCCTTAAGGGAAGCACCACCTATAAGACCGCCATCAATATCGGGCTCTGCAAACAGAGCGGCCGCATTATCCGCTTTTACACTGCCGCCGTAAAGTACTGAAATCGTCTCAGACGGCGCGCCCATCTCTGCCAGCACCCGGCGAATATCCGCGTGCATGGCCTGGGCATCTTCTGCAGTCGCCGTCTTTCCGGTGCCTATCGCCCATACCGGCTCGTAGGCAACCACAATTTTCGACCACTGTTCACCAGCCACCGACGCCAGGCCTTGCTGAACCTGATTGGCCACTACCCGTTCAGCCGAACCGGCTTCGCGTTCTGCCAGAGTCTCACCGACGCAAAGTACTGCCGTCAGCCCGGATGCCAGAACCCGCTCGATCTTCCTGGCAACCACTTCATCGGACTCACCAAACAACTGGCGACGCTCGGAATGACCAACCAGAGCGTACTGACACCCCAGATCTTTCGCCATATCAGAGGACACTTCACCAGTGTAGGCACCTGACTGCCACTGACTGACGTTCTGCACGCCAGCAACCAATTCAGAGCCACAAAGCGCAACCACAGAGTCAACATAAAGGGCAGGAGGTATGATAACCACCTCTGCCCTGGCATCAAGACCGGCAACCTGCTCGCGGACCTGACCGACCAGCTGCTGCACAAGGTCTTTCGACCCGTTCATCTTCCAGTTTCCAGCTACGATCTTGCGACGCATACCAAATCTCAATCATCCCGACCTGAGGGAGGGCGAACTATACAGCAGACATTTGCCTTGCACAACCCGCCCTGCCCCTCAAAATCAGGGTGTTGACCGCTCCACGACACGGGCCAGCTGCTCAGCAACCCGGGCGATATCTTCGGCATTCTGACCTTCTGCCATCACCCGAATCAGAGGCTCGGTCCCGGACGCGCGCAAGAGAATCCTGCCGGCTTCACCAAGGTCAGCCTCCGCTCTGCGCACTGCCTCAACGATGTCGGACCGGCTATGAGGGTCAAACCGCCGGGCCACCCGAACATTCACCATCGTCTGGGGCAGCTTGGCCATTCCCTGACGCAACTCTCCCAAAGTCTTTCCGGACCGGCGAACAGCCAGGAGCACCTGCAACGCAGAAACAATGCCGTCGCCCGTACTGGTGCAGTCACGGATAACCATATGGCCCGAACCTTCACCGCCAAGAATCCAATTATTTGCCAGCAGCCGCTCCATCACATAACGGTCACCCACATTGGCACGCTCGAATTCGATGCCAATCTCGCGCAGCGCCAGCTCAACCCCCAGATTGGTCATCAGGGTTCCAACCACGCCACCGTTCAACCGACCTTCAGCATGACGCTGGGAGGCCAGAATAAACAGCAATTCGTCTCCATCCACCTCGGAGCCGTCCCGGTCGACCATCAGCACACGGTCACCATCGCCATCGAAAGCAATGCCCAGATCAGCCTGCTTCTCAGCAACGGTTTGTTTCAGAGCATCCAGGTGGGTCGACCCCACGTTGAGATTGATATTCAGCCCGTCCGGTTCTGCGCCAATCACCGAAACCCTGGCTCCGAGCTCTTTAAACACCTTGGGGGCAACGTGGTATGTGGCGCCATGGGCACAGTCGAGCACGATATGCAGTCCATCGAGGGTAAACTCATTGGGCACCGTACTCTTGCAGAACTCCACGTACCGGCCCGGAGCGTCGTCGACACGGCTTGCCTTGCCCAGCTCATTGGGCTCGCACACCTGAATCGGCTGCTCGAGCCAGCGCTCGATCTCAGCCTCCAGGGCGTCATCGAGCTTGGTGCCGTTAGCCGAGAAGAACTTGATGCCGTTGTCGTGGTGCGGGTTATGAGAGGCACTGATCACAATGCCTGCAGATGCCCGAAACGTTCGGGTCAGGTAGGCAATGGCCGGCGTCGGCATCGGGCCAAGCAACTTCACGTCCACCCCCGCAGCAGACAATCCCGCCTCAAGTGCGGATTCAAACATGTAACCTGACAAGCGGGTATCCTTTCCAATCAGCACGCTGTTGCGCTGACCCTGCCTCTTGAAGGCCTGGCCTGCCGCCCACCCCAGGTGCAACATAAATTCGGGGGTAATCGGGCTCTCGCCCACCCTTCCCCGGATTCCGTCGGTTCCAAAATATTTGCGCTGGGACATCAGATTGCCTCCTTAACTGCCGTCACGATCTTGACGGCGTCCACCGTTTCCCGCACATCATGCACCCTTAGGATGCTTGCGCCTTTCATGGCGGATATTGTCGCGGCAGCGAGGCTTGCCGGCAACCTTTCGTTGACGTCGCGGCCGGTAATCGCGCCCAGCATGGATTTCCGGGAAACTCCGATCAACAACGGGTGCCCCAGCAAATGCAACTGCTCCAGAGTGGCCAGCAACTGGATGTTGTGATCCACAGTTTTCCCAAAGCCAAATCCCGGGTCCAGGATAATGTTTTCCGGCCGCACACCGGCCTTTTCGACCACTCGCATCCGTTCGGTCAGAAACGAACTCACGTCGCGCCGAACGTTATGGTATCGGGGGTTATTCTGCATGGTGTCCGGCTCACCCTGGATGTGCATGATGCAGACGGGCACGCCGGCTTTGGCCGCCACTTCCGGCGCACCCTCTCGCTGGAGAGCCCGCACGTCGTTGATCAAACCGGCGCCGAGCCTGACCACTTCCTCCATCACTGCCGGGTTGCTGGTATCCACTGAAATCACGGTATCCAGCTCACGGGCAATGGCCTCCACCACAGGGCAAACCCGGTCCAGCTCTTCCTGCGTCGATACCGGCTCCGCTCCCGGCCGGGTCGATTCGCCTCCTACATCGATAAAGGAGGCGCCATCATCCACCATGGTCCGGGCACGAACGAGCGCGGCATCAGCGGTATTGAACCGGCCACCATCGGAAAAGGAATCGGGCGTAACATTGAGAATCCCCATCACCTGGCATCGGGACAGATCCACCGACCGGCCAGCAAAATTCATTTTCATAGCAGTTATTCCGACTTTGTCTGTTCTGGGGTAATAAAAACAAACGCCGCCCGGAGCCCGGGCGGCGCTGTGTCTGGTCAGGCCTTACGTTCGCGATCAGTGCTCGCCGGCAGGCCTACCCACTCCGGGCTGGCGCCCGTCATCCGATGAACGGGGCTCGGGCGCAGGCTCTTCAGCCCTCACTCCGCCGGTCGGACCGCTATCCCCCCAGTTTTTCGGTGGTCGCGGCTCTCTTCCCGCCATGATGTCATCGATCTGGTATCGGTCAATGGTCTCGTACTTCATCAAAGCTTCTGCCATGAGATCCAACTTGTCCCGGTTTTCAACCAGAATCTGCTTGGCGGTGGCATAACACTCATCAATGATGTTGCGAACTTCCTCGTCAATCCGCTGGGCGGTTTCCGGAGAGTGATGAGAGTGAGACTGACCGGCAGAACGCCCCAGGAAAGGCTCTTCACTGTCTGTGTCGTACTGCAGCGGCCCCAACTTCTCGGACAATCCCCATTTGGTGACCATATTGCGAGCCAGGCTGGTGGCACGCTCTATGTCATTGGAGGCACCGGTGGTCACACCATCAAAGCCAAGCGTCAACTCCTCGGCGATCCGGCCACCGAACAGACTGCAGATTGAGCTGGTCAGGTAGCGCTTGGAGTGACTGTACTTGTCCTCTTCCGGCAAGAACATGGTCACACCCAGGGCCCGGCCCCGGGGAATGATACTGACCTTGTATACAGGGTCATGCTCAGGCACGAGACGGCCAACGATGGCGTGGCCAGACTCGTGATACGCAGTGTTTCGCTTTTCTTTCTCGCTCATCACCATGGACTTACGCTCGGCGCCCATCATGATCTTGTCTTTCGCCAGCTCCAGCTCTTCCATAGACACCAGACGCTGGTTACGGCGCGCCGCAAACAGGGCGGCCTCGTTCACCAGGTTGGCCAGGTCTGCACCGGAGAAGCCAGGCGTACCACGAGCGATGACCGCGGGGTCAATACCATCAGCCAGGGGCACTTTCTTCATGTGCACCTTGAGAATCTGCTCACGACCAAGAATGTCCGGCAGGCTTACCACCACCTGGCGGTCAAAGCGGCCCGGGCGCAGCAGCGCAGGGTCCAGAACGTCCGGGCGGTTGGTGGCAGCAATCACGATAACGCCTTCGTTACCCTCAAAGCCGTCCATTTCAACCAGCAACTGGTTCAACGTCTGTTCACGCTCGTCATGCCCGCCGCCCATGCCGGCGCCACGATGACGACCGACAGCATCGATCTCATCGATGAAAATAATACAGGGGCTTTGTTTCTTGGCCTGCTCGAACATGTCCCGAACACGGGAAGCACCCACGCCCACAAACATCTCGACGAAGTCAGAACCGGAGATGGAGAAGAACGGCACTTTCGCTTCGCCGGCAATGGCTTTTGCCAGCAACGTCTTACCGGTACCGGGAGGACCCACCATCAACACGCCTTTCGGAATGCGGCCACCCAGACGCTGGAACTTGCTCGGGTCTCGCAGGAAGTCGACCAGTTCTTTGACATCTTCCTTCGCTTCATCAACACCGGCCACGTCGCCAAAAGTGGTCTTGATCTGGTCTTCACTGAGCAGGCGCGCTTTACTCTTACCGAAGGACATGGGGCCTTTGCCACCTCCGCCGCCCTGCATCTGGCGCATGAAAAACACAAACAACGCGATAATGATCAAAATCGGGAACGCGGCCACCAGCAACTGCGTCCACAGGCTCTGGCGCTCAGGCTCCTTGCCGATCACTTCGACGTTATTGGCGAGCAGATCGTCCATCAGCTTGTTGTCAGAGACCTGCGGGCGAATGGTCTGGAACTGGGAACCGTCACCACGGACACCCTGCACCTGAAGACCATCAATGGTCACCTGCCGGACCTGGCCCTGCTGGACCATCTCCACAAACTGGGAATAGTTGACTTGTTGGCCGGTGGTGGTGGGAGAGAAATTCTGAAACACCATCAACAGCACGGCGGCTATGATTAGCCAGAGAACCAGATTTTTTGCCATATCGTTCAAGGATCATCACCTGTGAATTGCGGGGCTGCTGCCACGTGGCTGCCAACCCTTTTCCGACACCTTACACTAATTGTACGTCTGTCCACCAGAAACGGCCCATCCGTATCGACCACACAACCGCTAACTGACCAGGTCAAGTAACAGCCTGGGAACCATAACCGGGGCCGCTGTCGATTTCGCGGAGTCTTTGACATCGCCCCCGCATGAAGGTTCCAGCCGATAGCCGACGGGCAGCTCAAGCCCGCTTTCCCGCCTTCCTCCACGTCAACACTATCGCCTGTAAGTGATTACGACCATTTGTGGCTGGCAGCTATCTGTTACAATCGCCCAATTATACGACGTTGTCAGCCAGTTCGCCGCTGACCTTTTGTTAATTGCACCGATAAAGAGATTACATCATGAGTCTTTCACCGGAACAGCGCCGGGAATACCGGGCCATCGCCCACAACCTGAAGCCCGTCATCATTGTTGGCGATAAAGGTCTGTCTGAGGGCTTGCAGGAAGAGCTCGAGCGGGCCCTGAACGACCATGAGCTGATCAAGATTAAAGTCGCCAGCCAGGACAGGGAAGCTCGCCAGGAGGCGATTCAGGCGCTGTGCGAGAGCTCGGGGGCCGAACTGGTGCAAACGATTGGCAAGATTGCGGTGATTCTGCGGCGGGCCAAGAAACCTAATCCGAAGTTGTCTAACCTACTTAGAAACAAATAATTATTAGCCACGGGCACTAAAAAGCCGCGCTTGGGAGTGCGGCTTTTTTTGTTTGGCTTGGGAGATCGGCGAGGTAAAAGGGGGTCAGACCCGTAGGGCAGACCCTTTGACCCTAGATGTATTCTACTTCGGAGATCTCGTATTCCACGGTGCCGGAGGGGATGCGGATGGCGACTACGTCGCCTTCGTTCTTGCCTACCAGCGCACGGGCAATCGGTGAGGATACAGACAGCTTGCCGGCCTTGATGTCGGCTTCGTCTTCGCCGACGATCTGGTATTTAACCTCTTCGTCGGTATCCATGTTCACCAGGTGTACCGTGGTGCCGAAGATCACCTTGCCCGTGTTCTCCATGGTGGTCACGTCGATCACCTGAGCAACCGAGAGCTTGCCCTCGATTTCCTGAATCCGGCCCTCAATAAAGCTCTGCTGCTCACGCGCAGCGTGGTATTCGGCATTTTCCTTGAGATCACCGTGTTCCCGGGCGTCGGCGATGGCCTGAATCACCCGGGGACGATCTTCGGACTTCAGCTTTTTCAGCTCCTCGCGCAGGCGGGCTTCGCCCGCCTTGGTCATGGGTACTCTGTCAGCCATAGTCTTACTTTCCTGCGTGTAGATCCTGGAGGCGACGTACTGTGCGCTCCGGGCCAAATTTGATGGCCCGACAGAAGGCTTCGCCACCTGCCAGTGTAGTTGTATAAGTTACCTTGGTCTGCAGGGCGGACTGGCGAATCTGAGCCGAGTCGGAAATCGCCTTGCGACCTTCGGTGGTATTGATGATCAGTTGCACCTGACCATTTTTGATGGCGTCTACAATGTGTGGCCGACCCTCGCGAACCTTGTTCACCCGTTCGACCGCCACTCCATCGGCTTCCAGCGCCTTGGCGGTGCCGGTGGTGGCGATAATCTTGAAACCGGCCTCAACCAGGTCGCGAGCCACTTTTGCTGCGCCCGGCTTGTCTACGTCACGTACAGACATAAAGGCGGTGCCCTGAGTCGGCAAACGCTCGCCAATGGCCAGCGCCGCCTTGGCAAAGGCTTCATCAAAGCTGTCACCCAGGCCCATCACTTCACCAGTGGACTTCATTTCCGGCCCAAGGATCGGGTCTACCGCCGGGAACTTGTTGAACGGGAACACAGACTCTTTAACCGCATAGTAAGTCGGCACAATTTCCTGTGTAAAGTTCAGTTCTTTCAGGGTCTTGCCGGACATCACCCGGGCCGCCACCGCGGCCAGGGACACACCGATGGCCTTGGAGACAAACGGCACGGTACGGGAGGCGCGGGGGTTAACCTCAATCACGTAGATCTCGCCATCCTGCCACGCCAGCTGCACGTTCATCAGGCCGATAACGTCCAGCTCGATGGCCATCTTCCTGACCGCTTCGCGCATTTCATCCTGAACCTCTTTGGGCAGGCTGTATGGCGGCAGCGAACAGGCGGAGTCACCGGAGTGAACACCAGCCTGCTCGATGTGCTGCATGATACCGCCGATAACCACGTCTTTGCCGTCACAGATCGCATCAATGTCCACTTCAATGGCGGCATTCAGGAAGTGGTCCAGCAGCACCGGGCTGTCGTTGGACACCAGCACCGCGTTGCGCATGTAGCGCACCAGTTCGGTTTCGTCATAGACAATTTCCATCGCCCGACCACCCAGTACGTAGGACGGGCGCACCACCAGCGGGTAGCCAATTTCGCGTGCCGCCAGAATACCTTCCTCGTGGCTGCGCACGGTGGCGTTTTCTGGCTGCTTCAGACCCAGACGCTGGATCATCTGCTGGAAACGCTCGCGGTCTTCGGCACGGTCGATGGCGTCCGGGCTGGTACCGATAATGGGCACGCCGGCCGCCTCCAGGCCACGGGCCAGTTTCAGCGGTGTCTGGCCACCGTACTGAACGATCACGCCCTTGGGCTTCTCGACGTGGATGATTTCCAGCACGTCTTCCAGGGTGATCGGCTCAAAGTACAACCGGTCGGAGGTGTCGTAGTCGGTGGACACAGTCTCCGGGTTGCAGTTGATCATGATGGTTTCGTAGCCGTCTTCACGCATGGCCAGGGCCGCGTGGACACAGCAGTAGTCGAACTCGATGCCCTGGCCTATCCGGTTCGGGCCACCGCCGATCACCACGATTTTCTCGCGGTCGGACGGCTCCGCCTCGCACTCTTCCTCGTAGGTGGAGTACATGTAGGCGGTGTCTGAGGCAAACTCGGCGGCACAGGTGTCTACGCGCTTGTACACCGGGCGTATCCCGAGGTCATGGCGCAGTTTGCGCAGGCTCACCTCGGAAATACCCAACAGTTTGGCCAGGCGAGCGTCGGAGAAGCCCTTGCGCTTGAGACGGAACAGGGTGGCCTGATCAATGTCCGCCTTGCCCGCGGATTTCAATGCGGCCTCTTCGCGCACCAGATCTTCAATCTGGACCAGGTACCAGGGATCCACCTTGGTGTGCTGAAACACTTCTTCCACGGTCATTCCGGCACGGAATGCGTCGCCGATGTACCAGACACGGTCAGCGCCCGGCACGTTGAGTTCCCGGGTCAGGGTTTCCCGGGAATTCTCGGAATCCAGTTCGTCCAGCTTCTCATCAAAACCCTCAGAACCCACCTCCAGGCCGCGTAGCGCTTTCTGCATGGATTCCTGGAAGGTGCGGCCAATGGCCATAACTTCGCCAACAGACTTCATCTGGGTGGTCAGGCGAGCGTCGGCCTGGGGGAACTTCTCAAAGGTAAAGCGCGGGATTTTGGTGACGACATAATCAATGCTCGGCTCGAACGAGGCCGGGGTCACACCACCGGTGATTTCGTTCTGCAGTTCATCGAGGGTATAGCCAATCGCCAGCTTGGCCGCCACTTTGGCAATCGGGAAGCCGGTAGCCTTGGAGGCCAGGGCCGAGGAACGGGACACCCGCGGGTTCATCTCGATCACCACCATCCGGCCGGTGTCCGGGTTGATGCCGAACTGCACGTTGGAACCGCCGGTTTCCACACCGATTTCACGCAGTACCGCCAGCGAGGCGTTCCGCATGATCTGGTATTCCTTGTCGGTGAGGGTCTGGGCCGGTGCCACGGTGATGGAGTCACCGGTATGCACGCCCATGGCATCGAAGTTTTCGATGGAGCAGACGATGATGCAGTTGTCGTTCCTGTCGCGAACAACCTCCATCTCGTACTCTTTCCAGCCGATCAGGGACTCATCAATCAGCAGCTCGTTGGTCGGCGACAAGTCGAGACCACGGGTACAGATTTCCTCGAATTCATCCTTGTTGTAGGCAATACCCCCGCCCGAGCCACCCATGGTAAAGGACGGACGGATGATACACGGGAAGCCGATGTCTTCGGACGCCGCCCAGGCCTCAGCCATGGAGTGAACGATCGTGGCGCGAGGACATTCCAGGCCGATTTTTCTCATGGCCTTGTCGAAACGGTCGCGGTCTTCGGCTTTGTCGATGGTGTCGGCATTGGCACCGATCATTTCAACGCCGTGCTTTTCCAATACACCATGCTTTTCGAGGTCCAGCGCGCAGTTCAGCGCAGTCTGGCCACCCATGGTGGGCAGCAGGGCGTCCGGCTTTTCTTTCTCGATGATCTTTTCGACGGTCTTCCAGGTGATGGGCTCGATGTAGGTGGCATCGGCCATGGCCGGGTCGGTCATGATGGTAGCCGGGTTGGAGTTCACCAGGATAACCCGGTAGCCCTCTTCACGCAGCGCCTTACAGGCCTGGGCTCCGGAGTAGTCGAATTCGCACGCCTGCCCGATCACGATGGGGCCTGCGCCCAGGATCAGGATGCTCTGGATGTCTGTACGTTTTGGCATGTCTCGGTAAACCTGTCAGCAACTTTTGAATTCTTTCAGCGCGGCACTCAGCGCTGGTGAGTTATCTGTGATGGCCTTGCCCTCAGGCAGATCGCGCTTCCATCAGTTGGATAAACTCGTCGAACAACGGCGCCACATCATGGGGCCCCGGGCTGGCTTCCGGGTGACCCTGGAAGCTGTAGGCCGGCTTGTCGGTGCGGCGAATACCCTGCAAGGTGCCGTCAAACAGCGACTTGTGGGTGGCTTCCACGTTAGCCGGCAGGGTTGCTTCGTCTACCGCAAACCCGTGATTCTGGCTGGTAATCATCACGGTGCCTTTGGCTATGTCCTGCACCGGGTGGTTGGCACCGTGGTGACCGTGCCCCATCTTCATGGTTTTGGCGCCACTGGCCAGCGCCAGCAACTGGTGCCCCAGGCAGATGCCAAACACCGGAATCTCGGTTTCCAGGACTTCCTGAATGGCCTTGATCGCGTAGTCGCACGGCTCTGGGTCGCCGGGGCCGTTGGACAGGAAGATGCCGTCGGGACTCATGGCCAGAACTTCAGAAGCCGGGGTTTGCGCAGGCACTACGGTGATGTCGCAGCCACGGGCGGCGAGCATGCGCAGGATGTTGAACTTCACTCCGTAGTCCCAGGCAACAACCTTGAATTTAGCGGCGGCCTGGTCACCGTAACCGTCGGTGATATCCCACTCGGTCTGGCTCCACTGATAGGCTTTCTCGCTGGTGACTTCTTTGGCCAGATCCATGCCCTTGAGGCCCGGGAAGGCTTTCGCCAGTTCCAGGGCGCGCTCGGCGGTGGCGTTCTCGCCAGCAATGATGGCACCATTCTGGGAGCCTTTGTCACGCAGGATGCGGGTCAGGCGGCGGGTGTCGATGTCCGCAATGCCAACAATGTTGTTGCTTCGCAGGTACTCGCCCAGGCTCTGCTGGTTACGCCAACTGCTGGCGACCAGGGGCAGATCGCGGATGATCAGGCCGGATGCGTGGATGCGGTCGGATTCTACGTCTTCTTCGTTTACACCGGTGTTGCCAATGTGGGGATACGTCAGGGTGACGATTTGGCGCGAGTAGGACGGGTCGGTCAGGATTTCCTGGTAGCCGGTCATGGCAGTGTTGAAGACTACCTCGCCGCTGGTTTCTCCGTCTGCGCCGATGGCGGTGCCGTAGAAGAGGCTTCCGTCTGCGAGTGCAAGGATTGCTGGTGTGCTCAAGGCTTGTATCCTCATCGAGTGGCGTAAGTTCGTCACGAACAGGAACGCAAGCGCAAATTCAGGTTGCAAAAAAGCGAGACAAGGTAAAAACCCGGTCCCGCTTTCTTATAAACTTTTCAAAGGTACGCTTGGTGCAGTCAAATCGCCTTATTGTAAGATTTCTGGCGATTTTTGTCCACGGCCAATTCAGCCTGGATGCAGACTCAGACTCCGGCAAGTGGCGCAGATCTCCCTTCCGGGAAACGCTACGAGCACTTCCCTGTGCGCTTCGCTCCGGCCATCCATGGCCTCCGAGATTCCCGGAAGGGAGATCTGCGCCACTTGCCTCTGAGTATGTCGTTCGGGATTAACCTTTCAATCCCAAAACATCCTGCATATCGTACAAACCGGCCGCCTTACCATCGAGCCACAGGGCCGCCCGCATAGCCCCCTTGGCAAAGGTCATCCGGCTGCTGGCCTTGTGGGTGATTTCGATGCGCTCGCCTTCGGTGGCGAACAGAACGGTGTGGTCGCCCACCACGTCGCCAGCGCGGATGGTTTCGAAGCCGATTTCCTTTCGGGTGCGTTCGCCGGTGAAACCTTCGCGGCCGTAGACGGCGCATTCTTTAAGGTCACGGCCGAGGGCGTCAGCTACGACTTCGCCCATGCGCAGGGCGGTGCCAGAGGGAGCGTCTTTCTTGTGGCGGTGGTGGGCTTCGATGATTTCTACGTCGTAGTCGTCACCCAACGCAGCCGCGGCGGTGCGCAGCAGGTTAAGGACGACGTTAACGCCAACACTCATGTTGGGGGCGAAGACCACTGGGGTGGATTCTGCTGCCAGCGCCAGCTGTTCTTTTTCGGCGTCGGTCATGCCGGTGGTGCCGATGACGATCATTTTGCCGTTGGCGCTGCAGAACTTTGCATTTTCCAGGGTTAGGTCCGGGAAGGTGAAGTCCACCAGGACGTCGAAGTCGTTTTTAACGTCTTCGAGGCTGCCAGCCATTTTAATGCCGGTTTTGCCGATGCCGGTCATTTCGCCGGCGTCGGCGCCAATCAGGCTGCTGCCTGGCTCAACGATGGCGGCGCCGAGCTCGAGGCCTTCGGTGCCGTCTACGGCTTCGATCAGTACTTTGCCCATGCGCCCGGCGGCGCCGATGATTGCTACCCGCATCTGTTATGCCCTCAGAATTTCATTTCGTCGAAGAAACTTTTCACACCCTCAAACCAGGAGGTTTTCTTCGGAGCATGGTGGGTGCCGTTGTTGCCGCTCAGGGTTTCCTGGAACTCTTCCAGCAGCTCTTTCTGGCGCTTGGTCAGGTTGACTGGCGTTTCCACCATCACGCGGCACAGCAAATCGCCTGCAGGGCCACCGCGAACGGGGCTAACCCCCTTGTTGCGCAGGCGGAAGAGTTTGCCGGTCTGGGTTTCCGGTGGAATCTTGAGTTTGACCCGGCCATCCAGGGTCGGCACTTCCAGCTCACCGCCCAGGGCTGCATCCACGATGCTGATTGGCACTTCGCAGTATAGATTGCGGCCATCACGGGTGAAAATGGAGTGCTCGCGCACGGCAATCTGCACATACAGGTCACCAGGCGGCCCACCATCAACGCCCATTTCGCCCTCACCTGAGAGACGAATGCGATCGCCGGTATCCACACCAGGGGGCACTTTGACCGACAGGGTCTTCTCCTGTCTTACGCGACCCTGGCCATGACAGGATTTACACGGATTCTTGATGACCTGACCGGAGCCCCGGCAGGTCGGGCATGCCTGCTGCACGGTGAAGAAACCCTGCTGCATGCGAACCTGCCCCATCCCCTGGCAGGTTCCACAGGTTTCCGGGCGGGAGCCTTTTTCGGCGCCGCTGCCATCGCAGGTTTCACACTCTTTGTGGCCAGGGATATTGATCTTGACGGTTTTGCCTTTGACGGCTTCTTCCAGGTCGATTTCCAGGGTGTAGCGCAGATCCGCACCGCGGGTATTGCGGCCCCGGCCCCCGCCACCGAAGATGTCACCAAAGACATCGCCGAAGATATCGGAAAAACTGGCTCCACCGCCGCCAAAGCCACCGCCGGCCTGGCCATCCACGCCGGCATGACCAAACTGGTCGTAGGCCGCACGCTTGCTGCCATCGGCAAGAATTTCGTAGGCTTCGCTGGCCTCCTTGAACTTGTTCTCGGCGTCTTTGTCGTCCGGGTTACGGTCCGGATGGTATTTCATCGCAAGCTTTCGGTAAGCCCGCTTTATGTCCTTCTCGTCCGCGTCCCGGGAGACCCCGAGTACTTCGTAATAATCGCGCTTGGCCATGCTTAAAACCCTGTTGCTATAACGCGGAAAACGCGGGGCTTACCCCCGCGTTTTCCAACTACCTGATGTACTTAGGATTTACTTCTTGTCGTCGTCTTTGACTTCTTCGAACTCGGCGTCCACCGCATCGTCAGCCGCCTGGGACTGGGCACCTTCCTGCCCGCCAGCCTGCTGCGCCTGATCTGCCTGATCCGCGTACATCTTCTGTGCCAGCTCGGAAGACACTTCGGTCAGTTTCTGAGTCTTGGCTTCGATGGCTTCCTTATCAGAGCCGGTCAGCGCTTCTTCCAGATCCTTGATGGCCGCCTCGATAGACTCTTTCTCGCTGTCAGAAACCTTATCGCCAGCCTCGGTCAGGGTCTTGCGCACGGCGTGAACCATGGCATCACCCTGGTTACGGGCCTGAACCAGCTCTTCGAACTTGCGATCTTCCTCGGCGTTGGCCTCGGCATCGCGTACCATCTTCTCAATCTCATCGTCGTTCAGACCAGAAGAGGCCTTGATCACGATGGACTGCTCTTTACCGGTCGCCTTGTCTTTGGCAGACACGTTCAGGATACCATTGGCATCGATGTCGAAGGTCACTTCGATCTGCGGCACACCGCGAGCGGCCGGCGGGATGTCAGCCAGGTCGAAACGGCCCAGCGACTTGTTCTGGGCAGCCTGCTTGCGCTCACCTTGAACCACGTGAATGGTGACCGCAGTCTGGTTGTCATCCGCTGTCGAGAAGGTCTGCGACTTCTTGGTCGGGATGGTGGTGTTCTTGTCGATCAGCGGAGTTGCCACGCCACCCATGGTTTCGATACCCAGGGTCAGCGGGGTGACGTCCAGCAGCAGCACGTCTTTCACATCACCAGAAAGAACGGCCGCCTGGATAGCAGCACCCATGGCGACTGCTTCGTCTGGGTTCACATCTTTACGGGCTTCTTTGCCGAAGAACTCTTTTACCTTTTCCTGCACCAGCGGCATACGGGTCTGACCACCCACCAGGATAACCTCGTCGATTTCAGAGGCTTTCATGCCGGCATCCTGCAGCGCTACTTTACAGGGCTCCAGGCTGCGATTAACCAGGTCTTCCACCAGGCTTTCAAGCTTGGCACGGGTCAGCTTCACGTTCATGTGCTTGGGACCAGACGCATCTGCGGTGATGTACGGCAGGTTCACGTCTGTCTGCTGGCTGCTGGACAGCTCGATCTTCGCTTTCTCACCGGCTTCCTTCAGGCGCTGCATGGCCAGGGAATCGCCGCGCAGGTCGATGCCACTGTCTTTCTTGAATTGATCTGCCAGGTATTCGATGACTTTCAGGTCGAAGTCTTCACCGCCCAGGAAGGTGTCACCGTTGGTGGCCAGAACCTCGAACTGATGCTCACCGTCGACATCCGCAATTTCAATGATGGAGAGGTCGAAAGTACCACCACCCAGATCGTATACAGCAACTGTGCGGTCACCGCTCTTCTTGTCCAGGCCATAGGCCAGGGCGGCCGCGGTCGGCTCGTTGATGATACGTTTCACTTCCAGACCGGCGATCTTGCCCGCGTCTTTGGTGGCTTGGCGCTGACTGTCATTGAAGTAGGCCGGCACGGTGATAACGGCTTCAGTTACCTTCTCGCCCAGGTAATCTTCTGCAGTCTTTTTCATTTTCTTCAGAACTTCTGCAGAGATCTGGGGCGGCGCCATCTTCTGGCCCTTCACTTCTACCCAGGCGTCGCCATTGTCGGCCTTGGTGATCTTGTAGGGCACCATTTTGATGTCTTTCTGAACCACGTCGTCCTCAAAACGACGACCGATCAGACGCTTGATGGCGTAAAGGGTGTTGTGGGGGTTGGTAACCGCCTGGCGTTTGGCGGACTGGCCAACCAGGGTCTCGTTATCGTCGGTGTACGCAATGATGGAGGGAGTAGTACGATCACCCTCAGCGTTTTCAATAACCTTTACCTTGTCGCCATCCATGATGGCCACACAGGAGTTGGTGGTTCCCAGGTCGATACCAATAATCTTGCTCATCGAATCACTCCAAATCTTTCTGAATGCTGTCCCAGGGAGGTTTGCCCTGGCTGTCGCTGTTTAATCGCTATATTGGCGCTTTATTCGCCTTTTCAAGCCTGCTCATCGATTTTTGGCGCATCTTCGGCCTTGGCCACAACCACCATGGCCGGCCGCACAACACGACCATTCAACAGGTACCCCTTCTGCACCACGGCAACCACACTGTTCGGCTCGGCATCTGGCGCGGGCACCATCGACATCGCTTCATGCTGCTGCGGATCGAACGGCTCACCCACCGGGTTTACCTGCTCAACACCGAATTTCTTGAGGCCGTTCATGAACAGGCTCAAAGTCATTTCCACGCCTTCGCGGATAGAGCCAACCAGCTCACCGGCATTTTCATGACCTTCTGTACTTTCCACCGCCTTCTCAAGGCTGTCCGCCACCGGGAGAAGCTCTTTCACAAACTTTTCCAGAGCGAACTTGTGGGCCTTTTCCACATCAATCTCGGCACGACGACGCACATTCTGCATTTCAGCCTGGGCTCTCAGCGCCTGATCCTGATATTCCTGCAGCTGTGCCTTCAGCAATTCCAGCTCGGAACCTTCTTCGGCACCGGCGGTTTCTGCCTCGCCCTGCTCTTCTGCAGCGTTTGCTGCCTCGTTCAGCTCGTCTACCTGTTCGTTGCGCTTATCGTCAGCACTCATGACAACTCCTGATGACTTTCCCTGGGCCCGAGGGCCTGCGGCTAAATGAGCCCCGCCTTGCACAGGCAGGAAAATACGACTTTGCGAACGAATATGGGGCCCGGCCCTCAGGTTTCAACCTCAAACGATGCATTCTTTCAGATTTTCACGATTCGATTGTTTGCAAACAGGAAAAACCCTGTATATATTCACAGCAACTGTATAGATCAACAGTGATTCGACATTCTTCAGAGAGTCTCCAATCCTGAGCGGAGGTTATCGGCATGCTCACACAACTTATCGTCGCCAACTACGCCATTGCTGAACGGGTCGACCTGCATTTCAGCAAAGGCATGACGGCCCTGACCGGTGAAACCGGCGCCGGCAAATCCATTGTTCTGGATGCGCTCAGCCTGGCCATGGGCGGCCGAGCAGATGCCGGTGCCGTGCGCCACGGCGCAAAGCGAGCCGATATCACCGCGAGCTTCGACATCTCACGTATTCCGATTGCCCGGCAATGGCTGGAAGAACACGAACTGGATGACAAAGACGACTGCATCCTGCGCCGGACCATCAGCAAGGATGGTCGTTCAAAAGCGTTTATTAATGGCCAGCCCTGCCCACTCTCCCAGCTCAAGGATCTGGGCAGCCTGCTGATGGACATTCACAGCCAGCACCAACATCAGTCACTGCTGCAAAAAGACACCCACCGGAAACTGCTGGACGAATTCTCCGGCGCCGAAGACCTGGCAGAGCAAACCCGGGATGCCTGGAAAACCTGGCATAAAACCAGCCAAAAACTTGAACAGCGGCGGCAGAACGCCGACGAAGCCGAAGCAAAACTGCAACTGCTCCGATATCAGGTGGAAGAGCTGGACCGCCTTGGTCTGGGCGACAGCGAGCAGGAAGACCTTGAGCAAGAACAGGCTCAACTGAGCCAGGCTGATACTGTATTGCACAGCAGTCATCAGGCTGCCCTGCTGTGCACTGAGGACGAAACCAGTGCCGCCGATCTGGTGCGTCAGGCACTTCAGCAACTAGAGCAACTCCCAGTGGATGTGCCGGCACTGGCTGACACCATCCAGATGCTTACCGAAGCACAGATCCAGATCGCCGAAGCCGGTGACGATCTTCGTCGTTTTGTTGAAGATTATGAGGCTGATCCAGCCAGACTGGCCGAGGTGGAGGAGCGTCTCAGCGCGATTTATCAGATGGCTCGCAAGCACCGAATCACACCAGAAGAACTGCCGGAACTGCACCAGCGACTTAGCAGCGAACTGGCAGAACTGGACGGCGGCGAAGGCAGCCTGGAACAGCTCGAGGCCGAGCAACAGGTTCTGCGTAAACAGTTTGATGAACTGGCCGGGCAGCTAACAGCCAAGCGTGAGCATGCGGCGGCGGAACTGGATCAGCGAATTGCTCAGGAGCTTGCACAGCTCAGCATGCCATCAGTTCAGTTTGTTACCAAGCTGGGCCACAACAATAACGACGAACCAGCCCCCCACGGCATGGAAGACGTCGAATTCCTGGTCAGCGCCAACCCGGGGCAACCCGCACGCCCCTTGGCCAAAGTTGCCTCCGGCGGCGAATTGTCCCGCATCAGTCTTGCCATTCAGGTAGTGGTCGCCCAGACCTCCACTACACCCACACTGGTGTTTGATGAAGTAGACGTGGGTATTGGTGGCGGCACAGCCGAGGTGGTTGGGCGTTTGCTCCGGTCTCTGGGCAACAACGGGCAGGTGCTGTGTGTTACCCATTTGCCGCAGGTGGCGGCCCAGTGTCACCAGCACCTGTTCGTCAGCAAATTCACCGAACAGGACGCGACTTTTTCACGCATTGAAACGCTGGATGACCAGGGAAGAATCAGCGAAGTGGCAAGAATGCTAGGCGGCGTGGACATGACAGAGCACACGATTGCTCACGCCCGGGAGATGTTCGTCAAGGGGCAGGCTACCCACCACTGAATCCCCCTCTCGATTCGGAGAGCTTTCGGGGCCGGCCCTTGCTGGCCCCTTTTTTGATTTACTTCTTGGAAGAGCCCAATGGCTTAACGTAGAGGATCAGGCTGTGGTCAACAATCTCATAGCCGTGCTCCCTGGCGATCTTCTGCTGACGCTCTTCGATGATCTCATCAACAAACTCGATCACATCACCAGTTTGCGTGCATACCATGTGGTCGTGGTGATCATCGCCCGCCATCTCGAAGACGGCGTGGCCACCTTCAAAGTTGTGGCGTAATACCAGGCCTGCGGCCTCGAACTGAGTCAGCACCCGGTAGACGGTTGCCAGCCCCACGTCATCTCCCTGATCCAGCAGCTTCTTGTAAACATCCTCAGCACTCAGGTGGTGCTCTTCGGCGTTCTCCAGAATATTGAAGATTTTGACTCTCGGGAGAGTAACCTTCAAACCGACCTTTCGTAATTCGGCGTTTTCAGATGACATGTTACTATTCACTCTTTGGTGTGCCTCACGGCTTCCGGTATGATGAAGCCGCCGTTCAACGGACTACCCGTTTCACACCTGCTTATTGCAGGCGAATTCAAGATAGAGGATTTCCCCCGGCGATGCAAAAGCTCACCGCTATCGTTCTTATTAGCATTTTATCCTTGTCCGGTTGCGTGTTCCCTGGCGTATACAAAATCAATGTGCAACAGGGGAATATAGTGACCGAAGACGACCTCAAGAACCTCTCGGAGGGCATGGCTCGCAGTCAGGTACATGCACTATTGGGGTCACCTTTGATGCTCAACCCGGTGGACCCCTCACGTGAGTACTATGTGTACACTTTCCAGCGCCGGGGCGGCGATATCCAGGAACAACGCATCATCGTGTATTACGAGGGTGACGAATTCAGCCATTACGATGCGCGCTTGCTGGAAGAAACACCCGCTTACTGATTGTTCAGGCTTTCTTTTTTGCCCGGTTCAGCCGGGCCTGCTTGGGATCTATTTTCAGGGGGCGGTATAGCTCAACCCGGTCTCCCTCGCGCAACTCATGGCCAGCCGGGTCTTTGATGACCTTGCCGAACACACCCATGTCCGTTGCGTCCGGGTCTATTTCCGGGAAAATGTCAGTTATACCAGACAGTTTCACAGCCTCGATGGCCGTGGTTCCCTCTGGCACCTCAATCGACACAATTTGCTGTTTGTCTGGCCGGGCATACGCCACTTCCACCTGCATCAAACCACCCCTCCCCGATAAATCTGGTCTGCCCTTCGGCAAAACGCATCCACCATGGTATTGGCTGCCTGATTGAATACCGGACCAAAGGTCATTCGGGACAAGGAACCTGAAAACTCGAACTCCAAGGTCAGGATTACCTTGCAGGCTTGTTCATCAAGGGCCTTGAAATGCCACCTTCCCCGCAGATTTTTCAGAGGACCATCCACCAGGCTCATCTCGATGGCCTCGGGCATCAATAGCTGGTTACGAGTGGTCAGGCGGTGGCGCACACCACCCTTGGCAATTTCCAGCGATGCCATAATTTCGGCATCCGTCTGTTCGTGCACTTCTGCCCCGGCACACCAGGGCAAAAACTCGGGATATCGTGCAATATCATTAACCAGGTGGAACATGCGCTCTGCCGAGTGCATGACCAATGCGGTCTTATCAATCTGATGCGCCATGAAAACCGGGTTTCCTGCGTTTCTACAACAAAAGAGTCTGGCCAACCCACCTGGGCCAACTACACACTATGATAAAGGATATCGGCCCCGTTGGGGGCGTTTTCCGCCGGCTTGCCCTCGGCACCCTGGCCAGACGCTTTCCCCTCTGGCTCCGGGGAGTCACTTTGCGGACTGTCGGGCGCACCCGCACCCTCTCCACTGGTAACCACTGGTGCCGGACCCTCTGGCGCGTTTTCCTGCGCGCACCAGATCGCCGCACTGCCGTTGTCGCACAGATTTGACAGGGAGAACACCGTGTACTGTATGCCGATCCAGGCCACCAGAACCGGCAACACCAGGCGCATGACCCAATACCAGATTTTGCGAAAAACCGCCGGCGTATTGCCGAGAATCCGTGCTGCATAGCGCCGCGTCAGGCACCAGCCAGCAAAGGTTGCAATCAGCAAGGCGACCAAAGGAATCAGGATGCCACCGGTGGTCAACTCCAGCCATCGGAACAGCGTGGCACCGGCAAACCGGTAGTCTGCCCAGAGATTGAAGGACAATAGCGACCCCAGGCCGGCAGCCCACACTGCAACACCGGCAATAACCGCAGACCACCCCCTGGGCGCGCCAGTCCACTCACGGAACCAGCCCACCACAGGCTCCAGCAGCGATATGGCGGTGGCCCACACGATCATGAGCACCAGCAGGAATACCGCCGCAATGATCAACTGGCTGTGGGGCAACTGGGCCAGCGTGACCGGCAGGGAGACAAACAACAGCCCGAAGCCACGTTCCCCATCAAGGCTGGCACCATCCAGCGCCACCGAGAACATCATCAGTCCGGCCAGGATGGCCACTAGCGTATCCATCAACACCACCGCCAGCAATGACCGCTTCAACCGCGTATGTGACGTGCTATAAGCGCCGAAGATCGCCCACACTCCCATCCCAAGACCAAGGGTATAGAAAGCGTGAAAAAAGGCCGCCTTGACGCTATTAAAACCAACGTCGCCCGGCCGCAAGGCCAGGATGTGCTCAATACCAGAATCCAGCCGCCCATGACTGGCCGACAAGGTAAATAACCCTAGCATCAACAGCAACGCCGCCGGTACCAGAAAGCGCAGAGATCGCTCCAGCCCTTTTACGACACCCTGGGCAGACACCCAGACCACGAGAACCAGGAAGAACGCATGCCAGGCCATAAACTGCCGATGCCCACCCGGCCTGGACACCAGGTCCGTCAGGATACCGGTCGCAGCCTCGGGCGTCGCTGCCCTGAAACTGTCTGCTGCCCCAAAGAACACATAGGCCAGCACGATGCCACCGAACACCGCGGTGAATGACAACACCAGGAACGCGGCAAGCACACTCAAGGGGCCGGCCAGGCGCCACAGTGGCGAACAGCCAGCATCTTTCACCATGCCATCCATCGCCAGCACGATGCCATGGCGTGCGTGCCGCCCGATCACCGCCTCGGTCACCATCAGCGGCAGGGTTACCAGCAGCAGGCAGGCGAGATACAGGAGGATAAACAACCCGCCACCGTGAATACTGGCAAGGTATGGAAACTGCCACAGATTGGCCAGGCCCACAGTGGCGCCCACTGAGGCCCAGAAAAACGTGGATTTTCGGGTGAATGACCCGATAGCCGTGTGATACTTGCTCGCCATGGCAATCCCTGACAGTTAATTGCGCCCCATTGTAGCCGAAGGCATCGCCCGGTAACGAATAGACCCACAAGCCTGGCGGTGAAATCGTGACCCGTCTGGCAGTCCTGGGCTACAATGCCCGATTTACCGGCCAACAGTCATCCGGCCGGCACACACATTCTTCCGTTCCCGGACAGGATTCATGAGCAAGAAGAAAGCAAACGGACCAACCAGCAACACCATTGCCCTGAACAAGAAGGCAAAGCACGAATACCATATTGAAGAACGCTTTGAGGCCGGCCTTGCACTGCTGGGCTGGGAAGTGAAATCGCTGCGGGCCGGCAAGGCTCAGCTGGTAGACGCCTACGTGCTTCTGAAAAATGGCGAAGCCTGGCTGTTGGGCGCTCATATCACGCCGCTCAACACCGCTTCCACCCATGTGATCGCCGATCCGACCCGTACCCGCAAACTGCTGCTGCACGCGAAGGAAATTGCCAAGATCATCGGCCAGGTCAATCAGGCCGGGCATACCTGCATTCCGCTCGCCCTGTACTGGAAAGGCAATAAAGTGAAATGCGAGATTGCCCTGGTGAAAGGCAAGAAGCTGTTCGACAAGCGTGCCACCGAAAAAGAGCGTGACTGGAACCGCCAGAAACAGAGAATCATGCGCGAGGCCAACACCTGAGCCTCGCTCGCACTGTCGCTTTTACCGCCTCTTTCCCGGCCTCGGAATCCCTCCTATACTCAGGTGTTCATACCTGCTCCGACCCCACAGGCAGTACCTGGAGCCCCTGTTAGTTGGCAAACAGCAAAGGGAGGGCTTATGTCATCTGAACGGACTGCAATGACGTCAGTCGACCGATCCTGGCTGCGTATGGACACCCCGGAGAACCCCATGATGATCTCCGCGGTGCTGATGTTCGAGCAAGCGATTCCGATCAAACGGCTAAAACGCACACTCGAAGAACGATTTCTGAGATTCAGGCGCTTTCGCCAACGGGTGGTTGAAAAGGGCGACAAATGTTACTGGGAAGACGACCCCAACTTTCACCTGGATAACCACCTGCACCGCATTGCACTGCCGGGACAAGCCGGCAAGAAAGAGCTACAGGAACTGGCCAGCGACTTTAACAGCACGGCGCTCGACTTTCGCAGGCCACTCTGGCAAATCCATTACATCGACAACTTTAACGACGGCTGCGCCCTGCTGATCCGCATTCACCATTGCATTGCCGATGGCATATCACTGGTTCGGGTTTTGCTGTCGCTCACCGACCGGACACCAGAACCCAAACTGGAACGCATTGCCAAGAAAGTCGCCATTCCCAAACCTCAAGGCAATGCCGCCACCCGGTTTTTGCACCGTCTGGTGGACAGCAGTCAGGCCGGCTGGCAACAGGCGCAACTGTTCCTGGATTCCGTTCGGCAAGAGCCCAATTACCCCCTGAAACTGGCGCGGACCGCCGGCGGCATCGCCATGGACCTGGCGAAACTCGGGCTGGCCCCGTTTGAGCCGAGAACCAGCCTGAAGAGTCAGTTGGTCGGCCGCAAGAACGTGGCCTGGGCGGAGCCCCTGGCCCTGGATGACGTAAAACACTGCGCCAAGACCCTGGGTGGAACGGTCAACGACGTATTGCTGTGCGCCGCCACCGGCGCCCTGAGCCAGCATTTTACCGAGCACAAGCAGACCATACCCGATTGCGGTATTCGAGTTGCGGTGCCATTCAACCTTCGCCCCCTGGACCAACCCATTGAATCACTGGGCAACCAATTTGGCCTTGTGCTGGTGAATCTGCCTGTGGAAGTGAAGGATCCATTGATGCGATTCCGCCAGGTACAGGAGAACATGAACCGGCTCAAACAGTCCTACCAGGCTCAGGTAACCTACAGCCTGTTGGACCTGTTTGGCCGCGGCCCGGATATTCTTGAACGCCGGGCCCTGGATCTGCTCAGCAACAAAGCCTCCGCCGTGCTGACCAACGTGCCCGGCCCGAGGCATCCGGTTTACCTGGCAGGCAGCAAACTGGTGCAACCCATGTTCTGGGTGCCCCAGAGCGGTAACATCGGTATTGGCATGAGCATTTTCAGCTATGCGGACACTGTGCAATTTGGCATTACCGTCGACAAGGGCATCGAGGCCGACCCGCAAGCGGTGATGAACTACTTCCGGGACAGCTTTCAGCACCTGTACGACGCGGCCATGTCTCACGCCCATGGCCTGCACATTGCACAGGCCTCGTGAACAGGATAAGTACAAATAGTGACAAACAAGCCTTGAAGTCCGGCAAACCGGACACATATACTGATCATAAGGGGACGACATGGCTTCGACGCTGGTGGCGAACCCTTGGGTGCATGTCGAGATGGCAGCCAATCTCGTTAATCCAAAGCTGCAACGCAATAGTCGCAAACGACGAAAACTACGCACTAGCAGCGTAAGCTGCTAGTCGTCCTGACCGGGTCGCCCGTAGCCCGGAAGCAACATCTCAGGACGTCATCGCTTACGGGATGCTCCTTTATCCAGAGCTCACTGGCTAAAGGCTAAGATTTAAAGAGCTCGCCTCTCGCACCCTGGCCTTCGGGTCGCAAGAGGTTAAATTAATAGAAGGACACTAAACATGTAGATCTCAAGGCCTAGTGCTGGCGGACGCGGGTTCAATTCCCGCCGTCTCCACCAACTTCCAAGAGAAAAGCCCCTGATTTAAGGGGCTTTTTTCGTTTATACCCTTCCGTTTTTCTTCAACTCTCAGCCAGACACCACCTGCCGAGGAATCGATGGCGGCTTCCAAGTAACCCCTGAACAAACCTTAGCAAAGGAATAACACGCCGTTATACTTATCTATTTACGCCGAACGACAAGGAACTGTCATGACTGAACAACAAGTACGTATCTTTACCTCAACCGATGGTCACGCGCAGCTGGGGTAGCACTGGATCATGAAACCGCCTGGCTCAGCCTGGATCAGATGACCAGACTATTTGACCGGGACAAATCTGTCATTTCGCGGCATATAAGCAGTGTCTTTAAAGAGGGTGAACTCGACCGGGACTCAGTTGTTGCAAAAAATGCAACAACTGCCGCTGACGGCAAGGTCTATCAAGTCGATTACTACAATCTGGATGTGATCATCTCCGTCGGCTACCGAGTGAAATCACAACGTGGCGTGCAATTTCGTCAATGGGCCACCCGGGTTCTGAAAGATCACCTAATCCAGGGCTACACCATCAACCGCCGCCGTCTGGCCGAACGCGGTATCGAGTTCGAGAAGGCCGTTGATCTGCTCAGCCGCACCCTCACCAATCAGGGCCTGGTGAACAACGAAGGCGAAGCTGTTGCCCGCGTGATCAGCGACTATGCCCGTTCCTGGAGCTTACTGCAGGGCTACGACGAGCAGCAGCTGGCCGAGGTCGGCATCAAGCAACCGAATATGCAGCCGCTGGAGCTGAATGAAGCGCTCAGGGCCATTGGCGAGCTCAAGCAGACCTTGATAGCTAAAGATGAAGCCACCGAGTTGTTCGGTCAACTGCGGGGTGATGGCTTGGCCTCTGCGCTGGCCACCATTGAGCAGGGTTTCGGGGAAGAGCTGTTTTACCCCAACGTGGCCACCCGCGCCGCTCACCTGCTTTACTTCGTAATCAAAAATCACCCTCTGACCGATGGCAACAAGCGCTGCGGCTCGTTTCTATTTCTATGGTACCTGCGCCGTAACGCCTCGTTGCTGGCCCGGCCCGTAGAAAAGCTGATTAATGATAACACTCTGGTGGCACTAGCTCTGCTAGTGGCGGAAAGCTTGCCGGATCAGAAAACCCTGATGATCCGACTGATTGAGCATTTCCTGCTGCTGAGGGAGCCCGGTTCAGGCACTTGCCCTCCTGTCACCAATTGATACAAACCAGTAAAACCCTGCACCACAGCAAAGCTGCTACTATTGCTACAGATGAATTCCAACTTCTACAGAACAGCTCCTCACCGCAGGGGCTTTTGTGTTTGCAAGGATCCTTTTGTATGTCCAGCAAAGCGAAGCAGTCCCAGAAACTCTTACTGTTCCGCCTTTTCGGATCGCGCCTTTTTGGTCTGGGTACGCTCAAGATTCGGGAAATTCTGCCTTTTCAGCGGCTGACCAAGCTGCCCCATAGTCACCACGCGGTTATTGGCACTGCTACGTTCCGGGGTTCAGCGGTTCCTGTTATTGATATGTCGGCTGCGGTTGGTTATCCGGCGCTGACAAAAGAAGAGCAGGCCAAGGGCTCCATCATCGTGACCGACATTCAGCGCCAGGAGATCGGCTTTCTGGTGCGCAGCGTTCAGCAGATTATCGAAACCGACTGGAAGAGTGTGATGCCGCCACCCAAGGCGCTGGGCACCAATGCCTTCATCACGGGGCTTCTGGATGTGGAAGGCGACATCATTCAGCTGTTGGATGTGGAGCTGCTGCTGGCGAAGGTTTACCCGGAGTCCCTGGACACCGGCGACGTGGCGCTGTCAGACATTCAGAGCGAAACCCTGCGGTCCCTGAACATTCTGTTGGTGGATGATTCACAGGTGGCCCGCAAGCAGCTCAGCGATGTGCTGGACAGCAAAGACATTACCTACCATGTGACCACCAACGGTGACGACGCCCTGCAGGTGCTGCTTAGTCAGCACGAGCGCGGGACGCCGATTGACATCCTGGTCAGCGATATCGAGATGCCTGGGCTGGATGGCTACGAACTGACGTTCAATGTTCGCGACAACACCGCCCTGAAGCAGCCATACATTATTCTGCACACGTCGCTGAACAGCGAGATGAGCCTGAGCTACGCCAATCAGGTAGGTGCCAACGAGGCGCTCACCAAGTTTGACGCCGAGGAGTTATTGCAGGCGATGCTCAGAGGGGCTGAGCAAGCCAGTTAAGGCCGAATGTCTTCGATGAAGGCTTCGGCATCGGCCCGCATTTCGGCAAGTTTTTCGTTCAGTTCTTCCTGATAGCGGTTGAGCGTTTCCCGGCTGAGCCGGCTGAAACGCTCGGCGGTTTCGGCAACCGTGCGGCTGGCGTTCGCCAGGACTTCCATGGTGGGCTGGCTCAGTTCATCTGCCTGGCGCTCAAGATCGCGGGCGGCCTGCTCCATGATGGCCTGATCTTCGGCGGATTCAGGCCGATCATCTCTCAGCGCCTCGTCAAGCGAACGCTCAAGCGCACGCATGGATACCTGTAATCGTCTGGCAAAATCCTCCACGGCACTCTCTGCTCGCCGGCTCATCTCATCTGAATAGGTTTCAAGGTCCCGGGCCAACTGCTCCATTTTGTCTTCAAACTCGCGGGTTGAAGACGAGAAGGTTGCACTTAGCCTCTGCCCCAACCGACTTAGCTCACCCATGATGTTACTGAACGGGGACGGGTTCAGTATGGCTTCTCCCGTGCGATCATAGTCTACGAGCCACTGGTTCTGCTCCCGTACCAGATAGGTGGTCAATTCCAAACGTTCGCCGCTGGAGCGCTCTTCCGCCGGCAGGCGGGTAATGATCGTTGCTTCACGCTCATCGATAACCACACGGCCAAACGAGGGAACGGCGTTGGCCCAGCTTCGCTGGTAACCGTCAAAGGCGCGGGTGTCATCGAGGGTGGAGAACTTCACCACGTCGCCTGCGTCATTGTCGGCCATGGCCTGCCAAAAGGCCGCAGCCACCTCCTGAGGGGTTTCGGGTTTGCTGCAGCCAGCCAATACCAGTGCAACCAACGCAATCAAAAGGCCACGGACACCAGTACGAATCATGATTTACCACCTTGCTAATAATGCCTTTCTGCATCATACACTCGTCACAGTCTACAGGTCAGTTCCGCCAGCTCCTCATCAAAGACCCTGCGGTTCTCGCTGTAGTCCACCGGCACATCCACCAGGTGGACACCCCCGGCTTCCAGTGCGCGTTCAAGGGTCGGGCGCAAATCCTCGGTGCGGGTCACCCTGTGGCCAACTGCTCCGTAGGAGTCGGCGTATTTCACGAAATCCGGATTGCGGTAATCCAGCCCGAAATCGTCATAGCCATCCTGCCCCTGCTTCCATTTGATCATTCCGTAGGCGTTGTCGTTGATGATCAGCACCACCAGATTCAGCCCAAGGCGAACGGCGGTCTCCAGCTCCTGACTGTTCATCAGAAATCCGCCATCCCCGCAGATCGACATTACCTTGAGTTCGGGATAAAGCATCGCCGCCATCATGCCGCTGGGCAGGCCGGCACCCATGGATGCCAGGGCGTTGTCCAGCAGCACGGTGTTGTTGTCGTAGGCCGGGTAGTTGCGGGCAAACCACAGCTTGTACATGCCATTGTCCAGGGCAATGATGCCGTCGTCCGGCATCACCTGGCGCACATCGTGGACAATCCGCTGGGGGATCACCGGGAACCGGCCATCTTCCGCCCGTTCCTGAAGATGTGCATCCACGGCCTTTTTGACTTCCATCAGCCCGGAGAAGTCGTGGTTCGCACACTGGCCACAGTGCTCGGCCAGATACTCGACGCTGTTGGCAATATCCCCAACCACTTCATGCTGGGGAAAGTACACCGGGTCGACATCCGCGCCACTGAAATTCACGTGGATGACTTTTTTGCCGCCGGGGGTCATAAAAAACGGAGGTTTCTCTACCACATCGTGGCCAACGTTGATCACCAGATCCGCCCGGTCTATGGCGCAGTGAACAAAGTCACCCGCAGACAGCGCAGCATTGCCCAGGTATCCGGGGTGGCGCTCGTCCACCACGCCCTTGCCCATCTGGGTGGTGAAGAAAGGAATGCCGGTTACGTTCACCAGGTGCAGCAAAGCCTGGGATACCCGTTTGCGGTTGGCGCCGGCACCGATCATGATCAGTGGGTGCCTGGCCTCACGCAGCATGTCGCAGGCCATTTCCAGACTCTTGTGGCTGGCTGAGGGCCGGCGGGCGTCGCTGGGCTGGAAGATGTGGGTGTCTCGGGCCGGTTGCTCCGCTGCGATGTCCTCGGGTAACTCCAGATGGACCGCCCCTGGGCGCTCTTCGGAGGCCAAACGGAAGGCCTCCCGGACTTTCGCGGGAATGGTATTGGCATTGCTGATTTGCCGGGTGTATTTGGTCAGGGGGCGCATCAGGTCCACCACATCCAGAATCTGGAACAAGCCTTGTTTCGAGGATTTGATCGGCTTCTGCCCGGAGATCATCATCATTGGCATGCCACCCAACTGGGCATAGGCAGCAGCGGTCACCAGGTTAGTGGCGCCGGGGCCGAGTGTTGACAGGCATACGCCCACCTGCCCGGTAAGGCGCCCGTAGGTGGCCGCCATAAAGCCCGCGGCCTGTTCATGGCGGTTGAGCACCAGTTGAATGCTGGAATTTTTGAGGGCGTCCAGAAACGCCAGATTTTCCTCACCGGGCACGGCGAAAATATATTTGACGCCCTCATTCTCCAGTGCGCGGATGAACAATTCGGCGCCGTTTCCAACCGGTCGTTGCTCTGTAGACATGCTCGCCCTCGTGATCGGTGAGTTTCTGGATCAATCGGTTCTCGGTGGTACCGCCTGCAAGGTGTCTGCGGGTACTCGGTCAGCCCCCCAACTGCGGTACACTCCTTCCATTACGCGACCAAGCTCGTCGTCGTTCACTTCGGCAGGCTCGCCCCGCTCCAGTGGGTCGTAATGGTAGATGTATAATCGCGAGGTAAACTGCTCAAACGGCAGGGAAGATTCACCGAAGCGCTCACCGAAGCCAGAGGTACTGACCTGAACCCCGTCGCCCCAGTTCTGGCCACTGTCGTTATTCGGGTTGAAGAAATACACCCGCATTTCACTGTCCGGGTCCAGGGTAACCCGGAGAATGGTGATCGCATGCCAGCCAATGAAGCGGGCCGCGCTGTCGGTAACGGCGATACCGGCCGGCTGAGGGTGTATCAGCGGCTGGTTGCCGTTGTAATACGGGTGGTAACTGGCATAGAAATGGCGGATGAAGCCTTCCAGGTCGGTCAGGTTGCCGGTAGCCACATCCACATTGATGGCAAAGCCCCGGCCGGCAGACCAGCCATGGAACTCCGGGTTGACCCATTTGTGCGGATCTCCCTCGCGGTCGGCACACAGCCGCCCCATTTCGGCATAGATCCTGTCCAGGTGCGGCACTACGATCAGGGAGACAGGATCAAGGTCCAGAGTCACTTCCGCGGCCAGCCCGCCGGCACTCTGCGCAGAAGATACCGGCCGCCCCTCGAAATGCATGACTATCTCATTGTCCCGGGCAGCCCAGGCCACCATTTGCAACAGGTAATCCGGATCGTTATAGGCCCACATCGACAATGCCCGGGCAGACTGGCAGGTAGGGTTATTACCCTGCCCTACCCCCAGTGGCTGGCCCAGCATATTCAGCACGCCCTGAATCAGCCACGCTGACGGGTTCGGCTGATAGCCATAGGCAAACTGCAAACGTTCAAGGGCTTGCGGGCACAGTGTCAGCCGTACCTGGCGCCATAGCGCCGGTGCCACCGGGGGCTGATAAAGAATTCCCCTTTCCAGCAACAGGGCCAGGCCGTATAAGCCCTGAGCAGTTTCGGGGAACAGAGATTCCTGGATCAGCGTGTGCACCAGTTCCCGGTAACACAACAGACAGTCGCGCCCGGTACTGGACAGCCCCAGGGCATCGCTCAGTAACGAATCCTTGCCTTCCAGTATGTGGCGGACAAACACCGCATGATAGGGCGAGACCAGCCCCGTATCGTGCATCGAACGGGCAAAACCAGTCGCTTCGTTCTGTAAGGCCGCACCATCCATGGAATCCAGACGCTGCTGGTAGATCGCGATACCAGGATCTTCACTACAGGCCCTGGTTGGTCCGTACAGGCTGGAGATCAATCGGTCTGCCCCCCGGCCGGCGGTGCCGAGATCCACCGTCGGATCAGCCCTGCAAATGGCAATCTGAGTGATCATTCTTCGTACATCACTGACACGAATGGGCCGCTGCTCCAGTATGCGCCAGATTTCCTCAATCAGGCTGTCGATCACGTGCTCGTAACCGATGTGCCTGGCCACATATTGGACCAGTTCCTGCGCAATGATCGCCAGCTTGCCTTGCTCGCGCTCGGCTTCACCGGTCATGCCAAACAGCAACCCCAGGTTGATGGCCAGCACCTGCGTCAGGTAATGGTGCGCCTGCTCGGCTGACACGCTGGGGTGCTGGTATTCGCCACGGGCCACAGCCAACAGGCGCAGCTCACTCAAGGCCTCGATCACCACGGTATCGGCGTTCGGGCTTTGCAGGGAATAGGTGGTCAACGTAGGCAGGAGAATGGAAGGGTCGGCCCAGTCAGTGCCCACAAAGACACCGGCCTCTTCCAATGCCCGGGCGCGGGTTTCAATCGCCTCACAACCCCCGGGCTGGAGGAGTATCCGCCGGGCAAGATCAAACAGTTTCGGGAGCTTGCCGGCCTTTGCAAAGGGCCGGCTCTCCGCAAGAGCCACAATGGACTCGTCCAGTTTCAGCACCAGCTTGTCAATGTTGACGGCTGGCGCCTGGCTGGCCGGTTGGTGATCACTCAAACGAGGTTCCTCAGGGCCTGCATCAGACCCTTTCCATTAATGCATACCTCGATTATACATAGAAATCGAGCTCTTCCTGATGTTTGAGCAGATCCCGCAAAACATAGGGATCCTCACCAAAGAAATACACCAGGCCCCAATGGGTACCGAACGCCGTTCGCTTGGTTACGGTTTCTTCTACAGGTGGCGTCAGCTCATGGGACTCAAAGTAATCGTGGTTCTCGGTCTCTTCCGGGATCTCCAGGCGACTAACCACACGGCGGCGCGGGTACACCCCGAAACAGCCGGCATAGCCTTTGGCATCCACTACCTCTTTCGGGAAGAACGCCTTGATTTCCTCTTCGGTGGTTTTCGGATCAAAGGCCATGATCAATCCCTGATAGGCATTGAAGCCATAGGCACGCTCAAGCAGTTCGAACACCTTGAAGCCCGGCGGGCGATAGGCCACTTCGCCGAAGTACATAGTCCCATCGCTGGTTACGAAATACTCAGGGTGGACAAAGCCGAAGTCGATATCGAAGGTCTTGATCAGCTTCTCGATTTCGGTGGTAATTTGCGCCCGGTACTTCTCAAGGTCCGGCGTGGCCGGAACGAACACAGAATAGCCGAGGGTTACGTACTCGGAAATATTAAGGAAACAGATCTTGCCATTATGGATCCAGGCCTCCACGGCAAACTCCCAGCCGTCCAGGTGGGATTCCATCAGCACCGGAAATTCCTCATCGGGAATGGTATCCACTTCATCCGGTGTGCGGATAACCCGATGGCCCAGGCAGCCAGCCTTATCGAAGGCCTTGAGGTGGATTGGGTCGTTGGGATCGCCGTCCAGCTTCAGCAGGGTCTGGTTGACCCGCTTCAGGAAGCGAACCACATCTTCCCGGTCGTGGGCTTCTTCAAAAATACCAACACGAATGCCACCGAGCTGGGCCCGCCGCTTCATCAGGGCCTTGTCGCGCAACAGCATGGCCTGCCCGAAGAGCCTAGGATTACCCATCAATACGGAGTTGATTGCTCCGGCCCACTCTACGGTTTCTTCAAACAGGGGAATGGAAACATCTACGCCCATGTCCTTGAGTGTCTGGGCGATCTCAAACGAACGATCATTGAGGCGTTCGAAGTTCCAGGGCACGTAAGGAATGTTGTGTTCCTGGCAGTAGGGTTCTGCCCAATCCGGAGCGACCACCACATAGCGGCGGTCGAATTTGTCCGCCGCTTCAACGGCATTCAGGCTCCAGCCCAGCAGGGCGACATACCCTTTTTCGGGATTGTAGTTCTGTTCAGTCACAGCGCTCTCCTCGTCAGGGTTGTCTTCTTACACTGAACCGATTGACTGTAAACTGCAACTTTTCAGAACACCTCTGCCAGAACGAAAAACGGGCACCGGCTTGTCGCACAGTGCCCGCAGAACCACGAACCCGTTTAGCGGAAGTGTCCGCTCAGCCGAGTTTCAGGGTTGCCAGGGTTCGCTCCCGAACCCGATTGAGCAGTTGCTCGTCGTTCACCAGAGACTGTCCGTAGGAAGGGACCAGCTCTTTCATCCGCTCCAGCCACTGTTCCGACTTCATTTTCTCAGGGAAACACCGCTCAAGTACGTTCAGCATGGCGTTGGCCGCTGTTGATGCTCCGGGAGAGGCGCCCAGCAACGCGGCCAGCGTGCCGTCTTTGGCGGCAACGATCTCGGTACCAAACTCCAACTTGCCCCCGCCTTCAGGCGTTTGCTTGATGATTTGTACCCGCTGGCCCGCCATCTGCAGGCGCCAGTCGTCTTCACGGGCATCCGGGAAGAAGTTACGCAGCGACTCAACCCGATCGGTATGAGACTGGAACACTTCTCCAATCAGGTAGCGGGTCAGGTCCATGTTGCTCTTGCTGACAGACAGCATGGGCCTCAGGTTGGTGGCACGCACAGAACCGAACAGATCGAACACCGAACCCTGCTTCAGGAACCGGGTGGTAAAGCCTGCAAAAGGGCCGAACAGCAGTGCCGGCTCGCCGTTAATGATGCGGGTATCCAGGTGCGGAACCGACATGGGCGGTGCACCAATTGGCGCTTTGCCGTAGACCTTGGAGTTGTGCGCCTGAACGATATCCGGCTTCTGGCACACCAGCCATTGGCCGCTCACCGGGAAGCCACCGTAACCCCTGGCCTCATCAATGCCCGACTTCTGCAACAGCGGCAGTGCACCGCCTCCGGCACCCAGGAACACAAACCCGGCCTCCAGCTTGGTCAGCTCGCCGGTTTTCTGGTTCTTCACCCGCAATTTCCAGCGGCCGTTGTCCCTCTGGTCGATGTAATGCACCGGGCTACTGAGCATCAATTCAAAATTGGGCTGGGTCTCCAGCCACTTGACCATGCTGCGTGTCAGCGAGCCAAAATCGACATCCGAACCATGTTTGATGCGGGTTGCCGCCACGCGCTGCATTGGATCGCGATGCTTGACCACCAGCGGCATCCACTCCGCCAGTTCCTCCGGGCTTTCGGTGTATTCCATCTCGCGGAACAGGTGGTGAGCCTTCAGGCGCTCAAAGCGGCGCTTGAGGAATGCGACGTCTTTCTCACCCCAGACAAAGCTCTGGTGCGGCGTGCGGTTAATGAACGAGGACGGTTCCGGCAGAATGCCCTGCTCCACCAGGTACGACCAGAACTGCAATGACACCTCAAACTGGGCGTTGATTTGCAGCGCTCGTGCAATTTCAACATCTCCGTCTTCGGTTTCGGGGGTATAGTTGAGTTCGCAGTAGCCGGCGTGGCCGGTACCTGCATTATTCCATCCGTCTGTGCTTTCATGGGCAACGTGGTCTAGACGCTCCACCATGACGATGTCCAGTGACGGGTCCAGCTGCCTGAGCATCATGCCGAGGGTTGCGCTCATGACGCCCCCACCGACCAGCACTACGTCTGCCTGTCTAACGGCCATTGGTTTTCACCCTAGCTAGTGTTGAGCCTGTTGCCACTCCACGATCAGCGAAAGCGGCCTGTCGGAAGCCAGCGAGGCGCGAGGTAGACGGCGCTGCTGTACGCTTCCGGTCTGAAGTTGGGCGCATTATCCCGATTTTTGCCGGAATAATAAATTGCGATTGTCAATCGATGTGTGTCGGGCTAACTATTATGGTTTACCCCGATTTTCGCGCGTTTTGTTAACAATATCAGCGCCACTTTAGTCTGATACCTGTTTTCCGATAGTGCGGATCATTACCGGTAACAAAAAGTTCGTTGCCAACAGGGCTGACCTGAAAGCGCGACTTGCGGTATCTTGTGCGCCACTTGTTCCCCTCCGGCAGGCCGCCCTGGGGCCCACCACTTTCTGATTGAGGTCTTTTCTATGCTGATGGCTATGGGAGCCATTCTTGCCGGTCTTGTCCTGCTGGTCTGGAGTGCGGACAAATTTGTTGAAGGCGCAGCAGCCACCGCCAAGCATCTGGGCATGCCATCGCTGCTGATCGGCATGGTGATTATCGGCTTTGGCACCTCGGCTCCGGAGCTGGCGGTATCCGCTATGGCCGCCTCCGACGGCAACCCCGGTCTGGCACTGGGCAACGGTTATGGCTCGAACATCACCAATATAGCGCTGATTGTCGGCCTGACGGCCATCATCGCGCCTATTGCCATGCACTCCCAGGTGATTCGCAAAGAGCTGCCGCTGCTGGTGGTGCTGACACTCATCGCCGGAGCGCAATTAATCGATGGTGAATTAACGCGGTTGGATGGCTGGATATTGCTTGGCGTATTCGCCGCAGTAATGGGCTGGTCGATTTTTCAGGGCATCCGGACGAAAGAGGACCCACTGGCGAACGCCGCCGATGCCGAGCTGATCGCCCACCCAATGCCTCTGAAAAGCGCGGTAATCTGGCTGATCATCGGTCTGATTCTTTTGATCGCCAGCTCCCGCCTGCTGGTATGGGGTGCAGTAACGGTTGCCCAGAGCCTGGGCGTCAGTGACCTGATCATCGGTTTGACCATTGTTGCCATTGGCACCTCGCTGCCGGAACTGGCCTCGGCGATCGCCGCGGTGCGCAAAAACGAACACGACCTGATCCTTGGCAACATACTCGGCTCGGGTATCTTCAATACCCTGGCGGTGGTTGGGCTGGCGGCCGCAATCCAGCCATTATCTGTGGATCCTGAAGTGCTTTACCGGGACTGGACTCTGATGCTCGCGCTAACCGTGGGCCTGCTCCTGATGGGCTTCGGCCTGACCGGCTGGCGCAACATGGTTTCAAGGCTGGATGGTGTATTACTGGTGACTGTCTACATCGCCTACACAGGCTATCTTTTCTACACCGTCGTTTCCGCCAGTACCGGCGGCTGAAACCCGGTCGGGAGCCGGTCTATTCCGGCTCGCCATCGCCCAGCAACTGCTCCAGCCGCTGGCGCACATCCGCCATGATCTGTGGCAGGTCATCCTTGCCCTTGCCGGCGGTATCAATCGGGGTCCCGACCCTGACATCCACCGGCTGGCCAAGATTGATCTGCAGGCTCCGGGCCGGTAATACCTTGTGAATTCCACGAATGGCTACCGGCACAATGACTGCTTCGGTATCAAGGGCCAGGTGGAAACATCCTTTCTTGAACGGTAACAGCGCGCCGTCCGAGGATCGGGTGCCTTCAGGGGCTGCCCAAAGCACTATACCGCTTTCCATCATCTGCTTTGCCCGCTCCAGATCCCGGACCGCGCGGGTTCGATTGGAACGGTCGATCGAGGGAAACTCTGCCGCCGCCATGGCCTGGCCCAGCAGGGGAATCCGGAACAGCTCCTTCTTTGCCAGCATCCGGATGGAGCCCGGCAAAGACACAAAACTCACCGGGATATCGTAGTGGCTGGCATGGGTACTCATGATGATGTAGCGGCGCCCGTCGTTGAAGTCTGGCACCTCACCGCGGACTGTCAGGCTGGCCCGGACCAGCTTCAGCAATGCGACAGACCACTCCCGGCAGTACTTGTCGACAATCGGCCGGTTCAGGCGACCAAACAACGCCCTCAGCAGCACCAGTAAGGAGTAGATGGCGGTAAGCCCAACCGAGCCCAATACCACGGCAGCACGTCTGAGCAGGGTTGCAGACTCTGTCAGAGGGCTCAAGTTCAGTCGTTTCATACACAATTCCTTCCCAAATCTGGCCCGTGCCGTCGTCGACCCGGAACAACAGGGAAGGAGTATAGCGGTTCAGGCACCCCCTGAATAATCGCCAAAAGGAGAAGAAAAGGGGATTGCGTGTTACACCTGTTCCTCAAACACCATGGCAATGGAATTCAGGCAATAGCGCTGACCGGTGGGCGGGGGACCGTCCGGGAACACGTGCCCGAGATGGCTATCGCAGCGCGGGCAACGGATCTCTGTGCGACTCATACCCAGGCTGTGATCTTCAAGATAGCGGATATGGTCCGGATCGAACGGCTGGAAGAAACTCGGCCAGCCGGTTCCTGATTCGAATTTCGCGTCGGAACTGAACAACGGGAGTGCGCACAATCGGCACGAATAAACCCCGGCCTTCTTGTTATCCAGCAAAGTGCCACAGAACGGGTGTTCGGTGCCGTGATCCAGCAGTACCCGCTTTTCCTCAGAGGTCAGGCCCGTTGCCTTCTCATCGACCTCAGCTTTACTCAGCGGGGTCAGATCATAGCCTTTTGCTGATACCGTCATGGGGGACCTCCTCAGGCCTGGTCAGGCTCATTATCACTGAACTCGGGTTTCAGGTGGTCTGGCCAGGTAGTGGCCAGCTTAGCCATCTTCGGCGCAGCCACCGCCAGGATGTAGGGCTGCCGGGGATTGCGCGCGGCAAAGTTCTGATGATACGCCTCCGCCGGATAGAACGCCGTGAGTGGTTCGAGGCGGGTGACGATCGGACTGGAATACACACCGGAGGCATCAAGCTGGCGAATGTAAGCCTCTGCCACCTGTTTCTGGTCAGCGGTCTCGTAAAACACTGCTGAGCGGTACTGGCTGCCAATATCATTACCCTGGCGGTTCAGTTGGGTTGGGTCGTGAGCCACCGAAAAAAATACTCTCAGAAGCTCCCCAAAACTCACCTTCGCCGGGTCGTAGTGAACGCTCACCACTTCGGCATGTCCCGTGCTGCCGCTGCAAACAGCCTCATAGTTAGCCGTCTCGGCTGCGCCACCGGCGTACCCCGATTCCACACGGGTCACCCCGTCAATGGCCACCAGCACCGCCTCAACACACCAGAAACAGCCCCCGGCCAACACAACCCGGGCCTCTCCCGCCGGCTCGTGCAGGTCTTTCTCAGGTGCCGGAAACCGGCTACGAGGCACGGTCATTCCGGGAACGTTGCATGCGTCACTCATCAGATTGCTCCAGCGGTTTTCTGTTAGTTCGATTGTGGCGGTTATGAATCAGAATTCCAAACGAGACATTCACGCACTTATACGTTCAGTGATTACAAAAAGACCCCTAGCACCAGCACATTGGCGGGCGCCAGAGGTCGCACCAGTCCCCGGAGGCTGGCAAGCTCGGGCCCAAAAACATTCGGAACAGCCGCCGGTTGCCTGGCGGCATCGACTTTCAGGGCAGGTCATTACGCACTGCCCCCACGAGGGTTCGGGATGCGTCAATAAAACATGAACATTGTGTCTATGCGGTTGCACTAGCTTCCTGACCATCCATAATGAGTTAAGGAATCAGTGATAAGATTCCGCTCGGCATCAGGACGATTCACATGACCGCAAGGGTTCGCGCACCAGAAGATCAGAACGAACTTCTCCAGTACCGGCTCAGCCTTCGGCTTGGTCCCGTGCATGCCCGTCAGCGACTGGGCATCGAACAGGAAGCCGAGGCCCGGGTGTTCGGGCGTGACCGCCGCTCGTTCCACGTTGAGAACCTCACCAACGCCCCAAGGCTTATCCAGTTTTGCCTGCAAGCCGTTGGCCTGTTTTCCCGGGCCCGGGAAAACAGCCGTAAACTGACCACTGCCCACAACACCTTTACCCTGCCCGATTTACCTGAGGCGTTCGAGGGCTTTCGCATCCTGCACCTGACCGACCTTCACGTCGATATGGATGAACACAACCTGAACGCGGTGATCGATCAGATCACACCGCTGGACTATGACCTGTGTGTGCTGACCGGCGATTACCGGAAGCTCACCTGGGGGCCGATTGACGAGGCCCTGGCGGGCATGGCCCGCCTGCGCAGTGCCATCAAGGGTGACGCCTACGCAGTGCTGGGCAACCATGACAGCGTTCGCATGGTACCGGCACTGGAAGACATGGGCTACCGGCTGCTGATGAATGAAATGGCGCCCCTGACCCGCGGCCAGAACACCCTCTACCTGGCCGGTGTGGACGATGCCCATTACTACAAGGTTCACAACCTGCACCGGGCCGGCGATGACATCCCCCCGGGCGGCATCAGTCTGCTCCTGAGCCACACGCCCGAAATCTGGCGGGAAGCGGCCCACGCCGGCTACGACCTGTTCCTGTGCGGACACACCCATGGCGGGCAGCTCTGCCTGCCCGGGGGCATTCCGGTGACCCTGGATTCCGACTGCCCCCGCCGCCTTGGCCGGGGTTTCTGGCAGGTCAATGGCATGCAGGGTTATACATCCCCGGGCGCCGGCACGTCCGTGCTTAATGTCCGCCTGAACTGCCCACCGGAAGTCACCGTGCACACCTTATCCCGGGGGCCCGGATAACCGGCGTCAATGGGGTTGTTTGCGAATACCAAGGCGATAAAGTATCGGTGAAAACAACATATTGCTCAGCGCAAACAGCAGCGCCACGGCAACCGCTTCCCACAACGGCAACGAAAGCCACAACCACGCCATGGCCATGGGCAGCAGGGCCTCGGGCAACTGGTCCAGCCATAATGCCCGGGAACTGGATTCGAGGCCCATCCGGCGCTTGATAAAACTGCTGATGAGATCCCCAAGTAACGCCAGCAAACCAAACAGCGCACCGAACAGCCAACCCAGCCCCACCCAGGCCGAGAACAGCAAGCAGGCCAACGTGCCCGATAGCATTCCTCGCCAGGTCTTACTGGGGCCGAACACAGGTCGACCGTCTCGCCACACCCGGCCGCCATCCACCGGCCAGTTGCCGGTCTGATGTAATAGCCTGGCCACGACCACTGGCGAGCCATTGGCCAGAACCAGCATTACAAACAGCTCCAGGGACAGCAGCAAGTATGGCTCCTCCGGTCATGCGGGCTCAGGTCAGCCCGCCACGGGTCAGCTTGAGCGGATCCATCAGTGTTTCCAGGCGTTCACGGCTTAGGCCGCTGCGCTCCTCGGCCACATCAATTACCGGGCGACCGGTACGATAGGCTTCTTTGGCGATGTCCGCTGCCAGGGTATAACCAATTTCCGGGTTCAACGCCGTGACCAGTACCGGGTTACGCCCGACACCGGCATTCAGATTTTCGGTATTCACTGCAAAGCCTTTCATCGCTTTGTCAGCGAGGATAGCGGAAGCCCCTGTTAACAGGCCGATCATGTCCAGCAGATTGCCACCCACCAGAGGCAGCATTACATTGAGCTGAAAGTTTCCAGACTGGCCGGCAATGGCCACCGCATTGTCCAGCCCCATAACTTGCGCTCCCACCATGGCAACCGACTCAGGAATAACCGGGTTCACCTTGCCCGGCATGATGCTGCTGCCCGGCTGCAATGCCGGCAGGCTGATCTCGGCCAGCCCGTGAATCGGACCGCTGTTCATCCAGCGCAGATCGTTGGCAATTTTGGTCAGCACCACCGCCACGCCCCGTAGTTGTCCTGACAGGGCGACAGGCGCATCCACAGCGCTTTGACCAACAAACTTGTGCTCCATGGAACGAAACGGGTAGCCGGTGTTGCTGCGCAGGAACTTGATGAACTGACCAGAGAATTCAGACGCCGCATTAACGCCGGTACCCACTGCGGTGCCGCCCTGGGGCACATCCGCCAGTTCATCCATTGCCTGCTCAAGACGTTTCTCAGCCAGGGCCAGCTGTTCCCGCCAGGTCCGTAATTCCTGCCCCAGGGTCACCGGCATGGCGTCCATCAGGTGAGTACGACCGGTTTTGACCTGGGCATTCAGTTCCGCTTCCCGCTCGTAAATGACACCCCGAAGGTGCGACAGGGCCGGCAGCAATTGCTCTTTTACGGCCAAAAGCGAACTGACGTGTATAGCCGTTGGTATCACATCGTTGGAGCTCTGGCTCATATTAACGTGATCATTAGGGTGGACATCGACACCCTGTCTCCGGGCAATGGCCGCAATCACTTCGTTCACATTCATGTTGGTGCTGGTGCCGGAGCCGGTCTGATACCGATCCACCGGAAACTGGTCCGCGTGTTCGCCCTGGATCAGTTGATCACAGGCTTCGGCAATAGCGTCCCGCAAACGGGCATCCAGCAACCCCAAAGACGCGTTGGCCTGGGCTGCCGCCCACTTGATTTGCGCCACCGCCACAATGAACCGGGCCGGCATCGGCTGACCACTGACCGGAAAGTTATCGATGGCCCGTTGGGTTTGCGCGCCCCACAGGGCATTCGCGGGCACCTTCACGTCACCCAGGCTGTCTTTTTCCGTTCTGAACTCACTCATTGCGTCCTCCCTTTTTGCTTGCCAGGCGGGACACTAAGCCCCTCGGTCCTGCGATCTTAGCCTGACATGGTCGCAAATGCCGGTGACTTGCTCAAAATTGAGAATCAGTGTGTGGACGGTGTTGGTGTAGGTGTCATGCAGATGAAATTTGTAACGGCGCTGTTTCTCACCCTGCAGGAAGGCATCGTATTCGCGGACAAGCTCCCGCACGTCCCCGCCTTCATCCTGGCTCCAAGTGGCATTGAAAGGGCCCAGCACGGCGCCGCCGGCCAGGCAAACGGTGACTTCATGGTTGGTAAGGGAATGCTCGGTGTGGCTCATGACGGTCTCCTGAATCAAGGACTGGTTCAGGAATAAGTGTAGTCGTAAAGCGCAAGCGCGTGGGGTCAGGTTGACTGCGCGGCAAGACTCGCCAGCAGCGCCCGTAAGCGGTTGGGCTTAACCGGTTTGTTAAGGATGGGCAGGTACTGGGCCCTAAGCAGCGTGCGCACTTCATCACTGCGATCAGCAGTGATGATGGCTGCCGGAACATCATGGTCAAGTGCACGGCGAACGGCGTAGACAGCCTCACAACCGGTTGCGTTATTGTCCAGGTGGAAATCCGCCAGAATCACGTCGGGGAGCAGGCCCTCGCTCAGCATGTCCAGGGCACTGGATTCGCCGTCGGCGGGAAACACCTCACAACCCCAACCTTCGAGCAACGCTGCCATGCTTTCAAGCACCGCCGGCTCGTTGTCTACGACTAACACCGCCAGTCCGTCAAAGTTTCCGTGGATGGCACCTCCGGCTGAAGATTGGCTTCGCCAGGCCTCATTTACCCTGTGTTCAAGCGGGATCGACACCTCAAATCTCGAACCGCGGCCGGGCCGTGAGGTCACCCGGATTCCGTAACCCAGAACCCGTACCATGCGCTCCACAATGGCCAGTCCCAATCCGACGCCCTGGCGACCGCCAGTGCCCTGGGGCAGTAGCTGGTGGAATTCGGTGAAAATATCCTGCAGCTTGTGGGATTCGATCCCCACACCGGTGTCCCAGATTTCAATGGCGAGCCGATTCTGGCGTTGCCTGACGGACAGCATCACGCCGCCCTCGCGGGTATAGCGGAAGGCATTACTCAACAGGTTACGGACAATCCGTGCCAGCATTCGGGGGTCGGTCCTAAGCGATACCGGTGGCACCCGCAGCCGGAACTGCAATCCGGCATTGGCCGCCACCGCCTCAAACTCCTCGCCCAGGCCTTTCAGCATGGCAGCCAGATTGAGGTGGGTCAGGTCCGGCTTCATTGCCTGCTGGTCAAGTTTGGAGATGTCCAACAGATCGGCGAGTAAATCCTCGGCTCCCTCCAGCGCCCGGTGCACCTGATGAACCATCCGGTTTTCCGCCTCGGGTAACTGGCTGTCCTGCAGGGCCGAAATCATCAGCCTGGCCGCATTCAGGGGTTGCAGCAGATCATGACTGGCCGCCGCAAGATACTTGTCTTTGCTGCGATTGGCGTCTTTGGCGGCGTTCACCGCCACTTTCAACTCCTGCTCAACTTTTTCCCGCTCTTCAATCTGATAACGCAGGTCCACATTGACGTTTTGCAGCGCCTCAGTGCGTTCCTCCACGCGTTTTTCCAGTTCGGCGTTCAGCTGCTCAAGTTTCTGCCGGGCCTGCACCCGCTCGGTTATGTCGGCAACGAAGGTTTCCACCACTTCCGGCCCAAGATCCGGCCGGCGGAGCATGGTTAATGCCACATACACGGGGGTTTGGTCTGCTCGCCGAAGACGCGTCTCGCGGGCGCTCAGGCTGCCATGGTTGAGCAGTTCCTGGCGGACCTGATCAAACTCCGCCGCGCTGCAGAACAACTGCTCCCTGAGTCGAATCACTTTCTCCTGCAATTGCTCCGGGTTGTCATAACCGCAGATTCGGGCCATGGCGGGATTGCAGGCCAGAAAGCCACCGCGCAGGTTGGCCTGGAAGATGCCGTGCAGGGCGTTTTCGAACAGCCATTTGTAGCGGTTTCGTTCTTGCTCAAGTTCTTCCAGGCGTTCCTGCAACGCGGGGTAATAGCTTTTTCGGGCAGACTGGCTGCTGAGCCCCAACAGATCGCCGATGTCGTAACCGGTGCTGGTTGGGTCAGAGGGCTTCTTCATAAACCACCTGAACATCCCGAAGTGACGACTTCCTTGGGTTGGTCAGTATGCAGGGGTCCTTCAATGCATAGCCGGAAAGGTAGGGAATATCAGAGGTGGTGACGCCGAGCTCCTTGAGCCGCGCCTCCAGGCCAACGGTCTTCTTGAGTTCAATAATGCGGGTCATCAACCGTGCCTTGACCTGTGCCCCGTTCATACCCCGGGTATCAATCGCCATGGCCTCGGCAACCCGGCGGAACCGGTCCTCGGCAGAAGGGAAATTGTAGGCCACCACATGCTCCAGCAGCAGTGCATTGCAGAGGCCATGTGGCAAGTCCAGGAACCCGCCCAGGCTGTGGGACATCGCATGGACAGCCCCCAGAATGGCATTGGAGAAGGCCAGCCCCGCCTGCATGGACGCCAGCATGATCTGTTCCCGCAGTACCGGGTTTGACGGGTTTGCCACCAGCGCTTCCAGGTTGCCGTTGATCAGCCGGATCGCTTCCAGTGCATGAGTATCGGTCAGGGGCCCGCTGCCGGTGGAGACAAACGCCTCGATGGCGTGCACCAGTGCATCCACCCCGGTACAGGCGGTGAGGTAGGCGTCCATGGTTTCGGTCACTTCCGGGTCGATCAGCGAAACATCCGGCACCACCGCTTTGCTGATGATAGAAAACTTGAAGCGCCGGTTGGGGTCGGAAATGATGGCAAACTGCGAAACGTCGGCTGAGGTACCGGCGGTGGTGGGAATCAGGATCAGTGGTGGTGAGGGATTGCGGATGGTATCCACCCCCTCGAATTCCAGGATGCTGCGGCCATGGCTGGCGACAATGCCGATACCCTTGGCGCAATCCATGGGGCTGCCACCGCCGATCGCCACGATGACATCGCATTCGCTGGCCCGGTAGAGCTCGGCACCGGCCATCACCTCATCTACTTTGGGATTGGGCGATACCGCTGTAAACGTGGTGCAACGCAAACCCGCCTCGACCAAAAGGGTTTCAACTTCTGCAACCCATCCGGCGGCGACAACACCCGGGTCGGACACCAGGAACACGTGGCGGGCACCAAAATTACTGGCAAAGTTGGCCACCGACCGGCGGGAACCGGCACCGAAGACAATTTCGGGAGAGACAAACTTACGCAGCGCGGAAATATCGTAGCTCATGACGCTCAGAGACAACCGTTTGTTGTTATAGGAATAGTTGAGAGTTTAACTCAGTTTGTGCGCTGGTTCATTGTCCTTTTTGCGTATCTCAGGGTCGTCTCAGGCCAGACCTCCATAAAACCGGTGCAGCGATTCGAGCATGTGCGCCTGATTGTCTGCCCTCTGAAACCCATGGCCTTCATCCTCATACCAGTGCAGTTCCACCGGTTGGCCCCGGGCCTGAAGCGCGGCCACCATCCGCCGGGTCTGCCCAGGCACCACGACGGCATCTTTCCCACCCTGAAAAAAAATCGCAGGGCAGCTTATCCGGTCAGCGTGCAGCGCCGGAGTGCGTGCCTGCCAGCGGGCCTGGTGTGATTGCGGGTCACCCAGCAGCCAGTCCAGGTAACCGGATTCAAACCGGTGGGTCTTGGCACGGAGACGCCATGGATCGGTCACGCCAAACAGGCTGCCAATCGCTTTGAAGCGGTCCGTCTGAACCGCCGCCATCAATGCCGTATAGCCCCCGGAACTTCGGCCCTGAATGAATACGTTGTTGGCGCAGACCAGTCCCTGCGCCGCCAGATAATCCGCGCAGCGCACCATATCCTGGACATCAGCCTCGCCCCACCGGCCGGCCAGGCGAAGGCGGAAGTCCCGGCCAGCACCGGTGCTGCCGGTATAATTCACTTCCGCAACGGCAAAGCCCCGCTGGCACCAGAACTGAACCTGGGGGTTATAGACCGCATAGGCCGCCGACGTGGGGCCGCCGTGGGCGATCAGGATAACCGGTGGTGCCGGGGAGGATGCCGATGCCGGGGGGTAAAGAAACCCCTGAACCGGTGACATATCGGCCGCCTCAGCACCCACCACAAACGCAACGGGCGACACCGGTGCCATGGTTGAACAATCCGGCATCTGCCCGCCAGCCAGGATGGTTGCCGAGCCGGAGTCCGCACATACCTTCAGAACCGCATCGTGCCGGTCTGCAGCCCGACCGATACAGACAAGGCCATCGGCTGACGGGCTCAGATCCCGGAAATCGGTCCAGCCCCCGGCGACTCTCTGAGAGCGCCCTTCCCGTTCCAGCCAAAGCTCGCCGATACCCTGACGGTATTGCACTCTGGCCCAACCACCCTCTCGCAACGGGCAACTATGCCGCTCTCCCAGTTGCCATGGGGCGTTGGCGTGATCGAGCATGGGCGCCGTGCTTTTCAGCCACTGGTCGCGGCCACCCTTGCGCGTTACCTGCCAGGGCTGCCACCAGCCCTCATGGTCGGATATGACCACAACTGCTCACCGGCAAACTGCGGTTGCTGAACCGAGCCGGAAACCGGCGGGGGCTGCCCTGATGCACCTGCAACAGTGCCGTCAGCAGTGACCGTTGCCTGCCAGAGCGTTGACTGCAACCAGGGCATATCCGGCAGTTGCCAGCTGCACCAGGCCACTCGGGTACCGTCCTGGCTGACCGCCGGCGCGCCGTAGAAGTCCAGCCCCTGGTGTAACAGCCGGACTTGCCCCGTGGCCTCCAGGGCCATCAACGCCTGCTGTTGATGCCGTTCACGCACCGCCAACACCCGGTCATGTTGCGGGTCTGCCACCAGGCCTCCCCAGGTAGCGTCAACCTCCGGCACCAATAAGGTTCGTTTACCTGTCACTCGGTTGAGCTGCCAGACGCGCTGATCCTCCGCTACCCAGACCACTCGCCCCGGCAGTACCGCATAGGCACCACCACCGTAGCCGTTGAGGCGACTTCGGATACTGCCCGGGCCGGTGTTGACCCGGCAAATACCAGAGTTGTCCGCCTGCCAGAGGGCAACAGAGCCGGTTTCAGGATGGGAGGCAAGCCAGAAAATGGTATCGCCGCACACTTTTAGTTGGGCGTACTGGGAGAAACCAGCGCAGGCGTCAAGCGCGGAGATCGGATCAGCCACGGTAAAGCAGTTTTGAGTTCCGGGCATTGCGGTATACCAGGTCATCCAGCCCCGCCGTGGCGTGATCAGCGGCGGTGCGGGCCGCGAGGATACGGTCATGATGGGGCGACTTGGAGCAGACCGGATCAGCGTTATCGGCGTTTCCGGTCAGCAGATAAGCCTGACAGCGACAACCACCGAAATCCTTGCCTTTTTCATCGCAGGACCGGCAGGGTTCAGGCATCCAGCTGTCACCACGGTAATGGTTGAAGCCGGGACTATGATACCAGATGTCGCTAAGAGTTTCGGCTTGCACATTGGGAAAATCGATCGGCAACAGCCGGGCGCTATGGCAAGGCAAGGCGGTGCCATCGGGCGCCACGGTCAGGAACAGGTTGCCCCAGCCATTCATACAGGCCTTCGGGCGCTCCTCGTAGTAGTCCGGGGTTACGAAGATTACTTTCATGGGGCGACCACGGTTACGGAGATCGTTCCGATAGTCATTTACCTCCTGCTCTGCCCGGACCAGTTGGGCTTTGGAGGGCATCAGTCCTTCCCGATTTTTAAATGCCCAGCCATAGTACTGGCAGGTGGCCAACTCCACGTAATCGGCATCCAGGTTTTCACACAGGGCCAGAATGTCGTTCATCTGGTGAATGTTATGGCGGTGGATCACAAAGTTGAGCACCATCGGGTAGCCCGCCGCCTTGACCGCCCGGGCCATAGCCAGCTTCTGGTCGAAGGCTTTGCGAGAGCCGGCCACGGCATTGTTCAGTTCCGGGTCTGAGGCCTGAAAGCTGACCTGAATGTGGTCCAGCCCCGCTTCGGCAAACGCCTGCACTTTTGCTTCGGTCAGCCCGATGCCGGAGGTAATCAGATTGGTGTAAAACCCCAGCTCCCGGGCCCCGGCAATCAGCTCCGGCAGGTCCTGGCGCACCAGCGGCTCGCCACCGGAGAAGCCCAGTTGGGCAGCGCCCATGGCTCGCCCCTGGCGCAACACATCCAGCCATTGCTCCGTGGACAGCTCCTGTTGCTGGTTGGCATAGTCCAGTGGGTTGGAGCAATAGGGACATTGCAGCGGGCAGCGATAGGTGAGCTCCGCCAGCAACCAAAGCGGCGGCCCTACCTGTGCTTCTGTGGCGGCCGTCATGACCACTCAATCCACTGTTGCTGAACCGCGTCTGTCAGAAACGCTTCCACATCGGCCGCCAGCGGGCCGGCCTCCGGGAACTGCCGCTCCAGGGAGTGGATAATTTGGTGTACCGGGCGAACCCCGTCCACTTCCGCCAGGATGGCCCCGGCGCTGCCGTTGAGCTTGACCATACCCTCCGGGTACAACAACACATGGCTTTGCTGTACGGGTTCCCACTGGAACCGGAAACCTCGGCGGAGCCTGGGCGTTTTCTCCAAAGTCATGGTAACGCTCCTTACAGGCCCCGATGCCAGACCGGCTGATCGGTGACCGTATGGTACGGCGGGGTCTGGTGAACGTAGGCCATGGTCAGGGCATCCAGCAACGACCAGAGAATGTCCAGCTTGAACTGCAGAATGTCGAACGCCCGTTGCTGTTGAGCCTCGGTGACAAAATGGTCCAGCGTAATGGCCAGGCCGTGCTCCACGTCCCGTCTGGCCTCCGATAGACGTTTACGGAAATAGCGGTAGCCATTCTCCTCAATCCACGGGTAATGCTGAGGCCAGCTGTCCAACCGCGACTGGTGTATTTCCGGCGCAAAAAGCTCGGTCAGTGACGAGCAGGCCGCCTCTTGCCAGGTTGCCCGGCGGGCAAAGTTGAAATAGGCATCCACTGCAAAACGCACACCTGGGAGAACGTGGCGCTCGTCGATCACCTCTTCCCGGCTCAGGCCCACGGCTTCGGCGAGCGTCAGCCAGGCCTCGATGCCACCCACATCTCCCTCATGACCATCGTGGTCCAGAATGCGCTGCAACCACAGGCGGCGCACCGAGGCATCCGGGCAGTTCGACATGATGGCGGCATCCTTCTGTGGGATCCGTACCTGGTAGTAGTATCGATTGGCCACCCACCCACGGATCTGTTCCGGCGTGCACTGGCCGCTGTACATGGCCCGGTGATAAGGATGATGGATATGGTAATAGGCGCCTTTGTCTCTAAGGGCCTGTTCGAAATCCTGCCGGTTCATGGCGGTGTTGGCTTTGGCGTTCATGGCTGCCCCGTCAATTCAAAATGCATCCCGTCCCAGGCGACTTCAATGCCATGGGCCATAAGTTCCGCCCGTTCTGGCGAGTCTTCGTCAAGAATCGGATTGGTATTATTGATGTGGATCAGCACCTTGCGTTTGGCTGGCATGCGGTCCAGTAACTCAATCATGCCGCCGGCGCCGGACTGGGCAAGATGACCCATAGCCTGGCCGGTTTTGGTACCGACTTCCTGGCGGATCATCTCGTCGTCGTGCCAGACCGTGCCATCCACCAGCAACAGGTCTGCCTGGCCCATCCAGCCGCGAATACGGGCATCGGGCTGCCCGAGACCAGGCGCATACAACACGGTTTGCCCGGTGCGGGTATCGCGAATAAACAGACCTATGTTGTCACCCGGGTGAGGTTTGTCCCGGCGCGGTGAGTATGGCGGCGCGTTACTGAGCAACGGAATGGCGGTCAATTCAAGGGAAGGCGCGCAAGGCAGGCGGAATGGCTGCAGTTCGTCGGCAGGGATTTCGCGCCAGTTCAGGCCACCGTTCCAATGACTCAGCATGGCGAATAACGGAAACCCGGAACTCAGATCGTCGTGCACCTGGCGGGTGCACCACACATCCATCGGCAGCCCCTCACGCAGAGACAGCAAGCCAGTGGTGTGATCCACCTGGCTGTCCATCAGCACCACCGCTGAAATCCCGGTGTCCCGCAGTGAACGGGCCGGTTGCATGGCGGGAAAAGCCGCCAGTTGGGCGCGGATATCCGGTGAGGCGTTAAACAGAATCCAGTGTTCGCCATCCTCGGAGATAGCAATCGACGACTGGGTGCGGGCATGGGCATTCAGCTTGCCGGCGCGGAAGCCCGCGCAGTTTCGACAGTTGCAGTTCCATTGAGGGAACCCGCCGCCGGCGGCCGACCCCAGAATATGCAGGTGCATCAGAAGATCTCCCGAGCGGGAACGACCAGCCGCAGGGCTGGCCGGCCAGGGCTCACCGGTTGGCGAAGTACATGGTTACTTCAAAACCGATCCGCAGATCTTCATAAGCTGGCTTGGTCCACATGATGCTCACCTCTTGTCGTGATTATTAGTGCGTTGCATGTTGGTGCCACCGGGCTTTTACCAGAAGCACACCCTCATCGTAATCACAGACGCTGGCACCCCATATGGTACTTTGGAACTGTTTTCCGCCGGCTGAAAGTAGCAGGGGATTGCCCCCGAGGTTGAATTGAGCCAAGCCCCCAGCGGCCTAGCATGGGAGAAGGACAATAATAACCTCAGGAGACCACCATGGCCGGGCGCTTTCTGCTCTCGCTACTGCTTTGTTGTTTGGCCGCAACGCCCTTGCGGGCAGAACTTTCTGACGACACTCGGCAAGTCATACAGGAGCTGTTTCCCTCCGCCACGGTGATTGAAGACCAGTTGGCCGATTTCCCGGTGTATCCGGTTTACCAACTGCAGGAACTGCTGGGATACGCCTACGTTTCAACAGACTTCAGCAAACTGCCCGGCTTTGCCGGCAAACCCATCACTATGATGATCGGCCTGGATACACGCGGGCGCTTTACTGGCGTGCGGGTGCTGCATCACCACGAGCCGGTGTTTCTGCATGGCCTTGGCGAGGAATCGCTCCATGAGTTCGTCGATCAGTATGAGGGGCGCGCACTCACCGAACAGATTGTAGTCAGTTCCTCCGGCCGTTCAGGCCGCAGCTCAGCCGGCAATGTGGTGTACTTTGATGGCGTCAGTAAGGCTACGGTATCGGTTCTGATCATCAATGATTCCGTACTCTCTTCTGCCCTGAAGGTGGCGCGCAATATGCTCGAGGGATTCGCCCAGGCCGCGCCCACCCGGGCACGTCAGGACCTATACGAGCCGCTTGGCTGGGAGCAGTTGCTGGAGCGTGGTTACGTCACCCGCCTCAAGATCACAGCCGAGGACGTGGAGCAGCAACTGGGCCGTCCGCTGTCGGATTATCCCGGCAACCTCGAAACCGATGAAGGCGAGGCTTTCTCAGAACTCTATCTGGCCTACATGAACTCTCCCATGGTCGGTCGCAACCTGTTGGGCGATGAGCGATATCAGGCCTTTCGGGAGCGGCTCGGTGACAATGGCAAGGTAATGCTGGTGATGTCACAGGGCAAATATCCCCATATTGGCGCGGACTTTGTGCCGGGCAGCACCCCCGACCGCTTTGGCCTGAGTCAGAATCAGCTGTCTGTCGAGATGCGCGACCTGAACTGGCTGGAGACGGGTCAGGGCCTGGCCGCTGCCGGCATGCCGAAAATGACGGCGATTAACCTGTTCCGGGTAGGCGGTAACGCCGGCTTTAACCCCGGAGCCGAATCCACACTGACTCTCAATGCAGTGTTAGCCCGAAATCATCTGGTGGTGGACACTGCCCGTTTTGAGCTGCCCGTTGCCTTCCCGGAAGAATTGTTTGAGGCCGTGGACATTGCTGTCGGGCCGGAGCAGTCGCGGGCGCCCATGTGGATCGGGCTCTGGAAGGAACGCTGGTGGCAAATCGCCTTGCTGGTTCTGAGCCTGACGGTGTTGACGATCTTCTTTGCCCGCCAGAAGACTCTCACCCGGCACCCGAAGCTGGTCCACCGGTTTCGCTGGGGCTTCCTGTTCTTCACCCTGTTCTTTATCGGCTTCTACGCCCAGGGCCAGTTGTCGGTGGTGAACATCTACACCTTGCTGCTGGCCATCAAGGATGGCTTCAGCCTGAACATGTTCCTGCTGGACCCGGTGATCTTCATCCTCTGGACCTACACGTTCGTCACCCTGTTCATCTGGGGCCGGGGGGTGTTCTGCGGTTGGCTGTGCCCGTTTGGTGTGCTGCAGGAGATGGCCGCCTGGCTGGGCCAGAATCTCCGGTTCCGGCAAATCAAGGTGCCCGAACGCTGGCACCGGAAACTCATCCTGATCAAGTACCCGGTGCTGCTGGCCATCGTTATTGCATCGTTCTATTCGCTGACCCTGGCTGAGCAGCTGTCGGAGGTGGAGCCCTTCAAAACCAGCATCACGTTGTTCTTCGTGCGCTACTGGCCGTTTGTGGTCTACGCCGTGGCCCTGCTGGCGGTGGGGATGTTTATCCACAAGTTCTACTGCCGCTATCTGTGCCCCCTGGGTGCCGGGCTGGCGGTGCTTGGCAAGTTCCGGATCTTCAGCTGGCTGGAGCGGGTTGACCGTTGCGGACAGCCCTGCCAGCACTGCAAGAATGCCTGTGGCATCAACGCCATTCGCAAGGATGGCCGGATCGATTATGACGAGTGTATCCAGTGCCTGGAATGCGTGGTGATTCTCCGCGACCAGAACCAGTGCGTGGATGCGATTGTGCGCAACAAGCAGCAACAAAAGCAGGCACGGATTCTGGCCACGGACGCGGCCGGGGCCTGAATCAGCCCGCTACGGGGATAACGATACGACCGCGGATCTTGCCGTCCATGAGACGGCTGGCCGCATCGATGGCATCATCGAAGGCCACTTCGGTGATCATACTGCCGAGCAGCTCCGGGGACAGGTCCTCGGCCAGTCGTTTCCACGCGTAAAGGCGGTCTGCTTTCGGAGCCATCACACTGTCGATACCACACAGGGTCACGCCACGCAGAATGAACGGGGCGACGGTGGACGGGAAGTCCATACCGGCAGCGAGGCCGCAGGCGGCGACCACACCGTGGTATTTCATGCCGGCGCAAACGTTTGCCAGCACCTGGCCTCCAGCCACATCCACCGCGCCAGCCCAGGTTTCACGGGCGAGGGGTTTACCCGGCTCGCTCAGCTCAGCGCGATCCATGATCTGTTTGGCGCCCAGCGACTTCAGATAAGCCTCCTCTTCCTTCCGGCCGGTCACGGCGGTCACGGAGTAACCCAGCTTGGCCAGAATGGCGACCGCCACACTGCCAACACCACCGGTGGCGCCGGTCACCAGAATATCGCCAGACTCAGGCTTCACGCCGTGCTTCTCCAGGGCGATGACACACAGCATGGCGGTGTAACCGGCGGTACCAATGGCCATGGCCTGACGAGCCGTAAACGGAGCCTGTAAGGGAATCAGCCAGTCGCCGGACAACCGGGCTTTCTGGGCCAGGCCGCCCCAGTGTTTTTCACCCACACCCCAGCCGTTCAGGACCACTTCGTCACCGGCCTTGAAGTCGGGATTGGAAGATTCAGTGACCACACCGGCCAGATCGATGCCCGGCACCATCGGATAGGTCTTGGCAATGGGCGCACGACCGGTAATGGCCAGAGCGTCCTTATAGTTCAGGGTGCTGTATGCCACATCCACAGTCACGTCGCCTTCCGGTAACTGCGCTTCATCTATGGACTTCAGGGACACCTGCTGGTCGCCCCGGCTGCCTTCGATCAGAATACCTTTGAACATATGCCCTCCTCGAATCAGCGGCCAAAGTAAACGCCCTAGCGCGCGCGGTCAGCCTCAGCCAAAAAAATAATTTACGAAATCGCCCTCACTGTAGCGTAAACGGCTGTAAAAATAGAGGAATAAAAAAGGCCCTGGGAAGGGCCTAAGGAGAGTGTAGAAAGATCCCGCGCTCCGCGAAGGAGCTACCTGACAAATGCCAGGCCAACAATGTGCACCGTCCCTGTGCGGTCACACGAAACGGGGCCCGTGTGGATGAGCCCCAACTGCCACTTGCAGATCAGAAGAACCCGAGCGGGTTGGTGTCGTAGCTGGTCAACATACACTTGGTCTGCTGGTAATGTTCCAGCGCCATCTTGTGGGTTTCACGGCCTACACCGGACTTCTTGTAACCACCGAACGCGGCATGTGCCGGGTACGCGTGGTAGCAGTTCATCCATACCCGACCGGCCTGAATGTTGCGGCCCATCCGGTAAGCCAGGTTAGTGTCGCGGGTCCAGACGCCGGCACCCAGGCCAAACTCGGTGTCGTTGGCGATCGCCAGGGCTTCTTCCTCGGTCTTGAAGGTGGTCACACCGACCACTGGCCCGAAGATTTCTTCCTGGAATACGCGCATCTTGTTGTCGCCCTTGAACAGGGTCGGCTGGATGTAGAAGCCGTTGTTGAACTCGCCTTCCAGATGCTCACGGTCACCACCGGTCAGCACAACCGCGCCTTCCTGACGGCCGATTTCCATGTACGACATGATCTTGTCAAACTGTTCCTTGGACGCCTGGGCACCCACCTGAACGTCGGTATCCAGTGGGTTGCCGCGCTTGATGGCCTTGGTGCGCTCAACCACTTTCTGCATGAATTCTTCAAACATGTCTTCCTGAACCAGCGCCCGTGACGGGCAGGTGCACACTTCGCCCTGGTTGAAGAACGCCAGAACCAAACCTTCCACGCACTTGTCGATGAACTCCGGCTCAGCCTTCATCACGTCAGAGAAGTAAATGTTCGGTGACTTGCCACCCAGTTCAACGGTAGACGGGATAATGTTTTCCGCCGCGCACTTGAGGATGTGCGAGCCAACAGGGGTGGAGCCGGTAAAGGCGATCTTGGCAATGCGCTTGCTGGTGGCCAGGGCCTGGCCGGCTTCGATGCCGTAGCCGTTAACAATGTTGAGCACGCCCGGCGGCAGCAGGTCGCCGATGATTTCCATCAGTACCAGGATACTGGCAGGGGTCTGTTCGGCAGGCTTGAGCACGGTGCAGTTACCGGCGGCAAGGCACGGGCCCAGCTTCCAGGCCGCCATCAGCAGCGGGAAGTTCCAGGGGATGATCTGGCCAACCACACCCAGCGGCTCATGGAAGTGGTACGCCACCGTGTTGTGGTCGATCTCACCCATGTGACCTTCCTGGGCGCGCAGGCAGCCGGCGAAGTAGCGGAAGTGATCCGCCGCCAGGGGAATATCAGCGTTCAGGGTTTCGCGAACGGCCTTACCGTTGTCCCAGGTTTCGGCAACGGCCAATTTTTCCAGATTGGCTTCAATACGATCAGCAATTTTCAGCAGGATGTTGGAGCGCTCGGTGGGAGAAGTCTTGCCCCAGGCCGGTGCTGCTTTATGGGCGGCGTCCAGGGCCAGTTCGATATCTTCAGCGGTCGAGCGAGGAATCTCACAGAAAGCCTCGCCGGTGACCGGCGTAATGTTCTCAAAATACTGGCCCTTAACCGGCGCTACCCATTCACCGCCAATGTAGTTCTCATAGCGGGATTTAAAAGAAACAACGGAGCCGTCCTTTCCTGGTTGTGCGTAGATCATGATATCGACCTCTTTGTTGTGTTTGTCGCATGGCAACGCGGCCTTTCGCGTTTACCCATTCAATGTAGACCCCATGCCGATTTCCGTGAATGCGTCGTTGGGGGCGAAAAACTCGTTCCTTGGTAGTAGATGACCTTGCACAAAAAGGGTGCGCGCGCACAAGCGCGAGTCACCCAGCATTGGGAACCCCACAAATAAACTAATGAAAACAGCAGGTTATATTTTGGCACAAACCCTGCAGAAGCTTCAGCACGCAACGAGAAGTCGGTGATTGAAGCCACCATCGAAGCGCAACAATCTGACCAATGGTCAACTAGGGTTCCGGTCTGTGCGCCATCAAAACAGATGCCTGGTCCGAGAGTTGACGACCTTTTCCAAGGTTACACGGCGGGACAAAAGCCCGGGAGAATCGTTCAGTGACTGACGTCTCTCGTTTTTTTGACACCCGACCCAGAAGGAAAAGGTTATGCTCGAAACAGCAGCCCCCCTCTACGACGATCTGATTCCCGGCGGATCCCACTGGTCGTTCATCATGCGTCGCGGCCACGTGCTGCGGCTGATTGACGAAACCGGCGGTGCCAACGTCGGCATGCTGATGTACAACCCCGAGAATCACCTCGAGCGTTACAACATGCCGGATACCCTGAAAAACCAGCACACGTTTCTGCTCACCAAAGGCCATGTGCTGCTGTCCGATATGGGCCGGGTATTTGCCTCCATCATTCGCGATGACCTGGGTTGGCACGACACCGTCAGTGGCACCTGTAACGCCGATCTGGTGGAACAGCGCTGGGGCAGGAAGACCTATCAGGAAGCTCATAACCATTATTACCGCAATGGCTTCACCAGCTTTCTCAACGAACTGGCCAAATATGGCCTGGGCAAGAAAGACCTGACCGCCAACCTGAACTGGTTCAGCAAGGTAAAGACCGACGATGAAGGCAACATGGCGTTTGTCAGCGACCACTCCCACGCCGGTGCCACCGTCGATCTGCGTTTTGAAATGGATACCCTGGTGGTTCTGCACACTTGCCCGCACCCGATGAACCCTGCCACGGAGTATCCGCACAATCCAGTGCGCTACCAGCTGTTCAAAGCCGCACCGGTGACCGATGCCGACCCGTGCAAGACCTCGTCGCCGGAGGCCGCAAGAGCCTTTGCCAATAACGCCCTGTACCACCTGTTCCAGTAACGGAGGCCGGACATGATCAAGCAAAGCGCACTGAAGCCCGAACAAGCCGCCTTCCGTGAAACCGTACCGGCAGGCGAATACTTTCTGAAAGTGGTCAAGGCCGGTGAAACCGTCCGGATTCTGGACCTGGAGGGCAACCAGGCCGCAGACACCCTGTTCTACAACGCCCACAACCCCACCGAGCGTTACAGTGCCGTGGACACCATCCGCGAGCAGGGCAACGTGTACCTGACCGCCGGTTCAAAACTGATGTCCTCGGAAAACAACGTGATGCTGGAAATCACCGCCGACACCTGCGGCCGCCATGACACCCTGGGTGGCGCCTGCGCGGCTGAAAGTAACACCACGCGTTATGCCTTGGAGAAGAAGTGCATGCACGCCTGCCGGGACAGCTGGCTGGTGGCCGTCACCGAGCATGAAGCGCTGGGTATGACCAAGCGGGACATTACCCACAACATCAACTTCTTCATGAACGTGCCGGTGACCGCCGACGGTGGCCTGACCTTCGCTGACGGCATTTCCGATGCTGGCAAGTACGTCGAGCTGGAAGCGAAGATGGACGTGCTGGTGATGATCTCCAACTGCCCGCAGCTGAACAATCCCTGCAACGGCTGGAACCCGACACCGATCGAGGTGCTGGTATGGAGCTGAACGGGACATTCGACAAGGTTCTCATTGCCAACCGGGGTGCCATCGCCTGCCGGGTGATTCGCACCCTGCGGGACATGGGCATGACATCGGTGGTGGTCTACGCCGAGGCGGATGCGGATTCGCTGCACGTGCGCCAGGCCGATGAGGCGTATTCCCTCGGTGAAGGCTCGGCGGCCACCACCTATCTCGACCAGGACAAGCTGTTTGCGGTCATCCGAGAGAGCGGCGCCGGAGCCATTCACCCAGGTTACGGCTTCCTCAGCGAGAACGCCGATTTTGCCCGCCGCTGCGATGCCGAGGGCGTGGTGTTTCTTGGCCCCACGCCTGAGCAGATGGAGCAGTTCGGCCTCAAACACACCGCCCGGGCCCTGGCCGAGAACGCCGGCGTACCTCTGCTGCCCGGCACCGGGCTGCTGACCGATCTGGACGATGCCCTGCAAGCCGCCGAGACCATCGGCTACCCGGTGATGCTGAAAAGCACAGCCGGCGGGGGCGGAATCGGCATGTCCCGCTGCTATGGTCCGGACGACCTGAGCAAAAGCTTCGAGTCAGTCCAGCGCCTGAGCCAGAATAACTTCAGCAACAGCGGCGTATTCCTGGAAAAGTTTGTGGAACACGCACGCCATGTGGAGGTGCAGCTGTTCGGAGACGGCCGGGGCCGGGTGCTGGCCCTTGGCGAGCGGGACTGTTCGGCCCAGCGCCGTAACCAGAAAGTGATTGAAGAAGCCCCCGCGCCGGGGCTGTCCGATGACGTTCGCACCCGCATGCACACCACCGCCCGCCAGCTGGGTGAGCGTATTGGATACCGCAGTGCCGGCACGGTCGAGTTTATCTACGACCCGGATACCACCGAGTTCTACTTTCTGGAGGTAAACACCCGCTTACAGGTGGAGCATGGTGTTACCGAGCAGGTGTTTGGCATCGACCTGGTACGCTGGATGGTGGAACTGGGCGCAGGCACCCTTCCGAGCCTGGCCGAACTGGGCGGCAACCTGAGCCCTTCCGGCCATGCCATTCAGGCCCGGATCTATGCGGAAGATCCCAACAAGGACTTCCAGCCCGGCGCCGGACTGCTCACCAGCGTGGCCTGGCCTCGGGACGGCGGCCTTCGCATAGACACCTGGATTCAGCCGGGCACGGAAGTGTCGCCACTGTACGACCCCATGCTGGCCAAGGTCATCGTGCACGAACAGGATCGGGAGTCCGCCCGCCAGCGGCTGATGCAGGCACTGGATAACAGCCAGCTTTACGGCATTGAGACCAACCTCAAGTATGTGCGCCAGGTTCTGGACGACCCGCGCTTTGCCGGAGGTCGTCTGTTTACCCGCACCCTCAATGAATTTGAGTACCGCCCCGCCACCGTGGATGTGCTCAGTGGTGGCACCCTGACCATGATTCAGGACTATCCGGGCCGAATCGGCTACTGGGAAATCGGTGTTCCGCCCTCCGGGCCGTTCGACAGCTATTCTTTCCGGCTAGGCAACCGCTTGCTCGGCAATCCAGAGGGAGCACCGGGGCTGGAGATTACCCTCAAGGGCCCGGTGCTTACTTTCAATCGTGCCACTCAGATTGCTCTTACCGGTGCGCCGATGGACGCCACACTCAACGATGAGCCGGTTGAGTTCTGGCAGGTGATTGATGTGCCCGCTGGCGCCACCCTGAAACTGGGCGCCACCACCGCCGACGGCGCACGGGCCTATGTTCTATTCCGCGGTGGGCTGGATTGCCCGCAATACCTGACCTCGTGCAGTACCTTTACCCTCGGGCAGTTTGGTGGCCACTGCGGCCGGGCCCTGCGGGCCGGCGATGTGCTGGCCCTGGCAGACGCTGAACCCGCCAACCCGATCACCCTGCCTGCAGACCTGAAACCGACCATCGGCAAAACCTGGAAGCTGCACGTTACCTATGGCCCCCACGGTGCGCCGGACTATTTTACCGGTCAGGACATCGACACCTTCTTCGCCAGCGAGTGGGAAATTCACTACAACTCCAGCCGCACCGGCGTGCGCCTGATTGGCCCGAAACCGGAATGGGCGCGCAGCGACGGCGGTGAGGCGGGTATGCACCCCTCCAATATCCATGACAATGCCTACGCCGTGGGCACCGTGGATTTCACCGGTGATATGCCGGTGATCCTTGGGCCCGATGGCCCGAGCCTGGGTGGTTTTGTCTGCCCGGTCACAGTGATCAGCGCCGACCTCTGGAAACTGGGCCAGCTCAAAGCCGGCGACAAGGTACAGTTTGTGCCGGTGAGCCAGGATCAGGCGGTAGCCCTGCGAGAAGCCCTGGACGAATCGGTCGCCACACTGACCGCTGCCACCGCCCACATAACGCCCATCGAACCGGAAACTCCGATTCTGGACCGCCTGGGCATGGACGTGCATGAAACCGGCGTGGTGTACCGGGCCGCCGGCGACAACTATGTGCTGGTGGAGTATGGCCCCATGGAGCTGGATATCCGCCTGCGTTTCCGTGCCCATGCGCTGATGCTCTGGCTGCGCGAGCAGAATCACGATGCCATTCTGGAACTGACCCCCGGCATCCGATCCCTGCAGGTGCACTACAACAGCCAGAAGCTGAACCAGCGTGCCCTGCTGGACCTGCTGATCCGCGCCGAAAAAGAACTGGAAAAGCAGCCGGAATGGGACGTTCCCGCCCGCATCGTGCACCTGCCCCTGTCCTGGGACGACGAGGCCTGCCAGACCGCCATCGCCAAGTACATGCAGTCGGTGCGTAAGGACGCACCCTGGTGCCCGAGCAACCTGGAATTCATTCGCCGCATCAATGGCCTGGACAGCATCGACGAGGTCAAGAAGACCGTGTTCGACGCCAGTTACCTGGTGATGGGCCTGGGCGACGTTTACCTGGGTGCGCCGGTAGCCACACCCCTGGACCCGCGCCATCGACTGGTGACCACCAAGTACAACCCGGCCCGTACCTGGACGGCAGAGAACTCCGTGGGCATCGGCGGCGCCTATCTGTGCATCTACGGCATGGAAGGCCCCGGCGGCTACCAGTTTGTCGGCCGCACCCTGCAGATGTGGAACCGCTACCGCACCACGGACTTCTTCGAGGAAGGCAAACCCTGGCTGCTGAGGTTCTTTGACCAGGTACGCTTCTACGAAGTCAGCGCCGAGGAACTGCAACAGATTCGCCGGGACTTCCCCAACGGTGACTACCCGATCCGCATCGAGGAAACCCGGTTCAACCTGAAGGACTACGAACAGTTCCTGGCGGACAACAACGACGAGATCGAAGCCTTCACAGGCAAACGCAAGCAGGCCTTCGACGAGGAACTGCAGCGCTGGATCGAGTCTGGCCAGATCAACTTCAGCTCTGAAGCACCGATCGAGGAAACCGGGGAGGACGACATCGCCAACCTGCCTGCAGGCCAGCATGCGGTGGAAAGCCACATTGCCGGCAACGTTTGGGAGTGCCTGGTCAAACCCGGCGATGTGATCAGCGCCCAACGCCCGGTGGCGGTGGTGGAGTCGATGAAAATGGAGATTGAACTGCTGAGCCCGATTGCCGGCAAGGTCATTGAAGTGCGGCGAGAGCCGGGCCAGGCGGTCGCCCCGGGCACCCCCGTGGTGATCGTGGAAGAAATCACCGAGTAATCAGGAAACGTGACAAATCGAAATAATATCAAACCCGAAAACACGGGCATGGCCCGAGGAGAGACACCATGAAAACACGCACTTTCACAAAACGTCTTGCGGCCGGTCTGATGACCGCCTCCCTGTCCATGGGCGCCCTGGCCCAGGAAAAGGATTCCTTCAGCATTGCCTGGACCATCTACGCTGGCTGGGTGCCCTGGCAGTATGCCGAGGACTTCGGAATCATGAAGAAGTGGGCAGACAAGTACGATATCGAGGTGGATATCGTGCAGGTGAACGACTACATCGAATCCATCAACCAATTCACCGCCGGCCAGTTTGACGCAGTCGTTGCCACCAGCATGGATGGCCTGTCGATTCCGGCTGCATCGGGCATTGATACCACGGCGCTGATCGTGGGCGACTATTCCAATGCCAACGATGGCCTGGTATCCAAGGACGCCAAATCCATTGAGGACCTGAAGGGTGAAACTGTACACCTGGTTGAGCTGTCGGTGTCCCATTACCTGCTGGTACGGGCGCTGGATACCGTGGGGCTGGAAGAGCGTGACATCCGGGTGGTGAACATTTCCGATGCCGATCTGGTGTCTGCCTTCCAGACCAACGACGTGCGCCATGTGGCCACCTGGAACCCACTGCTGACCGAGGTGGCCAATTACCCCGGTGCCACGCCGTTGTTCGATTCCAGCCAGATTCCGGGGCATATCAAGGATCTGACGCTGGTGAACACACAGACGTTGGCGGACAATCCCAAGCTGGGCAAGGCGATGGTTGGCGCCTGGTATGAGACCATGAGCATTCTGGCGTCTGACTCGGAGCAGGGGCAGGAGGCCCGGGCGTTTCTGGGCGAGATTTCCGGGACGGATCAGGCCGGTTACGAGGCGCAGCTGGCGGGCATGAAGATGTTCTGGAAGCCGGAGAATTCGGTGGAATTTATCCGCAGCGATGAAGCCCGGGAGGCGATGGATAGCGTTCGTCAGTTCTCGTTTGATAAGGGCTTGCTGGGCCAGGGAGCGATGAGTCCTGACTTTGTTGGCATCGAGTTTCCGGATGGCTCGATCATGGGTGATTCCAGCAATGTGAAGCTGCGGTTTAACGATAGCTACATGCAGATGGCAGCGGATGGCGAAATCTAACGCCACTCAAACTTAACCAATAAAACCACCGGGCACGAACATTCGTGCCCGTTTTTGTTTAAACTTCGCAGGTGGGTTGGTGTGGGAATGCCTATCCAAAACACGCTCCTTCGGCACATCCATGTGACGCTTGGGCTCCGCCATCCCTGGCTCCGCACAGTTTTGGAAAGGCATTCCCACACCAACCTTCCAACTGCACTGTAAGCCGTCGAGAAAAAACCCTTTATGCGTCGCACCAAAGAAGATGCCGAGAAAACCCGCCAGACCGTCCTGGAAGCCGCACTCACCCTGTTCAGCCGGGACGGTTACTCCCTGACAACCCTGAGCCGGATTGCCAAGGAAGCCGGTTGCAGTCGCGGGCCGATTTACTGGCATTTTCAGACCAAGGACGACCTGTACGAGGCGGTACTGGGCTACTCCCAGGAACCGCTTGAGGTGCTGGTTGCCGAGTGTGCGGCGATGCGGGATACGCCGATTGAGGCAATGGACCGGTTTATCGACCAGTGGCTGAGTCTGTTGGCCAACAACCGGCAGTATCGGCAATCGTTCGAGATTCTGTTGAACAAAACCGAACTGACCGATGCCATGAGCCGGACGTTGAAGCGTGAACGGGCTTTGACGAAGTCGATCATCGGGTTGTTTCAGGACCTGGTAGGGCGGGCCATTGAGGATGGAATGATCTCGACGCAGGAAGATCCAAAGGATCTGGGCTTGCTGTGTTACACCTATCTGATGGGCATCACCCAGACCTGGCTGTTTGCGCCGAAGCTGTTTTCGCTGAAGAAGGAAATGCCGTTTTTTCAACGGCAGTTCTGGACTCACCTGGGAAGGAAATCGCCGTAAAGCGTTATGAGACTGGCGCGGTAGCCGCAGGCAATACCGGAGTAGCGATGGTGAGTGGGTAGCCTGTCAGGGACTGTCGAAAACAGGGATGTTTTCGTCAAGCGTACACGGACGTATTCACAGCGTGTCCCTGACAGGCTACCCGCTTGCCAGCGCGGGCGCCCGGCTCTATAAGAAGGGGCGACTCAGAACATCTTCAGGTATCGCCTCACCTCCCACTCAGACACGTGGTTCTGGTAGCTCTCCCACTCCCCTTTCTTGTAGTCAACGAAGCTCCTGAACATCGCCTCACCGAAGACTTCCTTTGCCAGCGGGTCGGCCTCGAAGGCTTCGACCGCTTCCCCCAGATTACGGGGCAGGTATTCGATGCCCTGTTCGGCGATCTCCGCGTCGCTGTAGTTGTACATGTTCTCGTGGTGCGGGGCGCCGGCGTCCAGGCCTTCGCGGATACCTTCCAGGCCTGCGGCCAGGATCAGGGCGCTGCCCAGGTAGGGGTTACAGGCAATGTCCGCGGCACGGCATTCGATTCGACCACCCACGCCGGGGATTCGAACCATGTTGGTGCGGTTGTTGGAGCCATAGCACATGAACACCGGCGCCCAGGTGGAGCCCGACATACTGCCCTGGCGTACCAGACGTTTGTAGCTGTTGACCGTGGGAGCAATCACGGCACTGATAGCGGCACCGTGTTTCAGCACGCCGGCGATGAAGTGATAGGCGATTTTGCTGATGCCGCAGTCATGCAAATCATCACCATTGGGCTCGAACAGATTCTTGCCGGTTTTGAGGTCTGCCAGGGACATATTGTAGTGGGCGCCGCTGCCGGTGCGGTCAGCGAAAGGCTTGGGCATAAAGCTGGCGAAGGCACCGTGTTTGCGGGCGATTTCGTTGGCCATCATGCGGAAGAACACCAGGCGGTCTGCCATGGTCAGGCCGTCGGCGTATTTGAAGTCGGTCTCGAACTGGCCGTTGGCGTCTTCATGATCGAAGGAATACACATCCCAGCCCAGCTCGTTCATGGCCTCCACCAACTCGTCCATGATGGTGAAATTGTCCATCAGGGTGCGCGGGTCGTAACAGGGCTTTCCCAGGGTGTCGCGGTCGCTCAGCGGGGCAAAGCCGCCGTCTTCGGTGTCCTTGAACAGGAAGAACTCGGTTTCAATACCCAGGTTGAAGCGGAAACCCATGTCGGCGGCCGCTTCCAGCTGCCGGCGGAAGATGTTGCGGGAGCAGGCTTCAAACGGCTTGCCATTCAGGTACAGGTTGCCGGGGAACCACGCCAGTTGACGGTTCCAGGGGCAGATGGCGACGCCGTTGGCGTCTGGCATGGCGGCCACTTCGTCGTCGGAGATGTCCTGGGGTACGCCGTCCAGGGCCGCACCGGTGTACAGTTCCGAGCCTTCCATCATCTGGCCCAGGTGGGCCACCGGGACAAATTTGCCCTTGCTGATACCGTGGATATCCACATAGCTGGCAATGGCGTATTTCACGCCGGCATCGGTCAGTTGCTGTTTCAGGGCCGGGGTGTTGGTCAGGTCAGTCATCGTGATTCCTCTTGTACCCGTTAGCGCGGGCTGTCGTTGTGTGATCTGGCACGTTTCTTTCTACGTCTTCACCATTCAACTTACATGCCAGCATGTATATATAAGATCAGAAGACAGAATTCCAGAACCTGAAAACGACTGGAATCGGGAGAACCAAAATGACGAAAAACCAATGGGTTAAAGATGACTTTGAAGCAGGAGACCTGCCGCTATCCAGTGGTGAGACCCTTCGTTCGGCATGCCTGCACTATCATCAGATCGGGCACCTCAATGCACCAAAAGACAACCTGATCCTGCTGCCCACGTACTATGGTGGTGCAGCGGGGGGCAACTACCCCTGGGTGGGGCCGGACAGCCCACTCAATCCCGATAAGTATTGCGTCGTCATCCCCTCCATGCTGGGGGCAGGCGAATCTTCTTCACCCTCCAATACGCCTGGGTCGCAATCGGGCAGCTGCTTTCCGGCCATCAGCCTTTATGACAATGTGATGCTGCAAAAACGACTGGTCGACGAGGTGTTCGGCGGTGCCAGCCTGGCCCTGGTGATGGGCTGGTCCATGGGTGGCATGCAGGCGCTGCAATGGGGCTGTCTGTTCCCGGACCAGGTTCGCTCCGTTCTTGCCACCTGTTGCACCGGCCGATGCTACCCACACAACCAGGTATTTCTGGAAGGCGTGAAAGCCGCCCTGACGTGCGACCAGTTTTATCAGGATGGCCACTATCAACTGCCTCCGGCACGCGGACTTCGCGCATTTGGTCGGGTCTACGCGGGCTGGGCTTATTCCCAGGCGTTTTTTCGCCATGAGCACTGGCGCGAACTGGGATTCCAGTCGATTGAAGATTTACTGCAATTTTGGGAACAGGACCATCTGGGGCAGGACGCGAACAACCTGCTGGCAGTGCTCAACACCTGGCAGCAGGGTGATATCAGCAACAACCCGACATTTCAGGGCAACTATCAGGCGGCACTTGCCGCCATGACCATGCCAACCCGTATGATGCCAAGCGCGACCGACCTCTATTTCACAGCCGAAGATGCCGGAAATGATGCGAGGCAAATGCCCGGTGCCAGGCTCGAAGTGCTGCCATCCGAATGGGGCCATGTTGCCGGTGGCGCAGGGAGGGAATCGCAAAGCCAGACCAAGATTCTGGCAGCCGCGGCAGAACTTCTGTCCGCACCGGCATCATAACGGTGCGTCCTCTTCAGTCATGCACCGGGACGGCGCAGCCTGGCACCCAGTCTAGAGCCGAACAGCACCAGCAGTGCGGTATTGCAACATCTGGCACGCCACCTGCAGAGGCTTGTAGCGACACAGATAATCAAAGGCTGCCATTAAAAAGCGCGGCCGTTCACAGCAACACCGCAGCGTGTGCGGCAACACAACGAAGACAAATGGGTGACTAGGGTTCCGGTCCTGGCTGTTTTCAGCAACAGCCTGGATGGCTGGTCCGAGAGTTGCCGACCTCTGGGAGGTTACACGGCGGGACAAAAGCCCGGGAGACTGAATCGCAAGGGATGCCACCCCGCGATCACCTTGCCGTGTTGTGTGACCAGAGGAGACCTATTATGCGATTGATCAACCGCCACCCTGGGCGCGTTTCAGCCATCCTGCTGGGATTATTGCCTTTTCTGTTGATCATGCTGATATACAGCCTGGCCTCCCAGCAGCGCCTGGCGGATAACCCCAATGACAAACTCCTGCCTGGCCTTGAACAAATGACCGCGGCTGTTGACCGCATGGCCTTTCAGGAAGATCGCCGCAGCGGGAATTACCTGATGTGGGAAGACACCGCCGCCAGCCTGAAACGCCTGGGCATGGGGGTGGGTATTGCTGCGTCGCTGGCGCTGGTGGTGGGCTTGCTCAACGGCATCCTGCCGCTGGTGCGGGCCAACCTCGCCCCCCTGGTTTCAGCGCTGTCCATGGTGCCACCGCTGGCGATATTACCCATCCTGTTTATCGTGTTTGGCCTTGGCGAGCTGTCCAAAGTAATGCTGATCGTCATTGGCACGGCGCCGGTGATGATGCGGGATGTCGCACAGAGGGTTCGTGAACTGCCCGGCGAACAGCTGATCAAGATCCAGACCCTGGGCGCCAACTCCTGGCAGGTGATCACCCGTATGGCCTTACCGCAAACCCTGCCCCGTCTGATTGATTCGGTCAGGCTCAGCCTGGGCCCTGCCTGGCTGTTCCTGATTGCGGCTGAAGCCATCGCTTCAACCGAAGGCCTTGGCTATCGGATCTTCCTGGTGCGGCGCTACCTGGCCATGGATGTGATCCTGCCCTACGTCATCTGGATCACCATCCTTGCCATCGTCATCGACCAGCTTCTGCGCCTTGCCAATCGCAGGCTGTTCCCATGGTACAACGCCGGAGGCCACTGATGAGCTTTATTACTGTTAACAATCTCTGGAAAGAATACGGCGACCAGGTAGTCCTGGAGAATTTGAACCTGTCGGTCAAACAGGGGGAGTTCTGCACTTTGGTAGGCGCCTCCGGGTGCGGAAAGTCCACTTTCCTGAAGATGCTGCTGGGCCAGGAAACCCAGACCCGTGGTGATCTTCTGCTGGATGGTGCCGCCTTTCCTGCCGAGCCAGACCGTAACCGTGGCATCGTGTTCCAGCGCTACTCGGTCTTTCCCCACCTCACCGTTCGACAGAACGTGCTGATGGGGCTGGAACTGGAACAGAAGCCGTTGCTCGGCAAGCTGTTCGGCAGCGCCAGAAAGGATGCACTGGCGCGGGTAGACGCCATGCTGGAGTCCGTTGGCCTGAGCCCGTCGGCCAACAAGTGGCCCCACGAGCTTTCCGGTGGCATGCAACAGCGCCTGGCCATTGCCCAATCCCTGATTATGAGGCCCCGCGTGCTGCTTCTGGACGAGCCTTTTGGCGCGCTGGACCCGGGCATCCGCAGCGACATGCATAACCTGCTGTTGAAGCTATGGCAGGAGACGGGCACGACCATCTTCATGGTGACCCACGATCTCAAGGAAGGTTTCTATCTGGGCACCCGGTTGCTGGTCTTCGACAAAACCCGACACGACCCACACAGCCCCAACGCTTACGGCGCCACCATCACCTATGACTTACCAATCGGCAAAACCGACCGGGCGGTGCTTGAGGACATCGACCACTCTGTGGCAAAAACCGCTCGTTATCAGGCGGCCTGAAGCAAAAAGGGCTGCCCGAGGGCAGCCCAAAGGTCGATCAGGCAGGGCAGCTTATTTGGCAGCCACCCGGTCTTTCGGCAGCTTGAAGGTCCAGACCATGCCGCCCTGGTTGAAGTCTCTGACCACCTTGGCCACTTCACCACCCCACAGCGGCACCGCACCACCCCAACCGGAGGCGACGGAGACGAATTGCTCGCCGTCCATCTCCCAGGTCACCGGGGTGCCGACGACGCCGGAGCCGGTGTTGAACTTCCAGAGCTCTTCGCCGGTTTTGGCGTCAAAGGCCTTCAGGAAGCCTTCCGGTGTGCCGGTGAACACCAGACCACCAGCGGTGGTCATTACGCCACCCCACAGCGGAGCCGGGTTGTTCTGGCGCCAAACTTCTTTGCCGGTTTTCGGGTCCATGGCCCGCAACACGCCGATGAAGTCGTCGTTAGCCGGCTTGATGGTGAATCCGGCCCCCAGGTAAGCGGCGCCCTTCTTGTAGGAAACCGGCTCATTCCAGATATCCATGGACCACTCGTTAGAAGGTACATAGAACAACTCGGTATCCGGGCTGTAGGCCATCGGCATCCAGTTCTTACCACCCAGGAAGGCCGGGTAAGCAACAACGGTCTCCCCTTTTTCGCCGCCGGCGTCAGCCGGGTTGCCTGGTCGACCGCCTTCCTTGAAGATCGGCCGGCCAGTTTTGGGATCAAGTCCTTCAGCCCAGCTGATGGTGTCTACAAAGGGGAAGCCCCGGATAAAGGAGCCATCTTCACGGTTCAGCACATAGAAAAATCCGTTACGGTCAGCGGTGGCCGCTGCCTTGATGGTCTTTCCTTTCTCTTTCAGGTCAAACGAAATCAATTCGTTAACGCCATCGTAGTCCCAGCCGTCGTTAGGCGTGGTCTGGAAATGCCACTTGATGCTTCCGTCGTTCGGGTTGATTGCAACACGGGAGGCGGAATACAGGTTGTCACCGGGGCGCAGGTGCGCATTCCAGGGGGCCGGGTTGCCGGTACCGAAGAACAGGGTATCGGTTTCCGGATCGTAGGTACCGCCCAGCCAGGTTGCCGCGCCGCCGGTTTTCCACATGTCACCAGGCCAGGTCTTACCAGCCTCGCCACCGGAAATACCGTTCTCGATCTTCTTGCCGTCTTTGTAAACGTAACCCATGTGGCCTTCTACTGTCGGGCGGGTCCACAGCAGATCACCGGTGTTGGCGTCGTAGGCTTCAACCTTACCCACGATACCGAATTCACCACCAGACACGCCGGTAATCAACTTGCCGTTGACCACGATGGGCGCGGCCGTGATGGCGTAACCTTCCTGGTAATCCGCAACTTTCTTGATCCAGACGACCTTACCGGTGTCTTTATTGAGCGCGACCAGCTTGGCATCCAGGGTACCGAAGTAAACCTTGTCACCATAAATGGCAGCGCCACGGTTGATCACGTCACAGCAGGGCATAATGCCGTCGGGCAGGCGGGCATCGTACTGCCACAGTTCCTCACCGGTGCGGGCGTCGACCGCCCACATGCGGGAGTAGGAACCGGTCACATACATCACACCGTCTTTGATCAGAGGCTGTGATTCCTGTCCACGCTGTTTTTCCCCGCCGAAGGAGAACGCCCACGCTGGCTGGAGATATTTAACGTTGTTGGTGTTCAGGGTTTTCATCGGGCTGTAACGCTGGCCCTGATAACCCATGCCGTAGGTTACGACACTGTCGATGCTTTGATGGTCGTTCAGCAGGTCTTGGTCAGTGACCGCATGGGCCCCGAAGGAAACGGCTAATGCCAGGGCACTGGCCGCAAAGGTCTTACCGATCGCGATAGATCTCATGGTTGCGTTCTCCAATTCTCTTGTTTTCAGATTCGATGGCGAACCGGGAACTTTTCCCGCCTCTCTACCCATTCTTGTTGGCCCCTGCATTTGCAACAATTAACCCCACGCACAGGTTTTCTCATCACTTGGTAGTAAGACCCCGCCAAATACGAAAAAGCCCGCACTATGGCGGGCTGGTTGGGAAACTCGACGTTTACTCAGCCTCTTCCGGCCCGAGAATCGCGTCGTAATATCCAGGACGACTGAATGACAGGCCATGCCGTTGATACAGCTGGGCCACTTCGCCGTTCCGGATCATCCGGTCAACCACGCCCTCTACGGCGTAGCCCAGGGCACGATGGGTATGGCGTATGGCTATGCCAACATCCCAAACCTGCTTGCTGATACCAGGAAAGCCATTTGCGGCCTTTTTGAACGGACGATCCGGGTAGGCCTTGAGACTGTGTTCAAGCTCAGCCCGCATCCCCATGACCGCGCTGACCTCACCAGCGGCCATAGCATCAAAGGCCTTGGCAATGCTCATGTAGTGATGCACCTGATCACGCATGCGGCCACCAAAAGAAGACGTCAGGTAGGTTGCAGGCAAGGTATCGATCTCTACCCCGATCGGGTGGTACTGGAATTTAGCAACGGTATTGACCTCATCCAGCTTGTCGGCATTGAAGACAATCTGCCAACGCTCTTGTTGATACGGCGCCACAAACACCACCTGCTCGTTGATCATCTCGCCGGTGGAGTCGCGCATGTACTTGAACACACTGTCGTAGGGCACCCGCATCATGATGTCGGCAACCCGGGTTTTGGACAGGTAATGGCCCTTCCAGATGTGGTTACGCAGATCATCCCCTAGGTTTTCATCGGGGATAATCCAGTAGGGCCGGAACTCCACCCCCAGCGCCTCGGCGATCTGGCGGCCCAGGTCCGCATCCACGCCTTTTGCTTCACCATTTTCTTCAAAAGAATAAGGCGGGAAGTCCTTGTACATCCCCACGTTCAGGAAACCGGTATCCTGAATGATGTCCAGGGTACGATCCGGGATAAGCAAGCGGGGCTGCTGCCCATGGGCCACCGCCGCCAACATCGTAAACACCACAAGCAGAACACGAAACGCTGCTTTCATCACCTAGCCTCCTGACGAAATATCATTGCCAAACCGGGTTATTCAGGCTTGGGCAGTGATTCAACGTAGGTGCGAATGGCCCAGATGGCGGTCTGATCCAGGTTTTCCCTGAACGAAGGCATGCCTCGGCCGGTACCATTGGTGACCCGGCCGATGAAGTATTCGTCGTCCCATTCTTCCAGCTCACGAAGGTCCGGGGTCAGACCACCAGACATGGCCTCGATTCCGTGGCATACCGCGCAGTTACCTGCATAGCCACTGCGACCCACTTTGATGGCTTCCTCGTTGAGCGAGCCGTGTTCGTTGCCGACCCGGAACGGGTTTTCAGAGCGCAGCTCCTTGCCAAGATCCGGCAAGGCACCGGTATCAACCGGTTGTGGTGTCACGTCCCCGTGGGACCAGGCGATGGGAGCACCGGCAACCAGCGTCGCGACGAGCAGGGATCGGGTAAGAATACGAATGGACATGGTCAGACCACCTCTTGTTTTTAACTTTCGAGGCTGGCGGTTGTTGTTTCCCTTCAGAATTGCCAGCGGCTTACCGGTAGTCTATGGAGCGGCCACAGCCGGCAGAATGCCACTTTGGCCCCCTCGGTGTAGTTCCTTGGTCGTAGTCATCAGGTTTCACTGCTGCGCAGTCTCCTCTTCCCGATGTCAAATTTCGTTCTTTAGTACCAACACATTCCTACTTTATGAATATTCCGGAGCTTCGAACGGTTCCCTAAGCTGGAATCACAACAAAAACCGGAGAATCCAATGTCTTTGTTATTGAAGACAGCATTCGCAACCCTGCTCACCTTGCTCAGCGTAGCGCCCGTTCACGCCGAGTCTCTCGATGTTCGGATTGGCTACCTGCAGTGGGTGCCCGACAAAGGCCCCGTGTTATCCAATGTTATCTCGGAACCTGAGGATGCCGGTCTGCGCGGAGCCGAGCTGGGGCTGGCTGACAACCGAACCACTGGCCGATTCCTCGGGCAGAACTATGAACTCGAAAGCGAAGTGACGGGCTCCCATGATGAAACTCTGGCGGCGTTTAAGGCGATGCATGATAAAGGTACCCGGCTGTTTGTCATCCAAGCGCCGGCGCAAACCGTCCGGGCCGTCATGGGCCAGGCAGGTGACGACACGCTGGTCTTCAATGCCGGCGCAAAAGACGATGCTCTTCGCACTACCGAATGCCACGTGAATCTGCTTCACACTGTGCCCAGCTTCGCCATGCTGACCGACTCACTGGGCCAGTGGCTGAATATGCGGCGCTGGAACAACCTGTTCCTGATTACCGGCCCGACCGACGAAGACAGAGCCTGGGCCGACGCGTTTCGCCGGTCCGCTAACCGTTTTGGGCTGAAGATTGTGCAAGACAAGCCCTGGACTTTCGACGCCGATCTGCGCCGCACCGCCGCCAATGAACTGCCAGCCTTCACCCAGGCCCGCAACTACGACGCCGTGGTCGTGGCTGATGTACGCGGTGATTTTGGCGAATACGTACCCTTCAACACCTGGCTACCAAGGCCGGTGGTTGGCACTCAGGGTATGTCACCGGTGACCTGGCACTTCACCATCGAAAACTGGGGAGCTGGCCAGCTGCAGAATCGCTTTCGCGCCATGGCCGGAAGAGATATCACCAGCGATGACTACGCCGCCTGGGCAGCCGTTCGCTCCATTGGCACGGCGGTGACCGATCTGAACGTGGCCGATGCGGGTGCAATTCGTGATTTTTTATTTACCGACAAGTTCCAGCTGGCGGCCTTCAAGGGACGCAGCCTGAGCTTTCGGAACTGGAACGGGCAGCTACGCCAGCCAATTCCACTGGTTCATCCCAGAAGCCTGGTCGCACAGGCACCCTTCGAGGGTTTTCTGCACCCCAATACCGAAATGGACACCCTAGGGTTTGATAGGCCCGAGAGCCAGTGTCGCATCAACGGCTGATCCTGGACGACGCCAATCTCAGAGCAAGAAGGAGCAACACCATGAAAGCACTGTTTAAACACGCTGTCCTGGCGACCATGATCGGCCTATCCGGCCCCGCTCTGGCCAGCCTCGCCTACGTCTCCAACGAGAAGGACAATACCCTCTCGGTTATCGATACCAAAACCCACAAGGTGATCGACACCATTGATGTAGGCGCCCGCCCCCGGGGCATTCTACTGTCCAAGGACTTCACCAAACTCTATATCTGTGCCAGCGATGACGACACGGTTCAGGTGCTGGACCTGGCCACCCGGAAGATCATCGACACCCTGCCCTCCGGCGAGGACCCAGAGCAGTTTGCCCTGCATCCGAACAACCGGCATCTTTACATTGCCAATGAGGACGATGCCATTGTGACGGTGGTGGATGTGCAAACCAAGGATGTGCTGGCGCAGATTGATGTGGGCATCGAACCAGAGGGTATGGCGGTCAGCCCGGACGGTAAATGGGCGGTCAACACCAGTGAAACCACCAGCATGCTGCACTGGATCAACACCGAGACCTTTGAAATCGAGAAGAACGTGGTCGTTGGTCAGCGCCCCCGCCATGTGGAGTTCACCAAAGACAGCAAGATCGCCTGGGCCTCTGCCGAAATTGGCGGCACCGTGCACATCTTTGATGTCGACACCATTGAAGAGATCAAGAAGATTGATTTCAAGATCCGCGGCGTACCCCAGGACCGCGTTCAGCCGGTTGGCATTCAGCTGACCACTGACGGCAAGTACGCCTTTGTGGCCTTGGGGCCGTCCAACCACGTCGCCGTTGTGGATGCCCAGACATACGAGGTACTGGATTACCTGCTGGTGGGTGCACGGGTATGGCAGTTGGCGCTGGATAAGGATGAGAAATTCCTCTACACCACCAACGGCGTCTCTGGCGATGTTTCGGTGATTGATGTCGACCAGCTCAAAGTCATCAAATCCATCAAAGTGGGCCGCTACCCCTGGGGTGTGGTGATCGATCCGACTTCATGAGTATTGAAGCCCGGAACATCAGCTTCCGCTATGGTGACAAAGCGGTTCTTGAGGAGGTCAGCTTCGCGCTGACCTCTGGTCGTTTCCATGCACTTCTGGGCCCGAACGGGGCTGGCAAGTCCACCCTGTTTGGTTTACTGACCCGACTACTGGCGCTGCAGCAAGGTGACGTGCTCCTGTCTGGACAATCTCTGAAGAAGCAACCCGCTAAAGCCATGCGAACGATTGGTGTGGTGTTCCAGCAAAATGCTCTGGATCTGGACTTGACCGCGCGTCAAAACCTGCACTACCACGCGGCCCTGCATGGCTTGTCCCGCAAAGACGCCCGTGCCCGGGGCGATAGGGAGCTTGCGCGCTTTAATCTGCTCGACCGGGCCAATGACGCTGTCCGCCAGCTCAACGGCGGCCACCGGCGGCGGGTGGAAATTGCGCGGGCACTGCTTCATCAACCCTCCCTGTTACTTCTGGACGAGCCCACTGTAGGCCTCGATGTTGCCAGCCGGCGGGCACTGAACGAACACGTTCGGACCCTGTGCGAGCAAGACGGGCTGACTGTGCTCTGGGCCACGCACCTGATTGAGGAGGTTCAGGAGCAGGATAAAGTGATGATCCTGCATCAGGGCCGCCTGCTGGCAAATGGTACGGGACAGGTGATCTGCGAGGAGCAAAACGCACAGAATCTGACAGACACGTTTCACAAACTGACCGGAGCCGGCTGATATGAAAGCCCTTGATTACTGGCACTGTTTCCTGGGCATTCAGACCCGGGAGTGGCTCAGGTTCTGGCAACAGCGCACCCGCTTTGCCAGTGCGCTGGTGCGCCCCCTGCTCTGGCTGGTGGTATTTGCCGCCGGGTTCCGGGCGGTTCTGGGCATTTCCATTATCCCCCCCTACCAGACCTATATCACCTATGAAACCTATATCGTGCCCGGACTGTGCGGCATGATTATCCTGTTCAACAGTATGCAGGGGGCCCTGTCGATGGTGTATGACCGGGAACTGGGCAGCATGCGGGTGCTGTTGATGAGCCCCCTGCCCAGGCCATTTTTGCTGATTACCAAACTGCTGGCCATGGGGTTTGTATCAGTGGCCCAGGTTTACGTTTTTCTGCTGATCGCATGGCTGGTTGGCGTAGAGCCACCCCGATGGGGGTACCTGGCGATTCTGCCGGCATTGGTCCTCACCAGCCTGATGCTGGGCGCACTGGGATTGTTGATAGCCACCTGGATAAAGCAACTGGAGAACTTCGCCGGAGTGATGAACTTTGTCATCTTTCCCATGTTCTTTATGTCTTCCGCCCTGTATCCGCTGTGGCGCATGAACGAAGCCAGCCCATGGCTTTACTGGATCTGCCAGTTCAATCCGTTTACCCACGCGGTCGAAGCGATCCGGTTTTCACTCTACCTGGAATGGAATCCTCTGGCCGTCGGCATCACCGCCGGCGTTACCCTCGTGCTGTCATTGTTCGCTACTGCGGGTTTCCGCCCCCAGCGAACGAAGATTCTGGCTAGCAAGTCAGCATGACCCCGCTGGCTTCCCCGGCGTCAGGAGCTGAACATATCCAATCGCCTCAATTGTTCCAGAAGCTCAGGTACTGCACCTGATTCCAGCACTCGGTCGTCCCATTGCAACCGCGCCGGCTTACCGTCAAGGTACCATAGCCGGTTTGCCAGTAACTCTGCATCGCCGCTGTCGTGTGTTACGCAGATCATCGCCATATCCGGGCTTTCGTCCAGTATGCCGGCAATCAGCTGCTTCAGGTCACCGGCCAGGACCGGGTCAAGCGAGGCAAAGGGCTCGTCCAGCAGTAAAAGATCCGGCTTGACCGCCAGGCAGCGGGCCAAAGCAGCACGGCGCGCCATGCCCAGGGAAAGCTGATCCGGCAGGTAATGGCCATAACCGGCCAAACCAACCTGTCGCAACAGGTGCTCAGCCTCCTCATCGCTCGCGCCCACCAGCCGGAGGTTGGCTTTCAGGCTTCGCCAGGGCAACAGCCGATGCTCCTGAAACAGGTACCCGACTCGCAGTGTTTCACGACCAACCACCGCACCGGCCGGCATTGAGTGATCCAGGCCGGCGATGGCATTGATCAGCGTGGTCTTACCGATGCCGGACGGCCCCAGCAAGCAGATGCGGTCGCCACGCTTGATGGTGGCAAACACTTCGCCCAGCACGGGCTGTGCATAGTCCCGACCGCGTATTCTCAGCTCAAGCATGGGCCTGCTCCGGCTGTCGCCAGCGATTGGCCCGTCTTTCCACAGGCTGTAACAGCCCCAGTTCGATCAATTGCACAACGGCGATAAACGCCAGGCTGTAGGCCAGAATGGCTGCAACGTCGAACACCTGGAACGCCAGGTGCAGCTGAAAACCGACACCGCTGGAACGCCCCAGCAGTTCAACCACCAGAACGATTTTCCAGATCAGCGACAGCCCTCCCCGGGTGGCCGCCATCAGATAAGGAAAGAGCTGCGGCACCCATACCTCACGGAGCCGCTGCCAGCGGGTAAACCTGTACACGGTAGCCATCTGTTCCAGCCGGTAGTCCAGGCTGCGTGCACCTTCTCGGACCGTGACGGCAACGTTCGGGATCTTGTTGATAACAACCGCCATCACCGCGGCCGCCTCCACCAGCCCGAACCAGACATACATCAGTATGATGGTGACCAGCGCAGGCAGGTTCAGAAGCAGCACCAACATGGGATCAAACAGTGCGTTGGCGGTGCGCGACCGGCCCATCACAATGCCGATACACGTACCCAGCAGCATCGCCAGGGTAAACGCCACCGCGACCCGTGCCAGCGTGGCGCCCAGATGGAACCAGAGCTGACCGCCCCGCGCTTCCTTCATCAAGGTTTCCAGCACCTGCAATGGTCCGGGTAGCAACGGGGATTCCAGGTGCCAGGCAAACAGCCCCCAGAACACAATAAACAGGGGCAGTACCAACCAGTAGCTCCAGACCGGCGGGCGACCTGCCTGGCTGCTCACGGCGGGCTCCGGTAGAACAGGGTTTCGGGCATCAGGGCCTCGGCATCAGCGCCTGTGAGTACCAGCAGCCGCTGGAGATCGCCACGGCGCTGCTCGGTCAGCGGCGCCGGGGTGCCCGCCACAAAGCCATCCCGCAGGGCTTCGAACACGGCCTCTGTGGACTGCCCCATCAGAGGCCGTAACCGCTGCCAGTGCGAAGATTCACCGGCCAGCTCGGCTTTTGCCTGTTGCAGCGAACGGGCAAAGCGTTCAATCAACCCGGCATGCTGTTGCGCCCATTCTGAGGGAAAGACATAACCCAGTACCGGCAGGTTCGGGTCCAGGTCCAGAGCCCTGAGCAGGTCCGCCATCCCGAAAGCCGAACGCCAGCCGCCCTCGCCTCTGAGCCGGGCAGAGAAGTGCCAATAGGTGACGATGGCATCAACCTGCTCACGCTTTAGCGCCTGGTTCAGTAGTGGCGGGGCGGCAAACTGCACCCGGGCATCTCGAGCCAGATCGATACCCTGTCGCTCTGCCACCTTGGTCAGCAGCACCCAGCCCTTGCTGTCCGGCCCGCCGGCTACGCCGATGCGTTTGCCTGCCAGGTCAGCCACCGAGCGAATCGCAGACGCCTCCGGCACGACGATATCCCCAATCTGGCTTGAGAACGGCACATACAGGTAGGGGGTGCCGGCCTGGAATCGCGACTGCGCCCAGAGCAAATCAGCCACCGCGCCATGCACGGAACCACTGGTGACTGCCAACCGTGACGCTGGCAAATTCGCCACCAGTTTCAGGTCAAGCCGGTAGCCGTTCTTCTGGTCCAGCTTTCTGTGTTGCAGATGATCCAGCTCCCAGTGGGCGGTACCGAACTGAAGCACGCTGATGCCGAGAACGGGCAACCCCGCCGGCTCCCGCGAATAGCCGTTGTCCGGTGATACCAGCAAAACCGCGGCAAACACCAGGCTGAGCACGCGAAAGCCCCGTGAGAACCACCCCTTGAGGCCCGGGTGTACGGCTTGAGTTATTCTTGTGTGATGCTTCATACCATCACGATACGAAGCCCTCAGCCCTTCAAGAATAGTACTTTGGTGCCTGTTTTTTGGTGCGATGGTCGCATTCAACCCAAGGCCAATATGGCGTGTAATGAAACCATCACAATAATAAACAGAAGGTGATCGCACCCATGCAGACACCTTCTGCACAGGAGGCCGCCATGTTAACCGAGCTTGATGCCGCACTCTCGTCGGAAAAACGCTATGATGAATCCGACACCACTCCCGAAGACGACAATAAACAGGCAGAAACATCCATGGAGCCGGCGTATAAGATTCTGATTGCCGACGACCACCCCCTGTTCCGGGAAGCGATCAGCAGTGTGATCGCCTCAGGATTCCAGGGCAGTGAGATTATTGAAACCGATGATCTGGACAGCGCGCTGGAAATCACCCGCGAAAACGATGACCTCGACCTCATCCTGCTGGATCTGAACATGCCTGGTATGCACGGCCTGAACGGACTGATCACCCTGCGTAACGAGGCGCCAACCATTCCGGTGGTCATCGTTTCTGCCGAAGAGGACAAGCAGGTGGTTCTGCAGGCGATCACCTACGGCGCAGTGGGGTTCATCACCAAATCGTCACCTCGAGCCCAGATGACCGAAGCCATCCAGCAGATTCTGAACGGCAACGTATACCTGCCCTCGGACATCATTCGCACCGGCAAGGAAAGTAACAGCCGCAGAGCCCGGCACGAAGACAATCCCATTTCTCCGGAGCTGCTCAACTCCCTGACCCGTCGCCAGTTGCTGGTACTGGAACGAATGTCCAAAGGCGAGTCCAACAAACAGATCGCCTACAACCTGAACATTGCAGAAACCACAGTGAAAGCCCACGTATCAGCAATTCTGCGCAAACTCGGTGTGCACAACCGGGTGCAGGCCATTCTGTCGGCCAGTGATGTGGATTTCAGCCAGTACCTGAAGCGTTGATCTGTGTTGAGGGGTTCAGCCCCTCAACACATGATTGAGCACCGTTCTTAATTTCAGGGGTTTGACCGGTTTGTTCATCAGCAGATACCCCAGCTCGCGGATGTGTTGCTTCAGCTCATTGGTATAATTGGCCGTAATCATCAACACTGGCGCCGGCTGACTGCGCCGGGCATTGATCTGGGCAACCGCATCGACGCCATTCTCATCATTATCCAGGTGATAATCCGCCAGAATCAGGTCTACCGGTGCCCCGGCAATATCCACTTTGGTGTCCAGATCGGGCACAGATACCGCAGTTACCACCCGGCAGTCCCAACCCTCCAGCAGGGTTTTCATCCCCTCGCAGATCGCCAGATCGTTGTCGATAACCCACACCCTGGCACCCGACATGCCGTGATCCACCTCAACCTTCTGAATGTCCGTGGTCGCCGCCGGCGAGGGCAGCAACTGCCCCAGCGGCACCCGTACACTGAACACCGAGCCTTTGCCCTCAATCGACGCCACAGACACCTCATGCCCAAGCATGCGGGATATCTTGTCGACAATCGCAAGCCCCAGGCCCAGCCCCTTGTCAGCCTGGGAACCGCTGGGACGAATACGCTTGAATTCCTGGAAGATCTCGGTCAACTTGTCTTCGGGAATACCCGGGCCGGTGTCCCACACCTGCAGTAACACGTGACCATGCCGGCGGCGAACACCCAGCAGGATGCGCCCCTGGCCGGTGTAACGGATCGCATTGGTCAGGAAGTTTCTCAGGATTCTGGCCAACAGCTGGGAGTCAGACTGTACCACCGCCGAAGACGGCACGAAGTCCAGCCGCAGCCCCTCTGCCAAGGCCATCTGGCGGAATTCCCGGGCGATGTTATTAAGCAGATCCCGCAGATCAAAGGCGGTCACATCCGGTTTGATCACCCCGGCGTCCAGCTTGGAAATGTCCACCAGCGTGCCCAGCAGGTTCTCGACGTCGTCCAGAGAGGTGCTGACCGAACGCACCAACCCCTCAGCCCTGGGGCCGAAGCTCTGCTCCTGCAAGGCGCTGGTGAACAGACGGGCAGCATTGAGCGGCTGCAGCAGATCGTGACTGACGGCGGCCAGAAACTTGGTTTTCGACAGATTGGCCCGCTCGGCGTCCAGTTTGGCCTCTCTGAGGCGCGCCTCAACCGCTGCACGCTCCGAGATCTCCTGACGAAGCTGGGCGTTGAGGCCGGTCAGAGCCGCTGTGCGCTCCCGTACCCGCTTCTCCAGGTTGTCATAAGCCTGCTCCAGCGCCAGTGCGGTTTTTCGGCGATCGGTAATATCACGAATCAGCACGAAGAAGCCGACCACTTCGCCATTGTCATCAACGTTGGGCACATACGATCTGAGCATGTACCGCTGCTCACCCCGAACACCGGTTTCGTCAAACTCGAATGTCACGCTGTGGCCGTCCATGACCTCCAGAATCTGGGGTAGCAGCCGCTGGTAAAATTCAGGCTCGTGCACCTCGTCCAGGCGCATACCCAGGGGCGACTGACCGGGGCGGCCATACCAGGCCTGATAAACCTTGTTGCAGAACTGCACGGTCAGATCAGCACCCACGTAAGCAATCAGTGCCGGCACATGGTCGGTGACCACGCGAATCCAACGCTCGCTTTCTTCCAGCGCCTTGATACGGCGCGCCATTTCGCTGTTCTTGACGTCGGTGATGTCGGAATACAGCACCACCAGCCCGCCTTCCCGCGTGGGCCTTTCGGTCATCTGCACCCAGCGGCCGTTGGACAGCAGGAACACTGTGCCCTCCGCATCCTCGTGGCTGTGCTCCTCAACGATCAGCCCGGAGCTCATTGCTTTCGATTTCACCTTGTCTATCGGGGTACCCGCTGCCGGCACCGGCACACCGGCATGGCGCCAGTAACTCCTGAAACGGCTATTGGTCTGAATCAGGCAGTGGTTGTGGTCGAACAGCACAAAGCCGTCGGCAATGCTTTCAATGGCATCGTTCAGACGCTGGCGCGAAGTCTCCGCCTCTTCCCGGGCACGCATCAGGGCCTTGTTGCTGGCCTTGAGCTCTTCCATGGTCAGGTTCAGGGCTTCGGTGCGCTCACGCACCTGCTCGGCCAGTATCACCGAGTGCTCGAACGCCGCATAAGGCTCCGGCTTGTGGGCCGAGCCAGACTCCACCCGAACAATCAGGGCATCGCGAATGTCGCGCAGGCGCCGGTTTTCCGACTCCAGTTCCGCAATGCGTTGGTCTTTGACGGACTCACCGGAAGGTTCGGGGAGGTCAGGTACTGAACTCAGGCTGGCCAATAACCACCCCCGTAAAAGTCTGATTGATGTGCATGCCGTTAAACTGCTCACCGTAGGTGTTGAACCCCACCACACGGTGCGCTTTAAGGAATTCAGAAACCGCATCACTTTGACCGGTCAGCTCAGCTTCGAGCCGACGTAAAAAACAGTCGCACCCCAATGTCACCAGAGGTGTGCCGACCACCCGTTCGGAGGCTTCAATCTGGGTTCGTACACTGTCCAGGAGCGAGCCCGGCGCCATGGCGGTCATCACAATGCCGGTCTCTACTGCGCAGTAGAACGTCAGGCTGCGATCAGGATTGACCCGCTGGATGGAGCGAACGAAATAGTTTCCTCCCACCCGAACGCCCAGGGGCCGCAGGGCAAACACTTTGCGGTCCAACTCATCCAGCGACACGCCCACAGCCCGGGCATAGACCTCCGCTGCCGGCTCTGCGTTTAGCTCGTAAACAGTCCGGCTTTGTGGGCAGGCCCGGGTAACCACCAGTTTTTCATCCAGCGGTTCCATGTGGTGGGTCGAGAACACCCGGAAATCCAGCGGGGTATTGACCAGCATGACGGTGGCCGCCCCACAGTGAAATTCACCATCGTAGTAAACGTGGGTATCGGCCAGGCGTTCATCATCTCCCGCGGAACCGCCAAACTGAGGGATGGTGCCTAAAGCCGCATTGAGGGTGGCCAGCACCAGCTCTTCCCGGCTGGAAAGCCCGTCCAGCAGGGTAACGGCGAAAGTATTGCCCTTGACCGGCGCCAGCTTGGCATCGCGGCAGGTGGACAACATCTGGTCTATGACACCCTGGGCATCCTGAAGGGTGAACCGATCCAGTTGCCGAATCAGGGCGCAGTCGATGGCAAAGTAACGGGCATCAAAGCCGATGGCACTGATGCAGCCACGGCCGTACCCCTGCTCGGTAATCTCACCGGCCGAGGTGCAACCGTAGACACGTACACCAGAGAAGGCTCTCTGCAGAGCAGGCCCCAGTTTCTGCAGGTCATACTCAACAGAGCAGAAGAACAGCACGCAACCCAGGTTGTTGTGCACAAGCCGCTCGGCAAGCTCAGCGGCGGCCAGCTCGGGCTTGCGGACGCTGGAACTGGCGACTCGCACTGCGGGTAACTGACTGACTGGCGTCATCGGTAGCCTGCTCGGAATACGGGAATCTGATACCGATTCTACGCCTCCTGAGGCACCAGCCAATGCGACTTCAGTGCACTTTGTCGGCGCGCCAAATCTTCCATAAGCCATTGATTATTATCCCCTTCAATCAATGTCCGGCGACGCAGCCAGGTTTTGGCAAGAGCAAACCGGCACTTTAGTCTGAGACGGCCTTCGCAGGCGCACCGGCTTCCTGCCGGCTACCTGCAAGGCCATAGACAGGAGCGAAGCTCCTCAGAACATCACAACGGCACCCAGTGCCAGAGTGTTGGCGTCTGCGGTTTTCACACCGGTAGACTTGGTTTCCTGTTCGAACATGTTGTATTCGGCCACCAGCTTGAAGTTGCTGTTGACGTCATGGAACACAGCCACGGAGGTGTTCTCGGTCTCGAAATTGCCCTGATCGGAATCGGTTTCACCGTACGACAGCACAAAGCGGTTTGCGCCCAGCGTGTAAGATGCCTGAATCAGGTAACCATCAGCATCCTCTTCAGAAGCCAGGGCGGCATCGGTAATCAATACCGGCACATCACCCTTGGAAGTGAAGCCTGAAGCCGTCAGGGACAGACCGGCCACGGCCGCTTTCACACCATACCCAACACCCCGACTGTCGATCTTGGTGGTGGCGTTCTCCGAGCTCTGGTGACGACCGTTCACCCAACCCGTCAAGGCCACGCCGTTCAGGTCAGCGCTGTAGGTGACTTCCGCCTCAAAACGCGGGGCGGACTGCTCAGACTGGGCGCCCGGCGTGGTGTTGGCAGGCTCAAAGATACCCGCGGCAACGTTCAGGCCGCCCATGTCCGGTGTGCGATAGGTGATCTGGGCTGACGGGTTCGGGTAGGGGTAGCCGGTGCGGATATTGCCGAAAGACACGCCTGTGGCTGCCCCCGGAGAACCAAATCCCATCAGGATCTCATCCAGGAAGATATTGGAACGGGCGTACAGGCCGAAATCTTTACCAATCAGGACCTGACCAAAACTGCCATCCACGGTTGCATACAGTTGACGCACATCGATTGCGGTGTCGGTCGGCGACTGCAGGCTGTCGTTGATCGTGCTCCAGAACGATGAACGGCCACCCAGTGTCAGGTCGCCCATCTCCTTACTGAAATTGAAGCCGATGGTGTTCGGCAAAAAACCCATCTTGACGTCGGAATTGCGCACGTCAGCAACTTTGTCATCACGGTTCACGTAAAACGCATTGAAGTAGCCATCCACCGAAAAGCTGGTGCCGTCCTCGTTGTACAGTTCAATGGCTGCATTGGCTCCGGCACTGGCTCCCATGGCCGCCATCATGGCAATGGCCAACCCTGACTTTCTGAAGTTGTTGTTTTTCATACATCCCCCGGTTGTTTTTAGGAAATCTGGGATAAGAGGACCGGTTATCCGATCGCTCCAGGCGAGGTCTGACGCCTGATTTCCATGGTCGGTGATGCAACAACAGGGGGGAATGCTTCCAGCGAGCAGGTTTTCTGCTCATTTGGGAGGCATTTGAAACGAAACTTTGGAAGTACGACTACGTGGAAAGACCACCCGGGAACTGGTCCAGTTCAGACAAGCAGTCATCAAGAAACTCATGGGGGTTGGCCAGAATGGCCTCGTCCGCCACCACACCAAACTGCACCTGACCGGCGTAACTGACAATACTCACACCCAACCCGATATCGCCGGCCTGGGGCACCCAGAACATCTGTTCGGTGATGGCACAACCGGCCAGGTAACGGGTCTCCGGCGTACCAGGTACATTGGACACCACCGCAGAGGCCTTGCGGAAAAACAGGTCAGCCAGTGGTTTGCGCCCCACCTCCGGCAACAGCGCGGCGCTGGCCGTCAGCCCCCAGGCGATCCCCGGCTGCCAGCTCTTCTTGAGCTTGCGGGTTTCATGCTTGATGCGGAACAGCCGCTCCAGGGCACTGGCACCATCCACCGGCATGGGCACGAACACCGTGCCAAAGCAGTTGCCGGGCTCGCCGTCCTCCGGCCGAACACCCTCCGGCATCCGGGACCGGATATCCACCGGCACGGCCGCATGCATGACCGCATCGTCCAACTGTTCTGGTGACATCCCCAGCCGTGGGCGCACAGCAGCCGCCACACAGGCCAGTAACACATCGTTGATCGTAGTATGGGTGGCCGATGCGACTGCACGAAAACGGTCAAGCGCCACCGGTTCAGACCACCGACAGCTACGCCGGCCCAGCAATGGCCGCCGCAACTCAGAGGGCGTATCGGCCGGTTCCACCAGAAACTCGCTGAGCTCATGCACCATCCGGGCACTGGCCTCCAGTGCCCGCCCGGCGTGCCCCGCCCCTTTGGTGGGGCCATCATCCGGTATCGCGCCGGAAACCTGGCCTGCCTGGGCAGCCATATTTCCCAACCATTGCCTGGCGTAGGTTGTCCACCGTTCCAGCTGCGGCAACTCGGCAGCGCCATAGATGGCCGGGTACTGCCGGGGCGACGGCGGGCATAGTGTTGAGAAAATGCCCAGCAGGGACAGCCCGTCGGCGTAACAATGATGCAGGCGCAGCAGCAAGGCCGCACCACCCTGGGCGTTAGGCGCCAGCCAGAACTTCCAGCCCGGGCGATACCGGGGCAGCGGCTCGTTCAGCCGCGCCGACACCCAGTCCTGCAACTGATGCTGATCAAACCGGTCTATCACCACATCAAGGTGATGGGAAACGGAAAAAGTGGGGTCTTTCTGCCAGTACCAGGCCGGCGCCTTCCAGACCGGGCGGCAGAGAAAACGCTCCCAGGCGGTCCAGTACACCTCCAGAAATTCCCGGAACCGGCCGGCCGTCAAGCCGTCAACCCGGAGCATAATGGTAATGGTCATGGGGTTTTCCGGCCGTTCCAAAGCCAGCCAGGCCGAATCCGAAGGCAGCATGAGATGCGATTGCTCCTGGTTCAAACCTGATAGTCCCCGATGAATAACGTGCCCGATAAGTAAAAAGCCAATCCCGCATTGTGCCAGAGTCCTTTACGGGGCTCCATCACCGTGCGTCGCCCACAGCGTTACAAAAAATTACCTGCAAGTAACCCTTCGGCTCTATACTGGTTATATGTAATGATGCAATGGTTATAGAGAAGGACCACGATGCTGCGCGATTGGCTACAGATCTCCGGAAATCCCGGCGGTAGTGCCACTAACTCGCCCAGCCAAACGCGGTACAAATGAGAGACCGGCACAACCAAAACCAATAACAGTCCATTGCAATGCCGGGGGAGATGAATCATGAAAGCCAGTCATGTTCGCAAACTGATCAAGCCTATCGAGAGCGCCTATTCAGAGATGTTCTCAGGCCGGGTTTACCGTGTTGGTAAAGGCGCCGTATCGGTGCGGAATCATAGCGGCGCTGCGGAACATACCGTCATCGGCGTCCACGGCTTTCTGGAAAATCACTGTTACTTCACCCAGGCCTATGACGGCCCGACCACCGAACTGATTCTTCTCACCTGCAGCAACTACCATATTCCGGTAAACGGTGTCACGCCGGAGAACCCGGGCTGGGAAGTGCCCATCAAGCACCTGGAAGGTACCATTGAGTATGATGCCTGCATTCTGAATCAGGCACTGCAAAACCTGCCCAGCACCCGCAACATCCGGATCCACGGCCACTCCAGGGGTGGTGCGGTGATTCTTGAAGCCATCAAGCAGTGGCCAGAGCTGTACGAAGATGTCGAAATTGTGCTGGAAGCGCCAGTGCTGCCCCAGGGCAAACTGCACGCCCTGGTGACCACCCTGCTGGAGCCGGTCAGCCACGGCATGTGGCCCTGGCTGATCCGTCTGATCAACAGCGCGCCGCAATCCGCCTATGGCCAGACATTCTTTGGCAAGATGAACCCGAGAAAACGGCAGCTGCTGAACAAATTGTTCTATGCCACCAAGGATCATCTGACCATCGTGCGCAACATTGAAAACATCATGGAGTGGATGGTCCGCACAGACACCTCGGTGTACCAGCATGTGCGCCATGGCACGTTCCTGATACCTGCGACGGATCGCATCCTGGATCGCAATGCCATGCTGGCCAGTGCCCGTACCAGCCCGACCAACATGCGCATCATCGAAACCGAAGCCCCCAGCCACTTCATCACGCTGGACAGCAAGGAATGGGTGCCCGGTCTGGAAACCCTGCCCATTGCCGCCGAGGGCTGAACCTTAACAGGTGCAGCCCGGTTTCCGCTTCGCTAAACTGAGCGCCTTTTTCTGAGGCCATGCCTCTTGTCGCCGGTTTTATTGGAGCCCCTGCATGTATCGTGAGCGCCTGGTCACAACGGACGTGAATTCAGAAAACGCCCACCGGCTTAAACGCCTGCTACTGGAATACCACGACTTTCGCCAGCTCAAGTCAGCCCACCCCCTGCTGGAAGACACCCGCCGCATCGCCGACTGGCAAGCGGGACGGCTGAAAGCCACGCACCAGGACCTTTACCAGAACCCTGGCTATCACACTGGCCTGGAATTCTTGCTGACAGACCTTTACGCCCCTGCTGGCATGACCCAACGGGACGATAACATCGACCGGGTCTTCCCGAAGATGGTGAAGTGGCTACCAGACCATCTCTTGGGCACCTTCGCCGGGCTGGTTGAACTGAACCTGGTCACCCAGAGCCTGGATCTTGAACTGGCACAATGGTTTGACCGGCACAACCTGAGTACCGCCTCAATCACCACCAGCGACTATTGCGACGCTTATCGGGCCAGCGGCCAGTTGAGCATCCGCAGCCGGCAACTGGAACTGGTGGCCGACACTGGCCAGCAGTTGGACCGCTACGTGCGCAACCGCACCCTGGGCTGGCTGCTGTCGATGAGCCGGGGGCCGGCGGAAATGGCCGAGCTGGGCGATCTGCACAGTTTCCTGCACCGGGGCTACAGCGCATTCCGGAAGATGGAGGATGTCGACGTGCTGATTGAACGGCTGATCGGCCGGGAAAAACAGGTGATGGAGAACATACTGGCGAGCCACCCGGAACCCTTCTCGGTACCGGGCAACCTTTAACCGGGCTCAGGCTGTGAGAATCTGGTCCAGTTGCGAGTGAATTTCCTGCTCGATACGGGATTTGAACGGGCGCAGCATCAGCCCGAGCTCCAGACGGATGTGCAAATCGCTGTCGGATAGGTCCAGATGGCCCTTTACCCCACTGCGCTTGAACGTGAGCAGATCGCCCTCCCACTGGTAATTGACATCGAACTGCTTCGACAGGTCCTTCGCCAGAGTCTCTGCCGCCTCACGGGCGTGGGCTTTGTCGAGGGAATGGGCACGATGAATATCAATGACAGACATGGATCAGTTTTCTCGGTTGTTTGGAGACGGATTTACAGTGTAAGTCGGCAATAAACTTGTAGCCAACCCCTCAAAGGTTAGAATACCAACCTGAGATTCTGACAGGACCAACACCCATGAGCGAGCAGCAAACACCGGGCACCCCCGGCAACGGCCAGGACGACGTAACCCACTTCGGGTTCCGCAATGTACCCAAGAGCCAGAAAGCCAGCCAGGTGGCTCAAGTTTTCCACAGCGTGGCCGGCAAATACGACCTCATGAACGATTTGATGTCCATGGGCATCCACCGGCTGTGGAAGCGTTTCACCATTGAGCTCAGCGGTGTTCGCCCCGGCCATCAGGTTTTGGACATTGCCGGTGGCACCGGCGACCTGACCATGAAATTTTCCGACCTGGTCGGCCCGTCCGGCAAGGTAGTGCTGGCCGATATCAACGCCTCCATGTTGCAGGTAGGCCGCAGCCGGCTGACCGACCGGGGCTACGCTGGCAACATTGAGTACGTACAGGCTGACGCCGAGCACCTGCCGTTCCCGGACAACAGCTTTCAAGCCGTGTCCATCGCCTTTGGCCTGCGCAACGTCACCGACAAAGACCAGGCCCTGCGGGACATGGCCCGGGTCCTGAAACCCGGCGGCAAGCTGATGGTGCTGGAATTCTCCAAGCCCACCAATCCACTGCTGAGCAAAGCCTACGACACCTACTCCTTCACCGCCCTGCCGTTGATGGGTCAGCTCATTGCCGGCGACAGTGAAAGCTACAAATACCTGGCCGAATCCATTCGCATGCACCCGGATCAGGAAACCCTGAAGGGTATGATGGAAAATGCCGGCCTGGTGAACTGCAAGTACTACAACATGACTGGCGGCATTGTCGCCCTGCATGTGGGAATCAAACCCTGATGTTCCCCGGCCCGACCCTTCTGTCCGCTGCCAGCGCCATCGTAGAGATCGCGCTCAACCGGGCACTGGAGCTGGACACAGCTGGCCGGCAGGCCCTGCTGGACGCTCTGACCGGGCCGGCACAATTCAACATCAGCGCACCGGTCCCTTTGACGTGGACCCTGGAGCGTGTGGGCGAACGGGTTCAGGTGCGCAGTCAGCCCGCCGATGCCCCCGAGTTGGTCATTACCGGCCGCCCCATGGCCTTTGTTGCCCTGGCCCTGGGCGATGACCGGGTGTTTGCAGACAAGCGTCTGGGCGTCCATGGCAATACCGCCCTTGCTCACCAGCTGCAGCGGGCCCTGAACCAGCTGGAACCGGACTGGGAAGCGGCCATGGCGCGACACCTGGGCGACCTTCCTGCGCATTTTCTGGGCAAGCGCATCCGCAGTGCCGTGCATTGGAGCCGGCAGGCTGCGAATGCCATGAGCGCCAACCTGGAAGAGTATCTGCACGAAGAAAGCCAGGCCCTGCCAGGTCGCAGGGAGCTGGAAGCGACGTTCCAGGACATTGACCAGCTCAACCTGCGCACTGAACGCCTGGAAGCCCGACTGACACAACTGGAAAGTACCGGCAGCGATAACGATACGGAGACCCTGTGACCCGCCTGCAACGCCTGTTCCGAATTGCCTGGGTATTCTGCCGCTACCGGCTCGACACGTTTCTGCCGCTGGCGGAACTGCCCACACCGCTGAAGATTTTCTTCCTGCTGGCGCCCTGGCACTTGTTCCCCCAGCCGAAACTGAGCCGGGGCGACCGGCTGCGACTGGCGTTGGAAGAACTCGGCCCGGTGTTTGTCAAATTCGGCCAGATTCTCTCCACCCGGCGGGACCTGCTGCCCGACGACATGGCCGAATCCCTGAAACAACTGCAGGATCGGGTACCGCCCTTCCCCAGCGACCAGGCCCGGGGCATCATCGAGAAATCCCTGGGCGCGCCGGTGTCGGAGCTGTTCGCCGAGTTCAGCCCGGACCCGATGGCCTCGGCCTCCGTGGCCCAGGTACACGCCGCCACCCTGCCCAATGGCCAGAGAGTGGTGGTCAAGGTGCTGCGCCCGGGTATCGACAAGGTGATCCGCCAGGACCTTGGCCTGATGTACCTGATGGCCGGCCTGCTGGAAAAATACTGGTCTGAAGGCAAACGCCTGCACCCTGTAGACGTGGTGGCCGATTACGACGCCACCATCCACGACGAGCTGGACCTGCAGCGCGAAGCCGCCAATGCCAGCCAGTTGCGCCGCAACTTCGACAACTCACCGCTGATCTACATCCCGTTCATCGACTGGGACTACACCAGCAAATCCGTGCTGGTGATGGAGCGCATTCACGGCATCCCCATTGCCGACGTAGACAGCCTGAAAGCGGCCGGCGTTAACATGAAAGTGCTGGCCGAAAAAGGCGTGGAGATCTTCTTCACCCAGGTGTTCCGGGACAGCTTCTTTCACGCCGACATGCACCCGGGCAACATCTTTGTCGACGTCTCCAACCCGGCTGACCCGAAGTACATCGCCATCGATTTCGGCATTGTGGGCACCCTCGCGCCAGACGACCAGAGCTACCTGGCCCGTAACCTGCTGGCCTTCTTCCGCCGGGATTACCGCCAGGTGGCCCAGCTGCACATACAGTCCGGCTGGGTGCCGCCCGACACCCGGGTGAATGAATTCGAAGCAGCCATCCGTACCGTGTGCGAGCCAATCTTTGAGAGGCCCCTGAAAGACATCTCCTTCGGCCATTTCTTGCTGCGGCTGTTCCAGACGGCCCGCCGTTTCAATATGGAAGTGCAGCCGCAGCTGGTACTGCTGCAGAAAACCCTGTTGAACGTCGAGGGCCTGGGCCGCCAGTTGTACCCGGATCTGGACCTGTGGAGCACCGCTCAGCCGTTCCTGGAGAACTGGATGCGACAGCGCATTGGCCCCGCAGGGCTGATCAAATCGCTGCAAACGCACCTGCCGGCCTGGCTTGAACAGTCGCCAGAGATGCCGCAACTGGTTCATGATGCGCTCTTACAGCTTCGAAGCAGCGGCCCAACGGAAGAACAGAATCGCGCTACGCTTGAGTTAATGAAAGAGCAGCAACAGCGCAGCGACCGCCGGTGGCGCCGGGGTTTCATTGCCGCCGTACTCGCCGCCGCAGCCCTGGCGGGCACTCAGGAGCAGGCCATGCAGCTGGCGGCCAATGCGCCACTTTGGAGCTGGGCCTTGCTTGCCCTTGCCGGCGCGGTCATGCTCCGGGGCAGCCGTTAAACGAATGGATTTATCAGGATTCATAAAAATGCAAGATTCCCCCGCTAACGTCGTACAGCCTGACTGGCTCAACGAGATTCGCTGGACAGAAGACGGCCTCGTGCCGGCCATCGCCCAGGATGCCGACAACGGCGACATCCTGATGATGGCGTGGATGAATGCCGAGTCCCTGAAGCTGACCGTTGAGGAAGGCCAGGCGGTTTACTGGTCCCGGTCCCGGGGCAAACTCTGGCGCAAGGGCGAAAGCTCCGGGCACCAGCAGGTACTCCGGGATATCCGGCTAGACTGCGATGCCGATGTCATTTTGCTGAAAGTGGAACAAAAAGGCGGCATTGCCTGCCATACTGGTCGGCGAAGCTGTTTTTACCGGACCCTGAAAGACGGCCAATGGGTCAGCGCCGAACCGGTGCTGAAAGACCCGAACGCCATCTACGGCAGTGATTGAGGAGCAGAGACCGTGAGTGATGTACTGGAACGCCTGGCCCAGGTACTTGAAGCCCGCAAGCAAGCCGACCCGGAAACCTCCTACGTGGCTAGCCTGCACGCCAAGGGGCTGAACAAGATTCTGGAGAAAGTGGGCGAAGAGTGCACCGAAACACTGCTGGCCGCCAAAGACGCCGAGCAGTCCGGGAACACCCGGGATGTGGTGTACGAAACGGCCGACCTGTGGTTTCACAGCATGGTGATGCTTTCCCGGCTCGGGCTCGGACCAAAAGATGTGATTGATGAACTGGCCAGTCGTTTCGACCTGTCAGGCCTTGAAGAGAAAGCGTCGCGGAACTCGTAAAGAGGTACCCCTAACGGGGATTTCCGCGAACGGCCGCCGTTGGCGTACAATGTCATGGAACAGCAACAATTGAACGAGGAACCCTCATGGGTATCAGCATCTGGCAACTTTTAATCGTACTCGGCATCGTCATCCTGTTGTTCGGAACCAAGAAACTGCGCAACATCGGCAGTGATCTGGGCGGCGCGATTCGTGGCTTCAAGAAGTCCATGAGCGACGAAGAGGAAAAATCCGCCGATCAGAGCACGCTGGAAGGGCAGCAGGCTGAGAAAACTGAAGCCCCGGCCGAAGAGAAGCCCCGGGAAAAGCAAAGCTGAGTACCGCCTGAATGTTCGATATTGGCTTCATTGAGCTGCTGATCTGCGGCATCATTGCGTTGCTTGTGCTTGGGCCCGAGCGCCTGCCTACCGCCGCCCGGGCTGCCGGCCGGTGGATTGGCGGCGCGCGGCGCATGGTGGGCCAGTTCACCTCGGAACTGGATCGCCAGCTCAAGGCAGAAGAGCTGCGGGAAGAACTCCGCAAGGCCGGTGACGTCGGCCTGGACGACATGGAGAAAACTGTTCGCGGTGCCCTCGATGAAGCCAAGAAATACGAACACATGATTCTGCCAGATAGCGAGACCCGCAAACCACGGCCCGCACCGGCAACCCGCAGGATCGCAGGCGAAGAAAGCAAGAATCAGCCCCCCGCCGAGCCTTCGCAACCCGCTCCGCAAGGCGACAGCGCCGATCACGAGACCAGCGGCGAGGCCAGCAGCACAACATCAGAACGGCCTTCGGATAATCGTTCATGAGTGGTAACCCAGGCAGTAACCCGATCCCCCCTGAACAACAGGAAATGCCCCTGATCGAGCACCTGCTCGAATTGCGCAACCGGCTCCTGAAAATGGTACTGGCGGTGATCGTATGTTTTGCCTTTATCTACCCGTTCGCCAACGACCTTTACCTCTGGCTGTCGTTACCCCTGCGCGAGCTGCTACCGGTGGGCCAGACCATGATCGCCACCGACATTACCTCGCCGTTCTTTGCGCCCCTGAAACTGGCTCTGGTGCTGGCGGTATTTGCCGCCATCCCGGTGATCCTGTATCAGCTCTGGAGCTTCGTGGCGCCAGGCCTGTATGCCCATGAAAAACGCCTGGCGTTTCCCCTGCTGTTTACCTCGGTCATCCTGTTCTACGCCGGCGCGGCCTTTGCCTACTTTGTGGTGTTCCCACTGGTGTTCGGATTCTTTACCGCCATCGGGCCCGAGGGCATAGTTGAGCTGCCTGACATCAGCAGTTACCTGAACTTCGTTCTGAAAATGTTCTTTGCCTTCGGGGTGGCCTTCGAGATTCCCATTGCCACAGTACTGCTGATCCTCACAGGTGCCACCACACCCCAGGATCTGGCCGCAAAACGCCCCTACGTGGTGGTGGCCTGCTTTATCATCGGCATGCTGCTGACCCCGCCAGACATCATTTCCCAGACCCTGCTGGCGGTGCCCATGTGGATTCTGTTTGAATTCGGCATCCTGTTCGGGCGCCTGGCACACCGCCGGGTAGATGACGCCTCTGAGGGCGAGTCCGACTCCGCATGAACCTGGCGCTGCTGTTCGAGGAAGACTTCACCGGCACAGACCGGGTGCTGCTCCGCGGCCGCCGCCTTGAACACCTGAGAACCGTGCTCAGAGCCAGTACCGGCCACCAGATTCCGGTTGGCCGGGTCAACGGCGCCATGGGCACCGGTGAGATCCTGACCCTGACAGACACAGAAGCAGAACTCCGGGTATCGCTGAGCCAACGCCCACCGCGGCCCCTGCCACTGACCCTGATCCTGGCCATGCCTCGGCCGAAGATGTTTCGCCGCGTGTTGCAAACCTGCGCGTCGTTGGGGGTAAAGGATATCTGGCTGATCAACAGCTACAAGGTAGAAAAGAGTTTCTGGCAAACGCCGTGGCTGTCAGAGGAGAACCTGAGGGAAAACCTGACCCTGGGCCTTGAGCAGTCCAAAGATACGGTGATGCCACAGGTGCATATCCGCAAGCTGTTCAAACCCTTTGTGGAAGACGAACTACCGGCCCTGCTGGCAGATAAAATCGCACTGGTGGCGCATCCCGGCACCAGCGCACCCTGCCCCGTTCACCTGAACGAGCCGGCAGCCCTGTGCATCGGGCCGGAAGGCGGTTTTACCGATTACGAAGTGGGTAAGCTGGAAGAGGCCGGATGCCAGAGCGTGCATCTGGGCGCCCGTATTCTGCGTGTGGAAACCGCTGTTCCGGTGTTGATCAGCCGGCTGTTTGACGCGTGTTGTACATAGTTTCTCCTTTTTGCAAATACAACAAGAAGACATCCTAGACACACTCCTAGCCGTTTGATCGCCCATCCTCCTTTGGATTTATTTGAAGCAACACGTCAACTGGACCAATATCCCTTACTATGAGATCGTATTTGTAATATACATAGACTCGGTGGGCCTGACTTTTTCAATCGCGGAAAGTTGATGTGGCGTAAAGAAGGGCAGTGCCTGAGTATCTAGAGGACAAAGGTTCACGGAGAAGAGTTTTGTTTGAGTCTTTGAAAAAGCAATCAGCTCAGGCCAGGGTTGACGAAGAAAATCTATATAAAATGGTTTTTGAGGAATACGATAAAGGCATCATCCGTCATGGTCTGTGGGCTAAAGCTGTCGCAAAGTCAAACGGGCAACCTGAAAAGGCGAAATCTCTCTACATAGAATTTCGAGTCCAAGCGTTAAAAGACGAGATCCATTTAACCCAGCCCCCAAACACCGTAGAGAATCGAGATAACGTTGAACAAACCGTCAACTCTGCGCACGATAGGGAGAACCTTGATGGGTTATGGCTTCTCCTTTCAGTTTTCTCTGGAGTTGTCTTAATTCCATTATTAATAACAATAATTTACAACAACCTTTAAGTTTAACATTTCTTGACTTGGTGTAGTTGCCGCAATCCGCTAGGTGGCCCCAACAATTTTCTGGTCCCCAGGAGGATTTCAGTAATACAGGACCGATATTCTTTCCGTTTTTAGACTCGGTAATAGCCTTTCCATCGGTGGATTATTCGAGCAGTTGTCTAGCTAGATTTTATGAAAACAGCGTTTTGCAGGAGCGACTAAGTCGCTGATCTATATTGCTTAAAATGGGAAACGGTAATCCATCGATAAACAACGATGGATTTCCGTCATGCCCAAAACATGCTCAGTGCTGGCTTGGATTTTTATGGTAATTCCGCTACATTTGCCAACACTATAGGCATGGATTGTGCCGATTAACACCTTGTGGAAACACGGACGTGACCAAAATAGCAGACCCGCACTCGCTTGCGCTTCATGAAGCGTTGATGATCGAGGGTGGTTGGGACCAATACTCCGATAGGGAA